>JAJDEH010000314.1 GCA_029259935.1 Planctomycetota bacterium
ACCGTAGGCCGCTCCCAAATCCCAGATCACCTTCGGTCGAAAGTCCGATTCGGCCAGCTCGCGCAAGCGGTAAACGTCGCGCTTGATCGATTCGGTCTTGATCGCCCGGGCGTGATGTTCGTCGGGATCGTCGATACTGCCGAAACCGAAATCCAAGTCCCCGACGAAAATCACGCCCGGGCGATCAAGAACGAATCGATCAAGCGCGACGTTTACCGCTTGCGCGAGCTGGCCGAATCGGACTTTCGACCGAAGGTGATCTGGGATTTGGGAGCGGCCTACGGTACGGTCACCTGGCTGCTTGCCAAGTTGTGGCCCGCTGCCGAAGTGTACGCCTTCGAACCCGATCCCGGTCGATTTGAGTGGCTGAAGACCAACTGCGACCTACTCGACGTTTCTTGCTTGCAAGTCGCGATGGTGGGGCGAGATGATTTGGAAGAGTCGATCGTGGCGACCGACCCGGTGCATCGGCAATCACAGAGCGAGTATCTCACGGTCATCAAAGACAGCAGCGTTGTCGTGCCAGGTGACGCGGCTCAATCACCGGAGATCGACTTGCTCAAGATCGACATCGAAGGCGCGGAAGTCGGTGTCCTGCGAGATCTTCACCGCTGGGGGTTGCTGCAAAGAATCGAACACATCCGCGGCGAATGGCACTTCGCCGAAGGCCGAGCCGCCGTCGAAAAATACCTCGGCGAAACCCACGATCTAGAAATCCTCGGCGACGTCGGCTGGAACCAGTTCTACGCGCGAAAGAAATCATGAGCCCTTGAGGTTCAGCGTAAAGTTAGTTACCGTAGGGACGTTCCCCTCTTTGCGATCCAACCCTCTTCCAACGAATTCTCCCGTGGAACAGTGCTACATCATTTGTGTCGAATCGGACGTCGTGGAGGACTACAATCGCGCCCACGAGCGGGTGAAAGAGTATCCCAGGTGGGCGAGAATTACGAATACGACGTGGTCCATCGTCACTGATGAAGAACAGCCATCCGTCATAAGAGATTCTCTTTACGAGGAGCTTTCTCAAGACAAATCTCTTCGTATCTTCGTGGTTCTTTCAGGCGTTGCTTCGGCGTGGAAGAATACCCGCTGTAAGAACGAATGGCTTAAGGCCAATCTATGAGCGACAATGAAAGCCCGATTCAAAGTCATGTCCCTGTAAGAAGGGCACCCATGGATTCGATAACGTTGTATGACGTAACCGAAGACGAGTTGAAGCAGTTGGAAGATGGCCCTCCGGGATCGAATCAGTTGAACTTTGCAATTGCGTGCTTGACTACGGCGGTTTCGATGACAGTGACGCTGTCATCAACACCAGTCGACGATCCAAAGGTGTTTACCTTTTTTGTAGTCATGCTGGTCGTGGGGTATGTTTTCGGCGTGTACTGCTTGATTGATTGGTGGATCGGGAAGAGAAATACAACTTCCGCCTCTGAGAAGATTCGCCTTAGATTGAAGCGAAAAGAAGAGCGAATAATCTCTGACGACGCTATCGAGTAAGCCGCTCGCAGGCCGCATCAGCTATCTTGGCTATGGCTGGCTTCCTCCCCGGGCAAGGAACATCTGCGTGGCGATTCGATACAGTTCTCGATCCAGCGCGATACGCGGTTCGATCTTGGCCAGCAGCTCATCATCGATCTGATTCAGCACACGTAGTTGCCGTTTGGGGTTGGCATTCTGAACCGTGTAGGAAATGTCACGCCAGCCGAACAGGCTTTGCATGATCTCCAGCGAGCGATCGAAATGCTCGACCAGGCCCACGAAAGCGCACTGGCGAAGATTGATCGCGGCGATGTCCAAGTGAGCTCGCGTCATCGGTTCGATTTCCTTGAACGCCGACTCGCCGCAGAAGACGCGCACCGTGTGGTTATCCTTCAACTCCGTGGCGTAATCGTTGGTCGCGAAATCTTCCAGCGTCCCCAGTTGACCGTTATCCCACTCCGGACGGGTCTTTAGGAATTCGTACAACGAGACGAAGCGATCCAGCGGATGGCGGAGCATCGTGATGTAACGGCAAGGACGCGGCAGGATTGAATCCAAGCCATACGGAAAATGACCGATTACCGCATCATGCCGGCAGACGTCGTCGCAGAACCATTTTTGCTCGCTGGGATTCAGTTGCTCCCACCAAGAGATGACCGTCCAGCCGCCTTGCTGCTTGGCTTCGTTCAGGTGCAACGTCGAAGCGTAGTTCTGCTCGATCACTTTCCGCAGCGTATGGCCGGCGCACTTTTGCACGTGCAAGAACATCAACATGCTCGGCCCCTCCACGTTCGCCGAGCAGTCCCCGCAAAATCCGCGTTGCAAATCGTCGGGCAGACGTGCCGCGCCGCATCCCGAACACTCGGCCGCTTCGCCGGTTAACAGTTTCAGCCGCCAGCGATACGCTTGGACTAGCCCGTTCTCTTCGGTCGACCGCTCGATCGCCGCTCGCAGCGAGTCCACATCATCCCAGTCGGGGACGATCGAACGCGGATCTTCTTGCCAGTCGACCACCGCTTCGGCCGGCGGGAACACTCTTAACATCTGGCCGCGCAGCGCCGTCAATTCCTGATCGAGGTCCCGTCGCAAGGCCGCGGACTCGCGTTCGATCAGGCTGGCCCGAACGTAGAGTTCTAATAGCTTGGCTTGATCCATCAGTCGACGTCCGTGACCTTGGCCGTCCAACGTGGGATCACCGTCGTGCGGAAGACTTTCTCGGTTCCGCGAAACTGGTCGATCAGCTGAAACAGTTGCGCGCGGCCCTGGGACGTGATGTCCAACGTCGCGCCGTGCTTGAGTCCCCGCTTCCGCAGTTCGGCCAGCCGCCGATCGGCTCGCTTGTAGCACTCTTTGCCGTCGGCCAGCGCTTCGACGTATTCCGCCGCGAGCTGCTCGTCGGTCTTTTCCGGTTTATCCGTCTCGGTCTTGGCCGGGTCGATCGTCCCGTTCGGTTTCTTCGCCATGCGCGACACCCTCCGCTTGTTGGTCGGTTGGCGTCTCTTCGCGTTTTCCGTCCCGGCCTGCTCGGACGTTGGCGATCACGCGCAGCGTGACCCGCCGATCGGCGACCCGTTCGACCGAGACCGAAAGTCCCTCGACGGGCCAAAAGCGGACATCACAGAAATTGCCCTCGACCGCGTTGACCTTGGCCAAAACACGATCTCCGGAACTCAGCGACTCACCGGCTTTGAGGCGGATAGAAGATTGCACAACCGAATCCTAGATACGAACCACGAAGCTCGGCCAGGCCAAGATCAATTGGCGAGCGAAGTGGGGCGGCGCGTGTCCGATCCTTGGCGATCGGCTCGGTTGTGTCCTGCCCATCACTTTTGATCGTAGGAAGAACGCCCGAAATGGTCAACAAGCATTCACGTTGGCGTGCTAGCCCTTGATACGTCGACGCATCCCCCGCATGATATAACTCAGACATTCAGACATTCGATTCTTAGGAGGCGGTGATTCCGGTGCAGGTGTTTGGGTCCACGCTAAGCGCGAACGAAGCGGCAGCGATTCGCTGGATGGCGGAGCATCGCGAGGACGAGCGCGGATTCCTTGAAAGACCTGCCATAATCTCCGAAACCGGACTTACGGACGATGGGTACGATCGATTGATGGGCATACTTGAGCGTTGGGGCGCGATAAGGATCATCAAGAGTGACCGAGGCATAACCGCCAATACGCTTCAAGTTATTTCAACTGAGATACTGGAGGTCGTGCACCAACTGGATAACCAACCGCCAAAGGACTTTCGGAAGTTTTTCGAGACTTGGTTCTTTAGCAAGCCCTGGTCTATTCCTTTTTTGATCATATTCGTTGGCATTCCTCTGATCTACACCTACATCGAAATGCTGCGAGGCATCCTGGGCTGGTTCACGGAAGTCGATCAATGATGCCTTCCAAGATCGCTTGGGCTTCTAGCGGATTCTCTCGCTTGATCCACGTCTCACTCCAAGTCGATCGGATTGCAATGCACCCGCTGCAGCCAGGCGTACTCGTCGAGCAGCTCGCGTGTAAGTTCCACACCGAATTCGCAAAGGCAAACGTGAGTTGCTCGCCCGTGAAGCTTCTGGTGAGCCTGGTCGAGAAACTTCTCGGTTGAGCAGGAGAGTTCACCCCACAGTTGCCTCTCCAACGCCGCCCACTCCCTTAGCAACAGCTCATACCTAGAGTCAATCTGGATTCGATACACCATGCCAAATTCTTCGTCGTCCCAACAATCGTGCCTCCGGGCCCATTTGAGGCCGTGTTCGAAAGTACTCCGCACGCGACTAGCTGAGATCACTTCCCACCCTCCTCCGCCTTCGGCGTTAGCAGCTCATCCGGCAGGCTGGTCACGACCTCGAGCTGATGGAAATCCAAGTGGCGAGCGCGGCACGCGTTGAGTAAGCACGTGCGGAAAAATGCCCATCGCTTGATGGGCTTTGCGCTGACCGTGGCGTCGACCGCCTGATGCACCGAGTGCGCGTCAAGCACGCCGTCGACGGCCAGAGTCGCGGCCAGCACGAGCAGCCGACGGTTGTCGGGCCGGTACTCGTGTCTGGCCGGGTTAAGCTGATGGTCGATAGTCCGGCACAGTTCGCGGATCTCGGCGACCACCTGGTCGCTACGAACCACCTGGTCAATTTGACCACCCCCCTCGTTCGAATCGATCGATCGATTCTTTTCGAACGTATCGATTGGAGAATTATCCTTATAGGGGTGTGATGGTGGGCCTCCCGGCTGGGATGGCTGACCACCCGGGTGTGACGGTGGGCCTCCCGGGTGTGATGGCTGACCTCCCGGCTGGGATGTATGACCACCCGGGGGCGGTGGTGGCTGGCCTCCCGCTCCAGCCCCCGCCAAACGCCTCACTCCCGACCAGTCGATGGTCAAGGAATTGGCACCTTGTCCGCCCTGCCGATATCGATCCTCGGTTCGAGTGAGGAGGCCGGCCTTGACTGCACGGCGCACGGTCGATCGCGCCTTGTCGATTTTGCAGCACAGGCCAAAAGGGCGTAGGCCAAGTTCTTCGTTGGTCTTCACCAGAGCGCCTTCGATGCCGCCCTTGGTGTAGTCGAATACGCGCCACACAAGTCGCGCGAGATGCAGATCACAGGCCACGTTGTTGAGCGCCATGGTCACTAGCCGCAGTCGCTCGCGATGCCGATGCTCGGCCTGGTCGAGCAGCTCGTCGCCGTCGTAGTTGGAATCCTTTCCTGCCATAATTCCGTCAGTCCGACCCGCCTCCTGTCGTCTCGATTTCAGCGAGAACTTCGGCCGTCAGTTCTGCGATGATCTCCGGAGGCAGCCTTCCATGCTGATCCCAATACGCCTTGGAGTCCAAGCACGTCAAGCACTGCGTCAGATTTCCGATACCGCCCGCGCCGTTGCTGCCCCCCGTCGCAAATGGGTTGATCAGGTACCACCCGCGACCACCGCAATCGGGGCAACACTTCAGCACCACAACATCCTGACCCTGCATGAGCCCCTCGGGGCTCGCCGCCTTTCCGCGCCGAATGCTCATTGCGAATCCTCTTCGAGCCCCAAACACTTGACTGCCGCCCGCCGAGCCTCTTCGTAGCCTTGGCCCATCCGCTTGTAGAGGTCCTTCCGCATCCGCGTGGGCAGCGAGTAATAGCAGCCCCTGCAGAACGTCTCTCGCGGCCTCTTGCCTCTGCCGCAAACGCACACTTCGCCAATCAGTTCATTCAGCAAGTCGGTCATTTCCGTCATGCCGCGTTGCCTCCGTCTTTGGGTTTGGGTTCGATCAGATTCCCCGCCGCGTCGATCAGGCCCATCCGCAGTGCCAGCTCCTCGCGATGCACGGGGACCTCGGTAGGCGCGTCAATTCCGATCCGCATGCCTTGCCCACGCTGCTCAACGACTTGGACCCAAATTGGACCGTTGGTACTAAGCAGCAGAATGCGTTGATTGACGTAGCGTTTCAAGACAAGTTGACCCATGGCGGCGAATCCTTTCGTTTCAAAAATCGAGTTCCTCCGAGCGACGTTGCTCGTAGGTTAAATCCAATCCAGCGGCGATCGTCGGCAGCTTGGCCGGCACGGCCCGCTGGTCGACGCGCGTCCGCCGCTCCTCCATCGCAGCGCCCCAGCCGGCGCGAATCTCCGCGCACAACCGACGGATCTCGTCGGGATCCGGATTGTGGATTTTTTGGGTTTGGTCCGTCATCAGTCGATCCGTTCCTTCGCAGTGGTGGCTTGTTGAACGAAACTAACGCCGTACTGCTCGCGTTGGATGTAGTCTTCCCACCGCTCGGACCAAGCGTCGTTTCCCTCTAGCACCTCGACGTGCAGAAACGCCTTGCAATCGGGGCAGGTGAGGTGCCCCGTGTTGGCACCCAACTGCATGGAGATCGAAGGCGCAAAGCGGATGTCGCATCCACAGACGCAGCATCTTGTTCGGAGGCCGTGGGCCCTTTCGCCTTCATCCTTCATCCTTCATCCTTCCAATAAAGGTTCCAGGCCGAGGCCCTCCCGACCGACCATGGCAACGGCTGTGAAATCCGTTTCATACTCGACCTGGAACCAACTCCTTTTAGCCCTCATCCGTTAGGGCTGTTTCCTCCGACAAAAAACTTCTGGGTCCGATGACGGCGGGCCACTCAAGGCGGTACTGCATCAAATACGCGTCGTCGGTCGAGTCTTGGTACGTGTTCCGCAGCACGGCCACGGCGTGAAATCCCATCGCCCGGAAAAAGAGCTGAGCGTCGACGTTCGTCTCCCGCACTCCCAGCATCACGCAGTTGCGGCGTTGATGGGCATGATGCGACAGTTTGCCCGTCACGTCGGCCGCCATTTGCCGGCCGATACTGAGGCGGCGAAAATCTGTATGCACGGCAAAATCAAGAAACTGAATGCTCGACTTTTGAAGCTCGTAGCACATGAACCCAACGACTCGTTCGTCGAACGCGGCAATCTTGCCGATGCAGTTGCGTTGACGCAGGCAGCAGATGAAATCTCGCTCCGTCCAGGGACTCTCAAAGCTGAGGTTTTCGATTTCCATCACCTCCGCCATATGGCAGCGTTTCAGCCAGTCGATGCGGGCTACCCTGGACTTCTTCGGATTCATGGTTTCGCCTTTCCAAAAAAGAACCGTCGGTTCGACCGATAAAACCTCTCGAGGCCGGCAAGATCATCGGCGGCCTCGCCTTTGTGCGTGTACGGTCCCACGGGCCCGCAGCAAAGACCGACAACCCAAATCGCCGGCTCGCGTTCGTCAGCGTCAAGCTCGGGCGCGTGACGCGCGAACTGAGCCTCCGTTTTCAAACGCCTCAACTGGCCGTGACCCCACGGAAGATCTTTCTTGGCTTTGCTCTTGGCCGCCATTAGTCCGCCCCCAGTTGCTGTAGCGTGCGCTGGCCCTCGGCCCGCTCGCTTTGCGCGATCAGCGGCATTTGCGAATCGTCCGACAGCGAAGCAATTTGCTCCCACGTAACGAACTTACTCTTGCGCCGTCGATAACCACGAATCACCAGCCCGTCTTCAGTGACATGCACCACCAACCGGCGATCCCCCACGCGACGAATGATCGGATTGCTCAAAACAGTAAGGCTCATGATTTCCCCGTTGCCGCCCCGGATCGCTGGCGCGTAGTGCGAGTTTTTGCTCCGTTGCGTTTCGCCTTGATGCAGTTTTCCTTACTGGCTCTCATCGATGAGCCCTTTCTTCCAAGCGCCCGCAGAGGGCCGTTGCTTCCCAGGGCGGTGGACCGGCGGGCGCTTGGAGTCGAGAATAGAGAAACGACCTCCGCGGCCCGGCAGGGCAGGCCAAAAAACCGCGAAGGAACCAACGAGAATCGAAAAGACGCCCCGCCTGACCGCAAAGCAAACGGGGCATCCGGCGCGACAACGAGCCACGCCAAGAAGAAAGAACAGTAATCACGGCCACCGAGCAGCCGCCGCAGTGAGTCGTAATTTGTGCCATAGGTCTCGCCGCGAGATCGCCCGCACATCGGATCGCAACCCAGCGTCGACGAGCAACCGCTTGAGAATCATCGTGAGCGCCGGCCAGGCAGCGAATGCTCGATCCAAAGGCCAATCGTCGAACACGCCTGGCTTCCCGTTGCCAAGCAACCTCCCCATCATCTCGACGGTCCTCGGCTTCAGCTCGACGACTTTCGCCTCGCGTTCCTTGCGGGCTTCCGCCGAGATCACCAGCCGGCCTTCGTCCAAGTCGACCCAGTCCCACTGAATCGCCATCACGGCCGTAGGGCGCTCGATCGAGTCGTCCAGAGTCAGCAGCAGCGCGGTAAACCAATCGGCCATCCTGAACGGCCCTACGGTCCCCGGCAGCTCCCCAGCCGCCGAGAGGATCCGTTCGAACTCCTCGACCGACCAGGCAACTTGTTTGGAACTCTCCCGGAGAAGCAAGACGTTTTCCACGGGTCCGGAATACCCCTTCACGCGAGCCCAATTCCAAAGCGACAACGCCACTCGCAGAAGGCGATTGCGGGTCGCCTGCGATCGCCGGAGCGCCATCGCCCGTTCGATCAGGTCGGCATCGAAGTCGGACGGCCGCATGTCGTGCAGCGCACCAGGTTGTCTCAGCTCGCGAGAGAGAAACACCGTGTTCAACAACTGCACGTCGCATCGGTAGCTGGCAACGGTTCGCAGACTCGCGCCGGCAAACCCCGGCTTGAGACAATAAATTTGATCGAAGAATTGCATCAACGTCAGATCGTTCTTCATTGCGATCCTCCCAGGAAATCACGATGCGTTGTCGCGGAACAAACGCAACTGTTTGGGGTTGGGGATCGGAAGTACGTCCGCTTGCGACTTGCGATTGAGCTTCGACTTGTCGATGTAACGCCAAGTGATCTCGGAACTGCTGTGGCCTAGCCACTCGCGCACCAGTTCGATATCGCCCGTCTTCTCGTAGCAGGCCGTCGCGAAGGTGCGGCGTATTTTGTGCCAGAGATCGCGCCGCGAAACCGATCTCATATCGGCTCGCAAGCCCGCATCGATCAGCAGCCGCTTCAACACTTTCGTGAGCGCCGGCCACGTGTCGCCGCCGCGATCGAAGGGCCAATCGTCGAACACGCCGGGCTTTCCGTTGCCTTGCAACTTGCGCAACAGTTCGACCGTCTCCGGTATCAACTTGACGACCTGCCCCTCGCTGTCCTTCTGCACCTCCGGCTCGATCACAAGCCGCCGCTCGCCCAAGTCGATCCAATCCCATTGAATCGCCATCACGGCCGTGATACGCACTCCCGAGTTGTAAACCGTCCACAGCAACGCAGCGAACCATTCGGACTCCGAGAAGGGCCCCACGGTGCCGGTCAGCTCGCCAGCCGCGAACAGGATGCGTTCGAATTCCTCGATCGACCAGGCGACCGGCTCGCGAATAGGTTCCCGGTACTTCGAGACCTTCTTTTGCGACGCTTCGGAATACCCCTTCTCTTGGGCCCAATTCCAGATCGAGTTCGCGACGCGCCGCACGCGGTTGCAAGTCGAACGTGAGCGCCCCTGATTGAGCTGAAAGGCCATGGTCCGTTCGATGAGATCGGTCGCAAAGTCCGAGGGCCGCATGTCGCGAACCTTCGCATCCGGTTCCGTCTCCAACAGGCGGGCGCGGAACACTTTGTTCAGCAGCCGCACGTCCACACGGTAAACGTCGATCGTGCGAGGGCTTCCTCCCGCGATCTCCGGTTTGAGGCAAAAGACTTGATCGAAGAATTGCATTAACGTCAGGTCGTCCTTCACTGCCATCCTCCCTTCGCAAGCACGCGCTCCCCACTCCAGTTGTAGGCTTGCCGAAGAGTCTGCCGTCCATGATCGCGAATCCCTCCACGCCGGTTCAAACAGCGCAGCGCGCAACCCCAAAGACTACGCGTATGGGGTTGCGCGAGCGCGTGAAAACTGATCTCTGCGTTTTTCAGGCGGCCGGCTAAATGACCACTGACAAGAGTTGTCAGTCCGCATCGAGGTCCGACCGAGTTTTCCCATCACTCGGTCGTGCGGCCCCGCAGAGGCCAGATTGGCTCATGGAGGCAAGATCGAATGATACGTCAAATACTTAGCGAGGGACAATCTAACGCGCTTCCGAATCATGTCAACAATTCACTTCGAATTTTTTCAAGAATTGTTCCGCGACGAAGCGCGTGCGCGCGATGAAATCGAAGTCGGCCGAGCGAGGTGAATGCGTGTAACACGAATTAGACTCAGGATCTAGTGTCCGATAAGGACGTGGAGGTTCGAATCCTCTCATCCGCACTTGCCCGGAAGAATTTCTATTGTTCGGCCCGCGTTTCGGCAGGGCTGATGGGGTGGAAAGCTCTAGTCCAACCGTCCCAATCTCCTGGCATTTCGGCTCCCTTCATGTGGCTAAGCTCTTCAGATCCAGCCTGGACGGGTCCCAGAGCGTTACCATTGGGTCAAGTGATCACTCCCTTCGGACGGCGAGGTATGATGGGAACGAGGCCCGTGGTCCGCTTTTCTCTTCGGCGCCCAATTGGCGGGTGAGTTCTTGAGGGCCATGTTATCGCGAAATTCTGGAGAACCCTGAAAATGACAATGCGAATTCGTGCCAATCTTGTGCTCGGCTTGTTTTGTATTGGTGTCGCCCTCCTGCTCGCGCCTGTCTCGGCGCGGGCGAAGGATGAATCGCGACCGAATGTTCTGTTCATCATTTGCGATGATCTGAATTGCGACCTCGGTTGCTACGGCCACAAGCTGGTTCAATCGCCGAATATCGACCGGTTAGCCCAGCGGGGTGTCCGGTTCGACCACGCTTATTGTCAATATCCGCTGTGTGGTCCCAGCCGGGCCTCGTTCATGACAGGGCTCTATCCAGACCAGACGCTGATTCGCCGCAACGCCATTCGGCTCCGCGAACGGCTGCCGGATGTGCAAAGCATGTCGCAGATGTTTCGCCGCAACGGATACACGGCGACGCGGATTGGCAAGATGTATCATTACAATGTGCCAGCCGATATCGGCAACGACGGCCATGACGACCCGGCTTCGTGGGACTACAAATTCAATCCGCGCGGACGCGACAAGACCGACGAACCCAAAATCTTCAGCCTTAGGCCGGGCAGTTTTGGCGGAACGCTCAGTTGGCTGGCCGCCGACGGGACCGACGATCAACAAACCGATGCCATCGGCGCGGCCGAGGCGATCAAGAGGCTGGAATCGCACGCCAAGGACGAGACGCCTTTCTTTCTGGCAGTGGGTTTCTATCGACCGCACACGCCGTACGTGGCGACCAAAAAGTATTTCGAAATGTATCCTCGCGAGCAAATCGTCGTGCCCAGCGTGCCGAACGGATACTTGGACACGCTGCCCATGCCCGCTCGGAATTCCGTCACGCGCAAGAAAGAACAATTGAAGCTGGCCAACGATCTGGCACGGCAAGCGATCCAGGCTTATTACGCGTCGATTTCCTTTGTCGACGCCCAAGTGGGACGGGTCGTGGACGCCGTAGAGCGGCTTGAGCTGGCGAACGATACCGTCATCATTTTCACTTCCGATCACGGCTACCACATGGGCGAGCATGGCCATTGGCAAAAGACAACGCTGTTCGAGAACGCGGCACGCGTTCCCTTGATCATCTCCAGTCCAGGAATGAAGACCGCTGGCGAAAGTACGTCTTGCCCCGCCGAGATGCTCGACTTTTATCCCACCCTTTCCGACCTCTGCAATCTGCCCGCTCCGAAAAACCTGTCGGGCGTCAGTTTGAAGCCGGCGCTGGAAAACACCGAGGCGACTCCGCGCACCGCCGCGCTGACCCAATATGCCAATGGGTACAGCATTCGCACCCCGCGCTATCGTTATACCGAATGGGGACCCGAGGGCCGCTTAGGCGCGGAACTATACGATCACCGGACGGACGCCGCCGAAATGACGAATCTGGCCAGCCATCCTGAGTCGAGCAAGGTTGTCGCCGAAATGTCTCGTCTACTGCACCGCCGCGTTCGCGAGGCGCAATCCGCCCCGCCAGGATTGAAGCAAGTGCCCGCCAAGAAAAAGAAGAAGTCCTGAAGACGACGGACCCGGCTATCGACCGAGCTTACCGCCGCTGAAAAATTTCCGCGACCGGCGTGAAGTCCACAACTTCGTCGAGCGGAAAGATGGGACGGCCGCATTTAGAGTGGCCCAATGACGCCAGATTGGCACTGGTTGACCCCGGTGCATCGACGTTGATTAACCTAGCGCACCAATCGGCAAACATATGCGGTTCACAGTGTGGGGATTTGACAATCACCAGATCGAATCCGCGCGGATCCTGTCCGTGAGCACGGAACCACGACCGGTCGAACAGGCTAACCGGGCGCGTACCCACAACGAGTGTCAGATTGTCCGATTGCAAAACCGCCGTGTCGCCGGAGTCCCAATGCCAACCGAACGACTCGCTGCGAAACTTTCCGTCAGACAACATTCTCACGTGGGCTTCCAGTTCAAGTGGCTGAAAACGGTTGGGATCCAATACACCGCCAACCGTGGTGCGAATCGTAGCCCCGACTCCCGCGGAAAATGCCTGGCGAACGGCCGGTGGATCGACGATCGGAATCAGCGCCCGTCCGCGATATTGCTGGCGAACGAGTTCGCTTAGAATCGCGTTGCTGTCGCCCGACGCACCCGAACTGGTCGCATCGGCTGCATCCATCATCACGACAGTTCCGGCATCCACTTCGGTGGCCATCCGTACGCTTGCTTCCAGGCTGGTCAACGGTACCTGCATCTTTTCGTGGTGACGCCAGAATCGATGGGCCAGTTCGGTGGCCTGCGAGCGAGCGGCGGATTCATCGCCATCCATGACGACTACGCTGTTGGTACGCAGTTCGGGGACGTCCGTGAATGGGTTGCCCCACATCACGCCTGCCGAGAGCCCCTTGGTACTGGCTTCGATCTCTTGCGCGCGTTGAATGCACTCGCGAATGGAGCCGGACTCGGTGATCAGTTCATCACCGCGGACCAGTGCCGGGACTTTCACTCTCGCCGTGATGGGCCGCGCGCCCTCCGTCAGGATCTTCATCAACAGGGCCGCCGAACGTGCTCCGGTTTCAAAGAAGTCGACGTGGGGATACGTGTGATAGATCACGACGGCATCGCTATGCAGCAGCATGCGGTCGGTCAAAATGCCATGCAAATCGAGTGACACGACCAGTGGAATCTCCTCGCCGAGAATCCGCCGAGCTTCTTGCAGCAGGAATCCTTCCGGGTCGTCTTCGCCTTCGGCCTGCATAGCGCCATGCATTGAAAAGTAAGCGGCATCCGCCGCGTCTGCCTCGGCCAGCCCGCTCAGAAACTGTTCGCTCAATCGGCCGAAACCGTCTTCTGAAAGGATTCCGCCCGACGTAATCGAACTCGCGCCCAGCGTAGGAATCAGTTCGAGCGCCGGTTGCTGATCAAAGATACTCAGCGCGCCGCCCATTTCTTCGCTCACGCCCCGATGATAATCCAACATGGCCGGCCCGCGGACGATTCGAAAATCGTCGTAGCCGCTGGGCACGGGATTAAATGAAGAGACTTCTTGCTTGCACTCGGCAACGATAATCCGTGGCATATTAAAATCCTCAATTGGCCTGCGATCCGGGGGGGATTATTTGACTTCGCTAATTCGGACAACATTTGGCGGCGTGGATCGGCGAAGTTGGCCGCAGGCGGCATTGATCTTGTCACCTTTTCGCTGGCGGAATTTTACCGTCATTCCTCCGGCGGTCAGGATTTGTCGAAATCGTGAGATCGCCGCGGTGGACGGAGTCTTGTAGGGCAAGCCGGCGACCGGATTGTAGGGGATCACGTTCAACAGCGCCGCGCT
>JAJDEH010000315.1 GCA_029259935.1 Planctomycetota bacterium
CGCGGCGATCACATCAAGCAGTTTTTCGACCGAAAGTTTGCCGGCCGCCGCGTCCTTCCTGAGTTGCTGAACGTCCATGCCAAATTTTGCGCCGATAACGCAATTTCAGCCAAGACCAATTTTCATACTTCGGACAGCTACCTTGGGAATCGACACGCCCAAGGAAGCTCCCGTGCATTGCCGCGAGGTGTACGAACAGATCAAAGCGAATGAAGCCCATGACGAAAACAACAATCCAGAGTAGGCGCGGCGGGATCGGTTTTTTCAGGTTGCTGACCCTGCATGAAGTGGCATCCGCGCCAATGCACTTTCGAATTTACCCCTCCCCGATTGGGATCGGTTGATCAAACTGCTCAGTGGCGCAACTTCAGGTGGTTGGTCCCACTCCTGCCGTTAAATGACCATGACCAAGGACATGCCCTCGCTTATTGCGAGGGCATTCAACGGCCACACTGGGAGATGTCCGGCCGTTGGTGGCCGTAGGGAAAAGGCGACCGCGCGCCGCTGCCGGAACACCAAAACGACGCAGAAGATCCCGCGGCCTAGGTTTGACAAGGGCAAACTCTGGCGGCTCTTTCGCCTCTGGCAGAATCCCACCACGCTCGCGGTGCATCCGCCCGATACAATTATCCCAATCTCTCCCTTGTGAAAAGCGCGAACAAGTAATCGTGTTCCCAATCCCGGAGATTCCATTGACAGACGCTCAAGTGATTTGCTTTTCGCCATACATTGCAAACACACGTCATGTAAACAAATCCAGGACGGTTGACTGTTCCCTAGCTATTGCTAGCTAGCAGAAGCCCTTCACTCCAGCTGGAAGAACTACGTGGAGCGTTTCTGGCTCGCGGCATCGGCACCTCCGATTCAGTAGCTCGATTCTTCAGAATTTAGCAGATGTTGAAGTTTACAACTTTCGCTACGGACTCGAACTAGCGACTAGCTGTCCTTCAATTCAGGCTGCCTGGTGGCTTGAGCGGCGCGATTCTCAGCATTGCCTGACGTGGCTGCCGATAATTCATCGGCTAATCCCTGAGCGAGTTCCGCGATGTGAAAGTCTTCCCCCGAGTCTTGGCGGAATTCGACCAGCGAGTCGATGGTCACGATTGGGAGACTAAACTCGTCGGCCAGTTGTATAAGCTCGTCTAACTCGGCCATTTGGCGGCCATCTCGGCTACAGATTTCGCAGAGGACTCCCGACGGGGCCAGTCCCGCCATTCTTGTCAGATCGGTGGCGGCCTCGGTGTGTCCTTGGCGTTGAAGTACGCCGCCATCCTGAGCGATCAGAGGAAAGATATGGCCGGGGCGGATAAAGTCGCCCGCCTGGCTGGCAGGGTCTACGATCGATTGGATGGTCATAGCCCGATCGATCGGACTAATCCCTGTCTTGCAACGCACGTCATCCACGGGCATGGCAAAACGGGGCGCGGTCGGGTCACGCGAGGGAACCAGCGGCTGGACATCGATCCGCTTGGCCGTCGCGGGCAAGATCGGCTGGCACAGGTGGCCGCGCCCGTAGGTGATCATGAAATGGATCGCTTCGGCGGTGATCGTCTCGGCGGCCGCCAAGAAGTCACCTTCGTTTTCCCGATCCCAAGCATCGAGCACGATCACTACGCCGCCCTTGGCGATTGTCTCGACAGCGAGCTCAACCGTTGAAAAACTGCGCCCCATTGTCCGCATCCTCCCTCTTGGCATTAAGGAACCACATCGATATGGGGACCACACCGATATTGCAAGCGTAGCTTTCAAGTTGTGACGAGGCTGAAAACGTCGGCACGGTTTTTTAATGCTGTCGATTTGCATTGTTGCCTGGGTGACCTAGGCTTCTGGAGCGAGAAGCCTCTCGCCTCGTCCGAAACGTTTCGCCATTCGTGCGAATTAAATTGGCCGTTCGGCCACAACGAGCACTTTGATGTGCCGCAGGGGTTCGTCGTGCAATCAACTCAGGTAGGCATTCCCTATCCATCCGCGCTTGCGGTTCCGGATTCGCTGGAATTCACGGAAACCACCACTTCCAGTCCGGCCCTGGTTGAGCTGGAAGGGCTGATCGAACGGGAACTCGACAACGATGCGCCCGGTGCGTCATGGCCAGGATTGCCAATCAGCGAGGAGCAACTGGCATACGAAGACGAGTTGCTGCGGCAATGTGAATTGTCGCAAGCCATGGCGTCGTGGGTCGAGAAGTATGAGTGTGTCGGCGACCGACACCCCTATCTTTGGACATGGTGCTACCATGGAGCCGAGTTGACGACGTTACCCTGTGTGTCGGCATCCTGGTACGAAGAGGTCTGCGACACCAAATTCCTCGGAATCATGTTGGACGTGCTGGTCGACGACGTGGCCGACCAAGGCGGTGACGCCGAGCTGCTGGAACGGATGGTCTGTTTGCCTCTTTCGGATCGCCGCTCGGATTGGCAAGGCTTCACGGAACAAGAGCAGAAGTACGCCGCATTCACCGAGGAAGTTTGGAATGAGATTCAACGGCGTGTCGAGCGGTTCCCACGCTTCGAAGAATTCGCGGATCTTCTTCGCTACGACTACCTCCAATTGCTGAACATGATGCGCTATGCGCATTTGATGAATCGATTCCCATCGTTGCTGAATCTTGCCGAACACGACCTGTATCTGCCGCACAACATGCACATGATCATCTCGGCGACGATGGATTTAATGTGTTCGCCCGAGTTTGATTTCGACGAGCTAGGGCGGGTGCGTCAAGCGATGTGGCACGCCCAATGCATGGGACGCATCGGCGACATGATCACGACCTGGGAACGCGAGCTTTACCAAGACGATTTCACCAGCGGAGTGTTTGCTCGCGCCCTCGTTTGCGGCGATCTGTCACGAGAGCAACTGGCCTCTGCCGACCGCGAATCGATCGAGCAGGCCATTCGCGACGGCTTGCACGAAGAGTACTTCCTGCAACGCTGGCAACAACATCGAGACGAGCTGGTCAACTTGCAAGCCTCGGTTTCGTCGGTCGACCTGGAAGAAGTTGTCCATCGGCTCGAGCGTTTGATCTGTCTCCATCTGGTCAGCCGTGGGTATAAGTGAGTGGTGCAAAGCCATGGGTGAGAAACCATGAAAATCATTCTGGCCGCGCCGCGCGGTTTCTGCGCGGGTGTCAACATGGCGGTGAGCAGCCTTGAACGGGCGCTGGAGATCCACGGCGCGCCCGTATTCGTCTACCACGACATCGTCCACAACAATTCGATCGTGGAACAATTCGAGAAAAAAGGTGTGGTGTTTGTGGATGACCTGTATGACGTACCGGAAGGAAGTTGTCTGTTGTTCAGCGCTCACGGCGTCTCTCCGGCGGTTCGCGAGCAAGCGAAACGCCATCAATTGTTGACGATTGACGCGACTTGCCCGCTAGTTCGAAAGGTACACCAGGAAGCGGCGCGGTTTTCCCAGCAAGGCTACACCGTCTTCCTGATCGGTCACGCCGGCCACGACGAAGTGGTGGGAACCTTGGGCGTGGTGCCAGGTATTCAGCTAGTGGAGAGCGAGCAGGACGTCGAATCTCTTCACGCCGAGGATCCCGCGAAAACGGCCTACGTCATGCAAACGACGCTGAGCGTTGATGATGCAATGAAGATCGTCGATCGATTGCGAGGTCGTTTTCCCAACATCGTCGGCCCTCCCAAGGGCGACATCTGCTATGCCACTCAGAACCGTCAACAGGCAATCAAGGAACTGATTGGAGAAGCCGACGTCGTTCTGGTCGTCGGCAGCCCAACAAGTTCCAACAGCGTCCGATTAACGGAAGTCGCCCGCGGCCACGGTTGCGCGGCCCATCTGATCGACGGACCGCGGGACATCCGCGAGCATTGGTTTTCCGGCGAAGAAACCGTGTTGATCACGGCTGGGGCTAGTGCCCCGGAAAGTCTTGTTCAGCAATGTGTCGAACTTCTCCGCGAACGCTTTGGAGCATCGGTCGAGGAACGAACGACTCGTGACGAGCATGCGTATTTCCCCTTGCCGGTGGAACTGCAACTGCCGAAAACACGGAAGGACGAACTGGTGGCAGTCTAGACGCGTCGGCTTATTGACAGCCCTGGGCGTTCGTCTTGTCGGTCCATCATCGAAATAAGGCCGTTTTGCGCAAGATATCTCATCGCCGGTATCTCCGGCTATTTACAGCAGGTGGCGAACAAGTTGATCCCCTGCTCCTCATACCGAATGTCCACCGGCTGATCGCCGAACTCTGAACTCGCGAAGAGACGGCGCATGTCGTCGGGTGTGCGGTAGATGAGCGACCACTCGAGAAGATGATCCATGAACGGCCTGTCTGGATTGCGCGGATCGAAGTTGCCCACCACGACTTTTCCTCCCGGCAGAAGCGAACGGTGGATCCAATTTAACAACTTGATCACGAGGTTCTCTGGAAAATAGTCAATCAATCCGATCGAATACATCAGGTCTTGTTCGGGGAGCGAAGCCTGGTGCCGGCCCATCGCAAGCAAAATCAGATTCTCCTGCATGAGCTTGATGCGCCCTTCGATACCGCGTTGCTCGGCAGCATTGCTGACGGCGGACAGGGCCTGGAAGTCCAAATCCAGACAATGAACGAGCACCTTGTTTGGGTCGTCAAGGCGTTCGAACAGATCAAAGACTTCTCGTGCCGGTCCGCAGGCCAAGCTGGTGATGTTAAGTTGCTCTTTGGATGTTTCTTCAAGGAGTTCCTGGAACACTTCCAGCATCAACCCCCGCCGATTGCGAACCGCGTTGCAGGCGGGGATTTTGAGGAAGTAATCGTCCAGCACGGGGCCGAGCCGCCCTGAACCAACCGGTTCATTGCAGTACAGGATGTCAATTGCATGGAAGTCTCCGGCATAACCTCGGGGTTTGGTATAGCATTGCTCGCAGGCTTGCGAGAGCAATACATAGGGCAGCAACTCTTGTCGGAGAAAGTGGGCCACATCCTGGTGGAGAGCCTCTGGCACTTCGGAGTCCGGCCCAAATGTTGCACGTAGGAATTCCATTGCCTGGTCGAGAATTTCGAACGTCTTACTCCGTGTTTCCTCTGAGACTTGCCCTTTCTGTTTGCCCAGTTCCGTCTCGATTTCGAACAGCTCTTTCTTAAGCTCGTGAACGGTGCCGCGAAGCTTGCCATCCAACTCCTCTGAATGCGTAATGGCTACGCTGTAGGGTATTGCTCGCCGAGACAACTCGGTAAGCTTGCGCGCAACGACGCGGCCGATCAGTTGATAGAAACGGGAAGCGAAGTGGGGATCTTGGGTTAGTTTTTGCTGGAGCCCCTTTGCGGGAAGGGCCAGGACTTCGGAGGGCTCCCGCGCCACGACCGTGGCATTAGCACCCTCGCCGGTGATGAATGAGATCTCGCCGAGCAATTCCCCGGCACCACGCTTGCCGACCGAAATTGGTTTTTGCGATCCAACCTGAACATCCAACAAGCCCCGCGTCACGATCAGCAGGCCGGGTTGAGGTTCTCCCTGGGCGATCAACACTTCATCCGTCTCAACCTCTCGCGCTTCGGCCAGTGATAGAACATCGTCGTATTGTTCTTCCTGTAGGAAGCTGAGCAAGTCGTAGCCGGGGGTCGTGGTGGCGGCGGGAAGTGTATCGGGCATCGCAAATACTCTGTAGTTGGAACAGCGAGGTGTCTTAGACAGTTTTCCCTTTTTGGGTCCTACAATTCGAGCGCGGGTTGGGAGCGGAAGGTTCACTGTCGCGGTCGTCAACGCGACCGTGCACCGGCACTCCCAAACTCTCCGCGCTCTCACGATCCATCTCGGCTCCGCATTCTTGAAAGAGCCGAACAGCCTCATTCAGGCAATGATATGCCTCGGGGTCTCCGAGTTCCAAAAGGAACTTGCCCTTCTCAACGTATGTCACCGCGAGTTCAAAGTAGGCTCCGAGTGAGGCGGACGCTTCGAGGCTTTGTTCAAAGAACCGTCTCGCCGCCGCTTGACGGCCGGCGGCCCGTTCGCGGAGCGCCGAGACGCGATAGGCATATCCAAGCCAATTCGGAAAATTCTTGGCAATGCGGACCGATTTGCGGCACAGCTTTTTGATTCGCTTGAGGGAGGCTCTCTTTGCCGCGGGCTCGCGCTCATCGTCAAGAAACGACAAACGCGCCTCGGCCAAACCGGGATACGCGCCCATCACGAACTCATGCCTCAAACCGTAGTCGCGAATCTGCTGGACACTTTGCTCCATTTCGTCGACGGCTTGCTGCCGGTTTCCCATTCTCAAATGGATCTGGCCTAGTCCTCGTCGTACGACCGCCGCCCACATTCGGTCACGGGCTTGTTCCGAACACTCCAGCGCTTGCTGACAGTACTTCAACGCCTCAGGCAATTTGCCCACCCGGCTGGTCGCTTCGGCAAGTGCTTCTAGGGCCCAACCCATGCCCTGCGAATCTTCGGCCCGCCGGCTGTGATCCAGGCTGGTCCGAGCGTGTTGGAGCGCCAGTTCCAACTCTCCTTTACGCATGTAATTGAGGGAAAGGAAGAGGTAACTGACCTCGGTCTCCCAGCGGTCGCCGACCTCGGCAAAGATGCGGGCGCTTTGCTCCATCGACGAGATGGATTCCTCCCGGCGGCCCATGCAGTAGTAGTTGAACCCCATGAAATTCAACGACTGGGCCACGCCCCATCGATCTTGTTCCGCCTCGCGGATCGCTAGGCCCCTTTTTTGATAACGAATCGCCCGTGAGAAATTCGGCACCAAGCCGCAAACAACGCCGTGACTGCTGTAGGTCTGCGCCATCTCTGGTGATCCCGGAATCGTCTCACACAAATTCAATTGACGGAGATGAGCGTCGAGAGTTTTCTCAAGATTGAATTCGTAGGTGATTCGGCTAACAGCCTCGTAGATCTCAATGGCAGCCTTGGCAGCCTTGGCGGCCTCGGCATCCTTGGATCGTTGTCGGACATATACGAAGGGGAACATGGTGTGAGCTGCCTGGATCAGAATCTGGCGCAGGATCGAGGCTCGCACTTGCCAACGTGTGCGAGGAACGTAGATCCCCAGATGCCCAAGGCCCATCTCCAAATGTTCGATCCCCTGATGCGGTTGACCCTGGCGATAGCAGACGCCTCCGAGTTTGCCTTCCAATCGAGCGCGAGGTATCGGCCTCTCCACGCACTCCAAGGCCTCGAGATAACGGCCAACCGCCACCGCATAGTCACCGGCAAGTGAGCGAACGTCGCCGAGGTCTTCCAAAACTCGGGCAATTACGTCGAGTTCGGCATTGATCTCCGGCACGCGCAAATGCACCAGCGCTCGCTCGTAGTAGTCGGCGGCCTCCGTGTTGGCATAGACTCGCTTAGCGTTGTCGCCGGCCATCACCAGATATTGCGCGGCCTTTTCCGACGCTCGGGCCAGATCAAAGTGGCGCGCCAGCACGTCGCACTGCTCATCGACCGTTTCTTTGTGGGCCTGTTCTAGTTCTTCCCCAATGGCTCGATGAATCTCTCGGCGACGTGCGTAAGAGAGGCTCTCGTAGGCAACCTCCTGGACCAACGCGTGTCGAAAGGCATAGGAAGGATTGGGCGATGGACGACCTGAGTCAATCAGTTCCAGCTTGGCTACTTCCTGCAGTTTTGAATCCAATGATTCCGAAGTCAGTTCGAATGGCAGGACGGAACGCAACGTGTCCGGTGAAAAATTCCGGCCGAAGACCGAGGCGATTTGCAGCATCCGCCGCTGCTCTTCGGGAAGCCGATCCAAGCGCGAAAGGATAACGCCCTGGATAGTCCCCGGCAAATTCACCTCCTTGGAGCCTTTGATCCACTCAAAGCGTTCCGTCGCCGGGTCCCACACCAGATTCTCCGACGCGCGCAAGGCGAGAACGATTTCCTCAACATAAAAAGGGTTCCCTTGCGTCTTATCGAGAACCAACCGCGCCAAGTCGTCGGGCACGGACTTCGTCTTTAGCAGCAATTGAAGCATCTCGACTGCCGACGTATCCGATAGCGGGCCGAGGGCCATCTTGGCAACCTGCGTGTCGTCGCTCCATGAAGGAGATTCAAAACCGGGGCGGTGCGTCGAAAGAATCAGCACCGGAGCTTCCAGGAGTTGTGACGCGACGTAAACAAGCAGATCCCGGGAGAGTGGGTCGATCCAGTGGATGTCCTCGATCACGATTAAGCCGGCACCTTCACGAGCCCACAGACGCAGTAGCCCGAGGCAGAGCGCAAAGATCTTCTCTTTGCGCTGCCGCGGCGCCAAGGAAGCCGTCCGCTGATTGTCGGAAATCGGAGTACCAATGACGGTTCCCAGCAAGGGCGACCACTCGGCGAATTCGGGGTCGGCCCGCGAGAGCATGGCCTCCAACTTTTGCCGGCACGTTGCGGTTGAATCCCGGCGGCGTATGTCGGCGATGTCTCGCAGAATCTCGGCCCAAGGAAGATAAGGGATGGAAGTTCCAAACGACTGGCAATACCCGCGCAGACTTCGCATGCCGTTGTCGCGACAATGTGAGGCGAATTCGTTGGTTAGCAGCGACTTGCCAATTCCCGCCTCCCCACAAATCGTGAGCAGTTGTCCATTCCCTTCGATGACTCCACGAGCGATTTCGCGAAACTGTTCGCACTCGTCCGAGCGGCCGACCAACGTTCGACGTTTTCCCGTCGCATGTCCGCTGCGCGGCCGCCGAGACAGAAGTTGGTAGACATCGACCGCTTGCTGCTTGCCTTTCAACTGGATCGGACCCCGGCTCTTAAAGCGGAACGAGTCGCGTGCTTTCTGCCAGACGTCGCGGCTGACGAAGATTTCCGTGGCCTCGGCCTTGCCCATCAGTCGCGCGGCCATGTTGACTTCGTCCCCGATCACCGTGTACTCCCGGCGTCGATCCGACCCGACGTTGCCGCAAAACGCGCTGCCGCAGGTTATTCCGATCCGCTGTCGGAGGGCTACCGGTGCTTGCGCGTTCAATTGCTCAAGACGGCCGTTCATCTCCAGGGCACAACGGACCGCCCGTTGCTCAGGATTCTCGACGCCGACCGGCGCGCCAAAAAGCACTAACAACTTATCTCCACGCGGCTCGGCACTGACTCGGGCCAGCGCTCCGCCGTGCCGCATGATGGTTCCCATCATCTCCGCCAGATAGGCGTCCAGCAAGCGAACCGTGTCCGCCAAACGGTGTTCTCCGAAATCCGACATCACCTCGCTCATGTCGTCGAAGTTGACGAACATCGTGGCAATGAATCGATGTTCGCCGTCGTTGCCATATCCAGCGGGATCGTCGATGATTCTTCGGTAAACGGCTGGAATTAGATAGGGTCGCAGCAATTCCAACGCGACCGGCGGTTCGAGCTCTTCCAGTTCTTCCAAGGCTCCTTGAAGAGCGTCGCCGCGCGGTGGCTGGAAATCGGCGTGATTCTCCGGAGCAACGACCGGGAAACAGTCCTCACGCGGCGAGCCCAACTGCACGCGATCGTTCAGCATTCGCTTGGCCTCGGGGGTGATCAGCAATTCACCCGGCTCGGCCAACGCTTCGACGCTCGCTAGACGATTCAGCGTCTGTCCAACCACCACTTGTTGCAGGCGTCCCTCAGCGGAACCCGCACTAGCCAGAAGGAATTTCCCCCAGTGCACTCCGATGCTCATGCTCAAACGGAGCCGCTGAAATTGTTCCATGGCCTTTTGCATGTGCAGCCCGCAATGGGTCGCGGCCAGCACGCTTGCCCCAGTGCCCGACTCAGTAGGGGATTGCTGGTCTCGACCGCTAGCACCCAATGGCGTTGCACCAAAAACCGCTAGCAATGCATCTCCACCGAACTGCAGCACGTCGCCACCGTGATTGGCGGCAATGCCGACCATGGCTTCGAAGTAGTCGTTCAGCAGAAACGTAAGCGTTTCGTCACCTTCCTTGCCGTGCTTGGCAAAGCGTTCCGAGAGCGCGGTGAAGCCGGAAATATCGGCCAGCAGAAGGGTGCCTTCGACGTACTCGCCAAGCACGGCGGGCCCGGCGTGGTTCCTTAACCGACATCGCACGATGGACATCGAGACATAGGTCGCGACCGGAGCGATCCACGGTGACTGATGATGAGGCAACTGATTCGCTGCCAGAGCGGAACGAGAAGAGGCCATTATTCGATGCGCCAACCGAGAATTAACCCGAGTTTATGACACTGCCGGAATGGGCGAACCATTCCCCGTGCAGGGTCCTCGGCTGCCGCCTCCGTACTCCGTAGTATATCCGCATCGCTCCTTCATACTAGCAATTTTAGGGAATTGCCCTAATGGACTTATGTACATCAACCCATTCGACCCGGCAAATCGGCACATTTTAACGTGATCGAAAGTGATCGCGGGCGCGTCGACGGAACGCCAACGGAGAACAAGGGTTATTCAGCGTCATTCGTGCAGGAAAAACAACACAAATTAGAATCGACGCTGAAAGCTGACCGACGTCCAATGCGCGGCCGCTTCCATTCGGCTGTTGCTGAAGTCGCCGCCTAGGATCTTGCTTGTTTCCACACGACGAGGGCTGCCCCACGAGAATTGATAGGAGAGATCGAGGTTCCAGTCGCAGCAGCGCCATCCATATCCGACCGAGGCAGCATGTTCCAGTATCGCCGGAATGTATGAGGTCAACGTCGATTCCGGCACCGTATTGCGGTGGTAAATATAGCCGGCCCGCAGAACTCGGCCGCCCGGAGTGAAGTGCTCAAACCCGGTTCGAAGGGAAATAGAATCTTGCCAATCGAGCGGGAAGTGATCCTGGAATACGCTGCCGAGTACGGTAGCGAAATTCGGATTGGAAGGATTGCCGAGAGTGATTTCAACATCGTCGAAGGCCTTTGACCAGTCGAACCAAATGGCATCAAAGGAAAACCTGTGGCTAGCGGCGGGCGCGAAGACTAAGCCTGCCCCGACGGTCTGCGGCCAAGCTACTCTCAGATCGGCGTCAAAGCTACTAAAACCCAAATTAGGCACGGTCGCCCGGGCATTTCCATCTAACCGAATGCGGGTTTCGGCGGTATAAGTCAAGCCAAAAGTGGTACAGTCATTGATCTCGTATTGCAGCCCGACATTCCAGGGCACTCCCGCTCCCGACGCCTGCAGATCCAGCACGGCCGGCGCACCAGGAATCGGGCCACTCTGCAAATGAAAGGGCCCCTCAAGTTCAGCGTGAGTTACCCCGACTCCCACCGCGCCACCAACCGACAATCGATCCGTGACCCGTACGGCGAAGCTCGGCATTATCTTCATCAGCGCTGCAAACGACTTCTGACGCTGCGCGCCCAACACCGGATGAATCACATCGAACTCGGCGCTGAATCCGGCCGGTGAAAACACGCCAAATCCGAAAGCCCATAACCCGCTGGGGTCCTTCTTGATGAATCCGATTTGGCCCAGCGGAGTGATTTTGTCTTCGCCATCAACGTTGTTTTGGGGGTCCGAATAGTGAAGATCGGGAACCAATACGTCGATACTCAGTTGCGCTAAGCCGAGGCCGTCCATATTGACCATGCCCGCCGGATTGTCGAGCACGATTTCAACGTTGTCCGCATGGGCGATGTTCGTGCCGCCGCGACCGATCGAGATAGCGCCGAAACCATCACGAACTACTCC
>JAJDEH010000316.1 GCA_029259935.1 Planctomycetota bacterium
GTGTGCGGGAGAACCGCATGCACGGTTCGGAGGGAGGGGAGTCCGGCTCAACCGGACTTCCCTACCCCTATCCGCGATTGCGCCGAACTGGGCGCTCGCCCCGTCGTCTTAGTCCAGATCGGTTCGGCGGATCGGCTCGGTTGAGACGCTTGTCCGGTTGAAGTGCGGGCGGGGCGGGCCGGTGGAGGTTGCATCAATCTCGCCCAGGTACTTGCGTTTTACATCGGGATGCCGAACGATTTCGTCGGTGGTCCCTTGGCACAGCACCTTCCCTTCACTAATCACGTAGGTGCGATCGGTGATCTGCAGAATTTCTCGTGCCGCATGATCCGTAATCAAGATCGCAATTCCCTGAGCTTGCAGGTCGTGGATGACCGATTGGATGCTCTGCACCGTCACCGGGTCGATGCCGGCAAATGGCTCATCAAGCATGATGATTTCCGGATCCGAGACCAAGCAACGAGCAATCTCCAGCCGACGGCGTTCCCCGCCAGACAGTTTGCCAGCCTTGGAACGACGGATGTGGGTAATCTTGAATTGTTCCAGCAGATCGTCGCAACGCGCGCGGCGTGCCTTGCGCGACATGCCCAACAATTCCATCACGGCCAACAGGTTCTGCTCGGCGGAGAGCTTGCGAAAGACGCTCGATTCCTGAGCCAGATAGCCCATTCCTCCATCCCGCGCGCGAAGGAACATGGGCCAACTGGTGACGTCGGTGCCGCTGAGGATGACCTTTCCCTGATCGGGTTCGATGAGCCCGCAGGTCATACGAAAACAAGTCGTCTTCCCAGCCCCGTTGGGGCCGAGCAAGCCCACGATCTCTCCCGTGTCGACCTGCAAGCTAACCCCATCCACCACCTTGCGTCGGCCAAACGTTTTGACCAATCGTTCCACTCGTAGAATTGACATCGAAAGTCCTCCCTGACTTTTAATCGCCATCGACCGCGTGGCGACCTAACCCTGATTGTGGTCCTATCTAATAAACCGCATGCGGCGGACGTTGGGTGTAAAGGGAACCGGCCGGTCGAATCCGTGCGGCCAGTAAATGAACAGCGCCTTTCCCGTAAGCAGTCGGCGCTCGACATAAGGAATGGGAACGCCTCCATCTGGCGGGTCCCTCCAAAATCTGGCATCGCTGCTGGAAGGACTGTTATCGCCCAACGGCAAAAACTGGTCTTCTTCCAAAGGATATTGCGGTTCCAGTTCACCACTGTCAAACATCGTCTTGTTACCTTCCCAACTGGTGGGATCATCGAAGACCGGCCAGATTGAGTCTCCACTGCCGAATCGAGGTTTCCGATCGCTTTCGGGCATGGAAACGTAGTACACATCTCGCAAGACGCGCAGCCTATGAACCACAAGCGAAGCGCCGCGGCTGCCAATTCCCAGCGGCTCGGCATCTCCGGGATCACTGGCAGAGTATCGAGGCACCGAATTGACGGCCGCCTCATGGCGAGGAAAGCCGGGCTTGGCAGCCACATAGGTTGCCCTCTTGTTCTTCATCTGGGGAAACTTGACCACCCGATTGTCAACCCACAGCGCCAATTCATCGTCAACATTGGCGAAACGCAATTGATACTGGCCAGGCCCTCGCACGATGCTGGATCCCGTTAGCGAGGATTTGGTTTCTCCCGTCTGCTCATCAAGGAATAGGCCATTGCCATCGTCGATCGCCAGCGTGACGTCGCCGCTGCTGACGTCAATCTGGCAAGTATAGTGAATGCCGCCCTCAACCAAATCGAGCAGCAATTCTCCTGATTCGCTTTTCACTTCGACATTGGCTTCCATGCCAAGATCCCCCACCCAATGCGATCCGGCGAATTCCAACGAGCCGAACGGTTTGGAATGCCCGTTGGAGACTTTGCGAAAGTTGTAGGCGTAAAAATCGGTAATTAGTTGCCCTCGCCGTTGGTGGATATCCGGAGGCAAATTGCCCGCGTCGATATATTCCGTCCAATCCAGGTGTAGCAATTCATCCGAACCCCAACGAGGAATCAAATGGCGATATCGCAACCAGCTTGCCGCTCCATTCGAACCTTGTGCCGAAAACTGCTGCTTCCGCCCCTCGTCTGAAATCTCCCAGGAGGAATCCTCCGGATTGACCGACCACTCTTGCCAACGAGACGGCCAACCTACTGTACGAAGCTTGTCGGCAATGTGATCGGTGTCGTCCACCAACTGCAGCATGGCCTTGAGCTTGTGTGCCGGTTTGCGGGCAATCCGAAATTCCTCATCGCCTTTCTTTACGAAAATGTCGCCTTGTTTGATCAGGATTGTTTCACCCGGTAGCCCAATCAAGCGTTTGATGTAATTTTGCTTGGCGTTACTTGGGAACTTGAAGACAATAACGTCCCATCTTTGTGGTTCGCCCAGTTCATAAGCAAACTTGGAGACGAGAATTCGATCGCCCATATAGGACCTGTGATCGAGGTGCGTCCGCCCATCCGTGTTCGGATTGTACGAGGGGTTTTCCGACCGACGCAATTCCGTTGGAAATCGGCAGATTGGACAGGTTGTCTGCGTTACGAAGGCGACCTGCCGGGCATCTCTGTTTTCACTGCTAGCGCCCGTTCGATACCTGTGACCGCATTGCTCGCACACCTGGTCGATGTGGCGTCCCTGCAGCGTGGGCGCCATCGATCCGGTGGGAATAACAAACGCTTCCGCTTCAAACGCACGAAACAAAAAGGCCAATATGACGGCAATCACAATCGATTCGATGGTCTCGCGAATGCCACGGCTGGTGAGATCCGATGACCGACTTGCCTTCTTTGCCACCGCTGCCGCCGCCGCATTTGAATGGACACTCGAAGCGGGATTGGATTTGGGTCGATTCATGCTAAGTACTCGAATGAATTGGCAAGAGCTGGCAATGGCACACAAAACTCCATTTCAGTATTTCGCCGCGAAGGTAGCGAATATAGCGAAAAATTCCGCCACTCGATATGTGAAACAAGGTCCGGGCGGCGGCCCTGCTGGGATCGGCGGCGACTTACTGGGCCGGGTCCATCGCTCGACTCGGCGGCATTAACACTTTGCCCACAAGTGACTTACGACTGACGTGGGAGACATTCCAGTGGCGGCTGTCGACCGACAGTGGGGCGTTATCTCCCAGTACTAGGTATTGATCGGGGCCCAACGGGACTTCAAAGTTCTCGTCGGCCCCGCCGTTCTCATCGGGCTCGTCGCGGTTGGCGGGCAAATAATACAGGTCGCGAAAGACCCGCAGTCGTTCGATCACCAATCGGTCGCCGACGACACCCACGCCTAGCGCCGCAGCGGTCGGCTCCAGCGGTTTGGCCAGGGGTGCATAGTCAACCTTCAGTTGCTGTTTCCCGTTGATAGCAAACATGACTCGCTGATCGCAGACTGCGATCTCGACGTCCTGCGAGACATCATTCGAGGCGATGGCACCGTCCCGCCGCGCGATTTGCTTGTTTCCGCGGAGAAGCACGATTTCTCGGCGGTCTGAATCCGAGAAGACCGTGAACCACTCGCGGCCATCGTGAATTCTGAATGTCAGCCGCTTCCAGTTTCCGGCCTTGATTTGGGCCGATAACAGCACGTCGGTAACGGCGTTTAGCGTTCTAGAGGCACTTTGGTTGTACCCATAATGGTCGCGAATGGGTTGTTCCGCGGTTCTCGCGACCGGCGTGGCAAAGCAATTCCAATGGTGATAAACCAGCCACTCGACCTCGTCGTTCGTCGATCCTGCTGGATTTCTTCGAGTGCCTTCGAGTACAAATTTGCCTTCCCGCCGCCGCCAGCGACTCTGTTCCGTCGCGCCGCGCCAACGAGGTGGCAAAGAGGGGTCCAAATGCGTGGCGTGCTGGCTGTCGTGAACCAACTGGGCCACGGAGCGCAGTTGGTCGAGCGATTTTCGCAGGATCTGATCTCGATCGAACAGATCGCCGTGGTGAATCGAAATCTGTTCGCCAGGTAGTCCGACAATCCTCTTTACCACCTGCTTTGTGGCTTCATTCTCATGAACACGTAGGGCGACGACTTCCCAGCGCCGTGGCCCCCGGGCCACGAAAGCCCTCTTGTCGACGGTCACAACGTCACCTGGCTTGTGCTGGGCGGCTGTGAGCCGATTGGCAACATGGCCGCAGTTGGGGCAGACCACCCGGCGGCTGGACGGCGGGGCGTCGGCGTCGCAGGAGAACTCGAATCCGCAGTCTTCACAGGTTACGTCGAAGTGATCTCCGCACAGGCGTTCGCCCATCGATCCCCCCATGACTTGAAAGACTGCCAGCTTGGACCCGGTCTCATCACGCCAGCTCAACCATGCGATCACCAAGGTAAAGATCGCCAGCAACAGATGGGAAACGAGCAAACGTCGCGGGATAGACATGAGTTCTCTTGATGCGGCAAATCGTCCGATGGACCGACCCTGCAGTCCATTCTATGACACTGGCCGACATCAAGGGCAAAGCCCGCCACGGCCAACCGTCCCCGTTGACCCAGCGATCCAAGACTGATAGACTTTTCGGTTTGTCACATGTGGCAGCAAGTGCCGCCGTGGCTTATCTTTACAGTTTTTCTCACCCCCCTTTCAATGGTTTGTTGTGATGGTTCACCTGCTTCAAGGTGAGCACATCGTCACGACGGTCAGGAGATTTTTTTGTGGCACAGGAGATCGTTAAACAGTTAGTCGAGGCAGGAGTACATTTTGGGCACCGGGCAAGTCGTTGGAATCCCAAGATGTCGCCCTACATTTACGCTCGCAAGAATCTGATTCACATTATCGACATTCGCGAAACAGTTCGCGGCTTGTTGCGAGCAAAGAAATACTTGGCCAAGGTCGCGGCAGGCGGCAGTTTGGTCTTATTCGTCGGCACCAAGCGCCAGGCGGGCGACGCCGTCGAGCGCGAAGCATTACGCTGTGGAATGCCGTTCGTCAGCGAGCGATGGCTGGGCGGAGCTCTGACCAACTTCCGCACGGTGCGCAGCCGGCTCTCGCGGTTGGAAGAGCTTGAGGCGTTGCGGGCTGGCGATGGGATGTCGAGTTATTCGAAGAAGATGCAGTCGGCGCTCAATCGCGAATATCGAAAAATGTATCGCAACTTGAATGGTCTGCGGTCCATGAACCGTTTGCCTGAGTGCGTGGTCGTGTTCGATCCGAAAAAGGAAAAGAACGCCGTCCGCGAATCTCACATTCTGGGGATCACCACCGTCGCGCTGATTGATACCGATTGCGATCCCGACCAAGTCGATCTGCCCATTCCAGGCAACGATGACGGAATTCGATCGATTGAAGTGATCGCTCGCCACATGGCGGATGCCGTTCTCGCGGGGAAAGCCGAATTGCCGGGTCAGGCGAAAGCCGAGGCCGATGCCCCGTCAACCAATGGCGACGGAGCGACTGCGGCGGCGGCCGAGGCCGAAAAGAGCGAGGCCGAGCCCCCCGCCGCCTAGCTGGGCAGTGCCTGAACTAATTGAATTACGCACGGCGAACCTCACGCGCCCGAGGTGGGTCGCTGTTAGATATACCTTTCCGTCGGAATCCACAATGCGGTTCCGGCTCCCAATTACAATAATCGCCCTTTAACCAACCAGGAGAATTGTCATGGCGATCAGCGCTGCGGCGGTGAAGGAGTTACGTGAAGAAACCGGCTTGCCGCTGATGGATTGCAAAAAAGCGCTCACCGAATGCGACGGTGACAAAGAGGCCGCCAAGGTCCATTTGCGCGAACAAGGCAAGAAAATCGAAGGAAAACGTTCCGACCGAGCGACCAGCTTTGGCCGCTTTGGGATCTACGCGAATCTGGATGCGCCGACGGGTGCCATGGTGGAACTGAAATGTGAAAGCGCCCCGGTCACGCAAAACGACGAGTTCGTTCAACTGGCGAATGACTTGGCGCAACAGTTGGCTACCGGTCCGGGTGCCGCGGATGGGGACGCCCTGCTGGCCCAGCCATCGCCCAGCAAGGATGGAATGACTCTAGCGCAACAGAAGGACGACCTGTTCAATCGCATCCGTGAGGTCTTTAACGTTGGTCGCATCGTGCGGATCGATGGCTCGTGCAACGGCTACAGCCATAATGCCTCGACGGTTGCCGGCGTACTGATCGAAGTCGAAGGCGGCAACGCCGAAGCCGCCAAGGACGTCTGCATGCACATCGCGGCCATGAGTCCGGTGGGTCTCAATCGCGAAGACGTTCCGACCGAGGAAGTGGAACAAGAGCGAAAAATCCTCAAAGAAGCCGCTCTCCAGGAGGGAAAACCGGAGAATATCGTCGACAAGATGGTCGAGGGACGGCTGCGAGGATTCTTCGCGGAACGTGTGCTGACCGAGCAACCTTTCGTCAAGGAACCCAAGCAGACCGTCGGCAAATACGCCGAAGAAAACGGCATGAAGATCAAGCAGTTCATCCACTGGGTGTTGGGCGACGACGACTAGCTTGCCGATCCAACCATTGGAAGATTTCAACCAGCCCCGTGCCCCTAGTGGCAGCGGGGCTGGTTCGTTTTGCTAGCGAGACCGTTTTGCTACATATTCTGATTTGCTACATATGCTGAATTCGGGCAAATCACATCCGCCTAAAGTTGTCGTGGCACCAGTGGGAGAATGAGGCCATCAGCGTTACACTTTATCGTGTTCGCGAAGGTCGTTGCGATCCTAGGCAAGATGCCGAGTAACGAACCAGTCGCTCGCTCAAGCAAAGAACCGACGAATAGAAAGAACGTCCATGCCCGACGCCGATCTTCCCTCATACAAACGAGTTGTGCTGAAACTCTCGGGAGAGAGTTTTACTCAGCCTGGCGAACGGGGAATCAGCATGGCGGCGGTGGTCGATGTCGCGAGCGCGATCCAATCGGCTCAAGAGGGAGGCTGCGAAGTGGCCGTCGTGATTGGGGGCGGCAACATCCTACGAGGAGCCCAATTCAAGGATCGCAACACCAGCATTCAAGAAGCGACGGCCCACTATATGGGGATGTTGGCGACCGTCATCAACGGGCTTGCCTTGCAAGACGCGTTGGAATCCTTGGGCTGCCAAACTCGGCTCATGTCAGCGATCAAAATGGACGGCGTTTGCGAAGCCTATCTGCGACGCCGGGCGAAAAGACATCTGGAAAAGGGACGCATCATCATTCTAGCCGCTGGCACGGGAGGCCCGTTCGTGACCACCGACACGGCGGCCGCGCTGCGTGCCTTGGAACTGGAAGCCGACATTGTCCTTAAGGCGACCCGCGTCGACGGCGTTTACAGCGACGATCCCGAAAAGAATCCCCACGCGGTTCAGTATCCTTCGCTGAATTACAGTACGATTCTGTCGAAGGGACTCGCGGTGATGGATAGCACCGCGATTACGCATTGCATGGAACACAACATGCCGATCCTCGTTTTTAACTTTCAGAAAAAAGGAAACATCCAGCGTGCCGTGGGTGGAGAAAAAGTGGGAACCTTGATCTCCAGCGCGCCGATGGAAAACGCTTGAAGTCCCGAGACAAAAAGGTGAGCGAATCATGCCAACCGACGAAATCTTGTTTGACGCCGAAGAACGCATGGAAAAGGCGACTGAAATCCTGAAGAAAAGCCTCTCCGGAATTCGGACGGGCCGAGCGAACCCCGGGTTGGTCGATTCGCTACGAGTCGAGGCCTATGGTTCGCCGACTCCGATTAAGCAATTGGCATCGGTCGGCGCGCCGGAGCCCACGCAAATCGTGATCCGACCCTACGATCCCAGCACAATCAAAGACATCGAAAAAGCGATCGTCGCGGAAGATTTGGGGCTGAACCCACAGAACGACGGAAAACTGATTCGCCTCAACATTCCGCCACTGTCGACCGAAAACCGCCGCAAACTGGTCAACCGTGTCAAGGAACTGACTGAAGACGCGAAGGTCTCCATTCGAAATATTCGCCGCGACGCCAACAAGGCGGCGGACCAAGAACAAAAGGATAAGATCCTTACCGAGGACGAGCGTGACAAGGTAAAAGAGGAAGTTCAAGAACTGACCAAGAAGTACGAAGGCACGGCGACGGAACTTGCCAAATCCAAAGAGTCAGAAGTGATGGACGACTAGCGAGGCCGTTGTGCCCGAGTCGGCGATTAGCACCAGTCGAACCAAAACGCCTCTGATCGTTGCCCATCGAGGCAACAGCCGGCAGGCTCCTGAAAACACGCTTCCAGCGTTTGCTTCCGCCGTCCGGCTGGGCGTGGACTTGGTTGAATTGGACTACTTTGATTCGGCGGATGGCCATCCCGTTGTCTTTCACGACCGGGCCCTATCCAGAACAACCGATGCCCAAACCGTGTTGGGGCGCGGCGACCAGGCGATTTCCTCGCTAACACTCGATCAAGTGCGGCAGCTTGATGCTGGTTCCTGGTTCAGCGAGGCATTCGGCGGAACAAAGATTCCGACGCTGGATGAAGCGCTGGACAAAATTCATGAGGGATCGCGGGCGCTCATCGAGTGTAAGGCGGGAAATGCCGAAACCTGCATCAATCTGCTGCGATCCAAAGATCTCGTCGACACGGTTGTCGTCCAGTCCTTCGATTGGGACTATTTGCGCTGCTGCCGGCGCATTGAATCCACGTTGACTTTGGCCGCCCTGGGTGACGGCCAACTTTCCACGGAAAAACTTGACGAAATTGAAGAGCTTGAAGCCGCCATCGTCGGTTGGCATCACCAGCGCGTGGGGACGAATGAAATCGCCAGCATTCATCGTCGGGGGCTCCAGGCATGGGCCTTCACCGTCAACGATTCGGATCGCGCCCTTCAGCTAATTGACGACGGCATCGACGCCATCATCAGCGACATCCCCGCGGTCATGCTTCGCCTGAGAGATGGCTGAAAATGTCGGCATCATGAGGCCCGCGGATCTTCCTCGAAAATGGCGTCTAATTCCTGATCGCTGATTTGTCGTACGCGCTGCGCCGCGTCACCGGTTAACGAATAATTGTCGACTGTCCGAGTGACCAGCCATTGCGCGGCGTTGGGATAGGCCAACATGAGAAGCGTGACCGCTCCCGCTGGAATCACGCTCATCCAGTCGTCGCGAGGACGAGTCAATTCGTCTTCGCTGTCCTGGTACATTCCCTTTCCTCGGCAGTAGCGCCAGAACTCACGCGCCAGTTCCAAGCGACCTTCTTTCTTTAGAGCCTTGGCCACGATGTTCAGAAACATTTGATGGGTTTTCACATCGGGCAAGAATTCGAGGCTTGTCTCCAGTTCCTTGCCGAGCGCCATCTGAACCATTTTCTCACACCAGTTGTCTCCTGAAATAGACTGGTTCACGGTTTCGCCCACGCGCGGACAGGCTTCCAAAAAGTAGTGTTTTTGTGAACCTGGGTCGTAGATATAGTCGAATCCGAGCGGACCGTGCCAAGACAAATGCTCGCCAATGATTTGCAGGTCTTTCACCAGCGACTGGCGCAGCAACGACGTCCGCGCCATCGCCGCGCCCCCCACACCTTTGACTCGCGTGCGAGCTCCATGCACGGCGACCACGCGACCATTTTGAAACACCCCGCCCATTCCCTCGTCTTCACCGATAACCGGTTGTTGCAGCAGGATCTCTTGCTCTTGTTCAAAAACTCCCGACCGGTCGAGCTTCTCGATCACCGCGGCCAGTTCTTCTTTCGTTTTGACCAGCCATACGGTTTGGCCCGCCGTGCCGTGAGCCAGTTTGACGTAGACCGGTAGCTCGGCCAATTTCTCAATGTCCGCCGCCGAGTGGGCGCAGGCCGTCTGTGGGTGAGGTAGGCCCAGTTCCTGCATCAAGCGAGTGAAGCTGCCTTTATCGTAAACTCGCAGCAGCGCGTCGAAATCGGGAACGGTCGTCGCCGTCAAATTCAACAGATGGCGTTTGGCCCGCGACAGTAAATAGACCTGCTCATGCGTGGGGAACAGCACATCGTATTGTTCCGCGCGCAGCCGCTCGACGAGGAATCGCAAGTAGCCGACGGGATCTTGGGAGTAGGTCGGGCAGCGAAACCGACGACGCACGAACCGAGAGAATCGGCCCTGGCAGAAGGGCGAAGGGTCCAAAATGTCGATCGTATGCGACGGCCCCAGCGCATAGAGGGTTTCGCGCGCCGACGTACTCGACCCCTCGGTCAGCAGGATCTTCAAGCGAGTTTCGTTGTTAGAATTCGTGTGAATCATCAACACCGTCTGGCGTTAACAGCAACGGTGAGGCCAATTTGTGTTGCAGGCGAAAAAGCCGATTCAGGCTATCATTGTCGTCCTGGGATTGCCATGCCACATCGCACCCGCCACGGCCGCGAATCCGTGCCCTCCGACGTTGACGTACCCCTTCCCGCCTCTTACGATTCATGACTGCCTGTGTCTGCTTCCGCGAACTCCCGTGCGGCGAATTGAATCATGAGCGAGCAACCAGCCGTCGAGGTCGAAGATCTCAAGAAGACTTATACGAGCGGATTATTCAGCCGAACTTCCGTCGACGCTTTGAAGGGAGTTTCCTTCAAAGTCGGACGTGGCGAGATCTTTGGGTTGCTGGGTCCCAACGGCGCCGGAAAGACGACCTTCGTCAAAATCCTCTTAGGGATCATTAGGAAATCGGGTGGCAGCGCCACGGTCATGGGCCACGCGGCGGGCAGCCACGATGCACGCAGGCAAATCGGCTATCTGCCTGAAAACCTGCGCATGCGGCGTCATCACACGGCGCTCACCGCCTTGGAGTATTACGGCCAACTGAGCGGGCTGTCGCTCTCGCAAACGCGCGAGCGAGGCCAAGAGTTATTGAAGCTAGTCGGACTGTCGGAACGGGCCAAGGACGGCATTCGCCAATACTCGAAAGGCATGCTGCAACGGTTGGGATTGGCGCAAGCGTTGATCCACGAACCAGACATGCTGGTTCTTGATGAACCAACCGACGGCCTCGACCCTCAGGCGCGAGCCGAAGTGCGAAGCATTCTTACCAAGCTGAAAGATGAAAAAGGAACGACCATTTTTCTCAACAGCCACATATTGCAGGAAGTCGAAATGATCTGCGAACAGGTCGCGATTTTGGATCGCGGCCAATTGCGCTATTTCGGAGCGGTCAAGGATATCGGCGCGCACCTGCAATCCGGCGCTCATTTGGCTTCCGTCGGCGAGGACGTGGTTGAAGCCCAGGCGGCGCCCGGCCCGCAAGCAACGGAGTTGGAGGTCGACTTGGAATTGGAAGGCGCGGAAGCGGCGCTTCGCGCGGTGCTTTCCACGCGCGCGGTGCAAACACACCAGCAAGTGGGGCCCAACGAGTTTCGCGTCGCGGTTCGCTTTCCGGATCAAGCGGCCGTCGATCAGTGTGTTGATGAATTACGAACCCGAGGCGTCAACATCGTCGGACTTTCTCGACGCCGAGTCTCACTGGAAGCGGCCTTTCTTGAAATCGTCAACGACCCCAAAGAGTCAACATGAGACCTTATATAGCCATCATCAAAGATTCGTTCCGCGAGGCCCTGCATTCGCGCGTGCTGTGGGTCATGCTGATCTTGATCACGCTACTGCTGCTCTTGATCGTTCCGATCAGCTACGACGACCAAAAAATGACGACGGATCTCATGCCGATCGATTTTTTGGAATGGTCTAGCGGTATCGGACCCGCTGGAATGTTGGTGCATGTGGCAACGGAGGGAGAAAGTGACAAGCCGTCCCCCGCGCGGCGCGTCTGGACGCTGCTGGACGATGAGCTAAAGGAAGATGTGCGCGAATTTGATGAAGTTCACCCGGAAACACGGGCCGAACTCGAAGAGATGCAGCAAGACTTTGCCAAAGTCTTAGCTAGATTTGTGGAGAACTTGAACGACGTAATCCAACGAGACGATTTTTACGAAGAGGCATCATGGAAAGAAGTCGAGCCAAACGTTGAACTTCAAGAGCTAATGGACCTGCCGATCGATGAGATCGAGTCCGAAGAGCAACTGCGAAAGAATCGATTGCTGCTAGAGGCAGGTTTCCCGCAGTTCATCCGCGAAAGCCCACCACGTTCGATAGTCTTGACCTACGCCGGGATCGAACTCACCGGAGCCATCCCGGTCGCGCCGCAGCAGTTTCAAGAGACCGTGGCTTCCTTTTTTTTGACGTGGGTCATACTTGTTTTCTGCAGTCTTGGCGTGCTGGTGGCCATCTTGGTGACGGCACCGATCATTCCTCAAACCTTCGATACGGGCTCGCTCAATTTGCTGCTTAGCAAACCGGTGTCCCGATGGAAACTGTTCTTGGCTCAATATTTGGGCGGTTGTTCGTTCATTTTGCTGGCCATGACGTACCTGTTCGTCGGCTTCTGGATCATCCTTGGTTCGAGGCTGGGGATCTGGGATCCGAAGCTGTTGTATTACATTCCCGGCTTCATGTTTATTTTTGCCATCTACTACGCCGTTTCGGCACTGGCCGGCGTGATTTGGCGCAGCACCATTGTGGCTGCCGTCGTTTGCATACTCTTCTATTGTCTTTGCTGGACATTCGACGTCTCGAAATGGGGTATCGAGTTGTTCATGAACCCTTATCACATTGACAACGTTATTCCGGTGGGCGATTCAGTGGTTGTGGTGAATCGCGGCGACGAAGTTCGCCGTTGGAGTGACCGTAAGAATTCTTGGGACATCATCTTTCGCACGGAGGCCGAAGAGCGAAATCCTTTTGCAACGGTCGGCGTTGCGCAAGGCCCAGTCTACGATGCGAAAGGCGATCAACTCGTTGCCGTGAACGGTTCGGTTTTTCGTCCGGAAGGCATGCTGTCGGTTGGTAAACGCGAGAAAAAGTGGCGTAGGACTTCCGGCGCTCAACTGCCGGGCTTTCCCTCCGAAATATTGCAGGAACCGGACGGCGATGTTCTCCTCGTGACTTTTTCGGGTGTCTATCGCGGCTTTGGCGACCTTTCGATTCCACCTCTCCTGGAAGGTGATACGGGCCTGGAGAATTCAACGAAGGGGCGATTTGATTCCGACAGCGAGACGGTTCCAAGTGGCGGATCGCCTCAAGATGACGATGATCCCAAGGGCGATGACCAGCGGAGCGAGAAAGATCCCTCGTCCGACGACGACTGTGACGATGTCGATCAGAGCGACGATAAAGCCGACCAAGGCCAAGATGCGCCAGGAAAAGACGACAGCAAACAGGCGGAAGAAAAATCTGATTCAGGAACTTCCAGCGACAGCAAGTCATCCGAGGAAGCAATTTCTAAGGAGCCTCAAGGCGACGTTACAGATCAGCCAACCACTGCCAAGGATGAACCGGATCTACCTGTTTCGGGATTTATGGACGTGGCACCCCTTCAGCAATTAAGGCTGAACCGTCCTCACGCCTTCGCCATGAACGGCAGCAAGGAGGAACTCGCCATCTACAGCCGAGGACATATTGAGTTCTTTCGCTCGGACGAATTGGGTTTCTATGAAAAACAGGGCGAAATCGATATGGAGGGTGCCGATGAACTAGCCACAATGGCATTCGGTGGCAAGGCACTGGTGGTGGGTCGTAGCGATGGAATAGTGACGCTGTTTGACACTTCCGACTTAGCGTCAGTTGCCAAGAAAAAAGAACACAAGCTGGAAGGCAAAGTTCAACCACGATTTGTCGCGGGATCGGCCAGCGGTGGATGGTTTGCGATTACATTCCACAATGGGAATCTATGGCTTCTGAACAACGAAAATGGCGACGTGGCCAGGGCACCCGTTGCCGGACAAGGATCAATTTCGGCCATTCGTTTCATCGATGATAAATCTCTGTTAGTGACCGACAGTTGGACACGGGTCAGTCAGTATTCATTGGATCCGCTCAAGCTTGAGAAGCGTTATGCGCCGAACCTGACGGCCTTTGAAAAGGCTTATCGCTACGTGGTCGTTCCGCTATACACAGTTTTTCCCAAGCCGCGTCTGATAAACAACGTCGTTGAATACTTCATCACGGGCGACGAGACACAGGCGACCTGGGCGCAGACCTGGGCGCAATGGTTTGGACTGGGTGGCATTGAGGATGCCCGAGTTCAATTGCGGCCTTGGGCAACGATTTGGAGCGGGTTATTATTCATAGGTGTGGTACTCGGATTCGGCTGTTTCTATTTTACTCGACAGGACTTTTGAATTTTGGGCATGGCTTTCATTTTGCAGAAGCAGTCTTTGTTCGTTGAGCCGGAACGTTCTACTCTTCTTGCTTTGGATTTATTTCCTGAAAATCGGAACTCGCAACGAGTTCGCCGCCGTGAATATTGATGAACCAGTCCGTTGTTTCCGGCGGAAGGGTGGCAGTGACGGTCACCCGATCTTTAATCTGCTGAAATTTCAGTTGAGTGCTTTTCCACTTGCGACGCCCGGTGAACCCGCTGTCCGTGGTGTAGATCAGTGTCGCCTTTTCAATCGATTCGGCGGAGCGGAAGCGGACCGTCGCGGTTTCACTTTTCACGTCGATGCCAAGTTGCTGGCACCAGGGTGATCCGCGTTGCACAACGCTGGCCGCGAAAGCATAGCTGTCAGGCGGGTTCCAGCCGGCGGCGTGACCGTGCCTCATGTTGGGAACCAAAGCCACCATGCGCGGCCCTTGCACGGCGCGGTAACAGTTGCTTAGAGCATCCAGCGGAAAATGCTGATCGCCGGTCCAGGACAGCCATAGGGTCGGCAGCTTGACGTTTTTCATCCGCACCATCGGATCCCACACTTCACGGTACAGGGCATTCTTGCCGAGAGCGCGGCCGTATTGGTTTTCCACATCGGCCAGATCACCACAACCGTAGGTCGGAATGGCAAATGCGAAACGGCCATCAATGCCAATCACGGTACTGGTGATGATGCCGCCCCACGAAATTCCCATCAGGCCGACCTGGTCCGCATCGACCTGCGGCAGCGAACGCAGCAGCGAGTTGGCCAGCACGGTATCCGCGACCGCATGATACATCCATTGATCAGCCAGCGGCTCGGCGCTGTCGGCATAGATTCCTTGTCGCGCCGGCCCGGCCCACTCGTGACGTTGCCAACTCCTGCCTGTTGCAGCACGCCGGTCGGTCTGCCCTTCGACAGCGATACTGATGGCGGCAAAGCCCTTGGCGTTCCACTTCTCTACCCATTCTTTAAAGGCGGTTCCGCCACCGCCATGCACTAGCACGATCCCGGGCAGCTTGCCTTCCGCTTTTTGGGGAAGTCCCAACCAGGCGAAAACGCGAGTCGGCTTACCCCGCCAGGGCAGGCCATCGAAATAGATCGGCTTGATTCCGTTTCCCTCGGCAAAGCCATCCGCCGGACGGACCGCGGGACTATCTGTCAGTTCGCCCAACGCAAGAACCTGCTTGCGCAGGGCCGCATGGTCATGGTCCGCCGCCGCGTGTAAAGCGCCAGTCAAAAGGACGACGATTGCAGGCACAATGATGTTTTGCATTTTTAGGACTCGTCAGGTGGTTAGTTTGCCAGTTGTGGTGCAGCCGATTCAAACGCTTTCGGTCGCCGCGCATCTTGCCGTTTGACAAGATTATGAGTGGTCCCTTCCTCGATTATTCGCGGTCTAGACACGGCGAATCACAATGCTTTCGAAAAAATTCCTTCGTTGCTTCTTTCACCTTCTCATATTCGAGATGGTTCTCTGACAGAAAGGAACGCAACTCAGTATCAGCAGCCGACAATGCGCCAAGGAGCAAATGCTCAACACCCTTATATTCGTGTCCCATCGCCAGTGCTTCACGGGCTGCCCAGTCCCGTGCTTCAGTTTTAGAGTGGGCAACTGTATGACGGCTGTCCCGTTCTCGGAGGAAGGAATCTAAACGCAGCTGCAACTCCCAGCAATCCACCCCCATCGACTGCAACACCGCTACTCCAACGTTCGTTTCCCACCGAAGTATGGTCCATAAGAGTAGATCTGGGAGTAACGCGCTCAGGTTGATGCCCCTGGCAGTCGCCCTGTCCTGCAATTGATCGAGAATTGCGTCTGCATTTGTAGTAAAATCTGATCCAAGATGTTGCAGATTCATCACTATTTCCTGGGAAAGGGTTATCGCTTTTGGGGAGCTGGCTTCGATTTCATCCCATAGCGTTCTCAGCCCTCTCAACATATCAGCTCTTTTCGTCTTGCCGCCAAGCACATTACCCATTCTAAGAAAGTACGCGCCGGTAGGGGTACCAGCACCGGAAGGACGAAAGCTGCCACCCATTTTCTAGTCGAACGGCAAAATATGGATGACCCTATCCGAATGGTGCGAAACTCGAAGCTAGCAGAGCGCCTTGATCAGTCCCTTGGCTTTGTGCCAGGTTTCTTCGAGTTCGCGTTGCGGATTGGATTGGGCGACGATGCCGCCGCCGACGCTCATTTGCCACCAGCCTCGGCCGGCGGTGATGGTGCGGATTAGGATGCTTAGGTCCAGCGAGCCGTCGAAGCCGACGTATCCCAACGAGCCACAATAGGGACCACGGGCGGTGGGTTCCAGTTCGGCAATGATTTCCATGGCGCGGATCTTGGGTGCGCCGGTAATCGAACCGCCCGGAAAAGCGGCTCGCGGAAGATCGAGTACGTGGCAATCGTCCCGCAAGCGGCCTTGGACCACGGAAACCAAGTGCTGCACGTATTCGTACACTTCCAATCGGCACAGATCGGTGACTTGGACGCTTTCCGGATCACAGACCCGCGAGAGATCGTTGCGCAACAGGTCGACGATCATGGTGTTTTCGGCGCGGTCCTTTTCGCTTTGCAGCAGATCGTCGCCCGCGAAAAGATCAGCTTCCGGACGCCGCGACCGCTGGCGAGTTCCCTTGATGGGCCGGGCTTCAATAAGGCCGCCGCGACTGCTGACAAATCGCTCGGGCGACGCGCTAACAATCTGAAACTGGCCCAAATCGAAAAAGGCGGCGAAGGTGGCCGGGTTCCGCTGTCTCAGCCGGTGATACAGTTGCACGGAACTATCGACCGCCGGATACATCAGCCGCTGCGACAGGTTCACTTGAAATACATCGCCCGCGTAAATGTAGTCGATAACTCGTTGAATGGCGCGGCGATAGTCGGCCGCGGTGAAGGTGCTGGTCAGTCCCTCGATGCCCTCGACTGGAAACTGGGGCGCGAGCTGCGTGACTGCCAAAATTTGATCGCCGGTTGGGGGTGGCGGTTCTTCGGTGAGCGGTTCACGAATCCATTCGCTGAATTGCCGCAGGCGGTCGCCTGCCCGCTCGCGGCGCGATTGCGGATCGGTTTCCGGGAATCCTTGTGAGATGATCCAAGCGCGATCATCGGCATGGTCGAAAGCGACCACGACATCGTACAAGCCGATGGCCATCGCGGGGATCGAAAACTCGTCGTAGCGGGTTCGGGGAAGCCGTTCCAGGCCGCGGCCCAAATCGTAAGAAAACAGACCGGCCGCGCCGCCTTGAAACGGCGGGAGATCCGGCAGTGTCGGCGTGGTGAGTGGATCAAGACGTCGTGCAAGTTCGGACAAGCCGTCGGTGCCGTCGGCGGGACAGGTGACGAAATCGAAAGGATCTGCGGTGACGAACGAATATCGGCCTAATTCGGATTCGCGTTTGGCACTATCCAGGAACAGGCAATGCGGCAGATGGCACAGTCGACGAAATACCGCGGCCGCATCCGGCGCGGGATGCAATTCTTGCACGCAGGCCGGAAGCTCGGTTGATTCAGTGAGCAGTTTGGCGGCGGAATTCGTGGGACTGATCATGGAGGTTGACTTTGGGATTTCAGTCGCTGATCGCTCGGCGATCTTGGCGGTTCATTTTGTTCGCGGACCGAACAACGACCCTCTCGACCTCCTCCCTAGGCTACGGCTTCTTTTTCTTCAATCGGTGGCTCTTTTCGGGAACCGTTAGGTGGCCCCAGTCCAACGCTTCATCTTGACGATATTCTTTGTTCAACGTAAGAGCCGTGGCGGCTTTCGCCATCTCGAAGCCTAAATAAAACGCGTGCGACGGGTCTAGATTTTTCGGTTGCTGGGAACGCAGTTGTTCGAAGACCACGAAAGGATCCGCGTTCTCCAGATGAATTCCGGCGGCCAGCAAGTGAATGTTGCCGTCTTCGGCGAAAACGCGATAGTTGTTGTCCTTGATGCGGTCGCCGATTTGCGCAAGTTCCGCGGGGCCGAATTCGTGCACTTTGTCGTCGCGGAGCGTGATCAGTCCGCGTTCCAAATGCTTGGGAGGCACTTTGTTTTTCACGGCGTGATGGACGAGTCGCCGGGCAAGATCGCACTCTTTGACGCTCGACCGTGCCCAGTTGATGACCTGCGTCGTCAACACGCTGCGAATGCCCAGCTCTTGGCAAAGGGCCAATAGCAAAACATTGACGCCGGCCGAATCGACATCGGTCAGCTCGGTCAAGTTGCCGATCCCCATCATCATTTCCGCGTCCGGGTAGCGGCTTCTAATTTGCATATAGCGGCCCAAGCTGGCGGCGAAACCGAATCCGATCGGCTCAAGAATGGGATCGATTCGCAGGGCCACGCCAGCGGCGGCGACCACCTCGATCGTCTCATCGAGTTCGGCCAATGTCGCCGGGTCGTCCGGAATCACCACAACTTCGGTGCCCCAGTCCTTGGCCGCGTGGCGATTGGACGAGTTAACCGACAAGACCAGTTCGGCACCTGCTTCGACTGCCAACTCGATTTCCAGCGGATGTAAACTATCGATCGAGACTCGGTGGCCAGCATCGCGCAACGCCTTCACGCAATCGGCGACCTTCGTCCACGGCTCGCCCGGATCGCAGCCGACGTCAATTAGATCCGCACCCGCTTTGGATAGCTGATCAGCATGGGCCAAGATCGTCTTTAACTCCAGCCGCGGCGCGTGGTTGATCTCGGCCAGGATCTGGATGTCGTATTCGCCGTAGCCAGACTGCAACTCGTTTCGTTGGCCAAAGAACTCCGGCAATTGCCGCAGGTCGCGGGGCCCTCGCTCGACGCGGGCCACAACATTGGATTGAATCTCACTTAAGTCTCCGTCACAGTATCCAGGCAGCAAGACGCGGGTCGCATCTTCGGGAACGCCGATGTGCCGCTGGATCCACTGTGGAGTCATCAAAGCAGCCACCGTGATCGGCATTACGTCGACGGTGTAATCGAATCCTACTAACGGAGCTAGTTGTTTCAGCACCGACCTGAGCGCATGCTCGGCCAGCTTCCCTGTAACGAAGTGGATCTTCTCTCGCGGCTTGACGGCATCGGACGGCATTCCGCCAGCTTGTCGCATCCCACGACATGACGCAATACGGGAACGCGCGTGCGGGCGACCCGCTGCCATCTGACCGAGACGTGAGGCCGTCTCGTCGCTAGACAACGAGTCCCCAAAAAACTAACCTCACACGTAGTGCCGCTCAACGTACGCGCTCCATCAAGAATGCAAAACTTCCCATGACAGTACTCTAACTCCCACTTGGCAAGGGAGAGAATCTGTTTCGCCTCCTCGACAAGAGGGGTTAGGGGAGGTTTCTTGCTCTTGGCATTTAGAGATCGATCACCGCTACAACACCATGCGAATCTCCGAGCTGATTGCTTATATCGTCAAGCTTCCCTTGCGGCGAGAAATCAAGCACGCGTCGTATTCGCGGCGCGATAGCGCGAATCTGTTGGTCCGTTGCCGGCTGGCGGATGGAACCGAGGGATGGGGCGAAGGTGTTCCCCGATCCTATGTCACGGGCGAAACACCCGATGGAGCACTTGAGCAACTGTCCCGCACGCCGCTGGCCGAACAACTTCACGGCGATTGCACTGGCTGGCCCGACGTGCTGCGGTTGTGCGAAGCCTTTCAGCCGCCGCTGGCCGACGGCGATCAACGCGGCTGCACCGCCAACGCACTGCGCTGCGCGGTCGAACTTTCCGTGCTGGATGCGTTCGGCAAGGTATTCGGCGATTCGCTTAGCGAGGTGACACGTCAATTCGCGCCCGCCGAGCCATTGCGAACGACTAAAGACGTCGTTCAATATTCGACCGGTATCATGTCCGAGAATCCGCGCAAGGAGTGGTTTAGCGCGCTAAAGATGCGGGTCTACGGTTTTGCCCAGTGCAAGGTAAAGGTTGGCGTGAAGGGAGCGGATGACGTGGCCCGTTTGCGGACCATTCGCAAGTGGCTGGGACGCCGAATGGATGTCCGGGTTGACGCGAACGAAGCTTGGTCACCCACCGATGCGGTTTCCAGAATCGAGGAACTGCTGCCGTTTAAGATTACCTGCGTCGAACAGCCGGTGCCGCACGAAGAGGTCGACGCGGTGGCCGAAGTTCGCAAGCAGGTGGCCGTCCCCATGATGCTCGACGAGTCGTTCACCAGTCTGTACGACGCGCGGCGAGCGATTGAGCGTGGCACATGCGACGTGTTTAACATCCGCCTTTCCAAATGCGGCGGCTTTTTGAACTGTCTGCGATTGGCGGCGTTGGTCGAAGATGCGGGACTGCGTTTCGCCCTCGGTTGTCATCCGGGCGAATCCGGCATCCTCTCCGCCGCCGGCCGGCATTGGGCCGCCTCGGTGGCGAACATTCGCTATCTCGAAGGATCTTACGAACGGCACCTGTTACGAGAGCTGCTGACGAATGAAGACATCACGTTTGGCTATGGCGGACGCGCGCCGGCGCTGGCGGGTCCCGGTCTAGGCGTGACTGTCAAGGAACCGGTACTCAAACGATTACAAATCGACGAAAAGACATTTCAAGTGGACCAGTAGTGGACGAACCGTTGTCACCCCCACAGCAGATCGAGTTCTTTGACGCAGCCGACGGATACCGTTGGGCGGCCCGCGTATGGCGACCGGCGAAACCGCTCGGCCAAGTGGTCTTCATTCACGGCATCATTAGCCATAGCGGCTGGTATTTGCCGACCTGCCAACACCTGGCGCGAGCGGGCTTCGAGGTACACGCGCTGGATCGCCGCGGCTCGGGACTCAACGCGGCCAATCGAGGCGATGTCGATCGTTATGAAACCTGGATCGATGACGTGAAAGACTATCTGGACGAGCGGCCGCATCCGGGTCTGCGTTTGCTGCTGGGGATCAGTTGGGGCGGAAAATTCGCGACTGCGTTTGCACGCACGCATCCGACGTCGCTAGACGGATTGGGCCTGCTTTGTCCGGGGCTATTCTCGCAGAAGTTTCCTAATCGCTTGAAGTACACGGCGCTTGCGGTGGCAGCCAGCCTGGGGCTGAGCGGCGTCCGCGTGACAATTCCGCTCAAAGATCCCGCGCTGTTTACCAGTTCGCTGGCCCATCAGCCCTACGTCCGTGACGACCCGCTGACGCTGCGAAAGGTCTCAATCCGCTTTGCGCTGGCCGACCGTGAACTGACCCGCTTCGCGACAGAAGCTCCCGAGGAAATCCGCGTCCCCACGCTGATGCTCTTGGCCGAACACGATCGTGTAGTGGATAACGGCAAGCTGAGAGAATTTTACGAGCGGCTAGGCACAAATGAGAAGAAGCTGATTGAATATCAAGGCGCTACGCACACGCTTGAATTTGAACCCGATCCGTCTGGGTACTTGGCCGACCTCCGCGCGTGGACGCAGCCGTTTGTCTAACTCAGTCAGCAGCGATCGGGATAGAGGGGAGCCTTGCGGCTCCACCCCTCCCACACCACCGGGCATACGGGTCCGTACCACGGCGGTTCGGCTGGTTAAACTTTGGTTTCAGGGTTCAGGAGCAGAGGTAATCCCAGTTCGATCAGGTACGCTCGTGAGAGCGACATGTTCAACGCTGGGCTGCGGCTGACGTGCCAGTAGCGTTTACTGCTGCCAGCGGTTTGGGCGGCAAGGTCTTTGCCAATGCCCCGCCGCCGCAGTTCTGCGAACCGGCGTTTTCCGGTTTTCCACTGCTTCCACGCATAACACCTCAACCGGCGGTGGATCCAGCTATCGAAGTCCCGCAGCACGGAGGGTGTCTGGCAGAAGCCAAAGTAGCCTCGCCAGCCCAGCAGGTAGCTGCGTAGTTCGCTGATCACGCGCACCAGGGACGAACCTCGGTTACGCTTGGTCAGCTCACGGATTCGTTTCTTAAACTTTGCCTTGGACGCAGCCGCGATACTCCTCTTGCGTCGTGTCGTGAAGCTGAACCCGAGAAACTTTCGTTTCCAGGGTCGGTCCACGGCACTTTTGGACTGGTTGACCGTCAGCCGGAGCTTCGTTGCCAACCATCGCGTCACGCTTTGTAGCACGCGTTCTCCCGCCCGTTTGCTTTTGACGTAGATGTTACAGTCATCCGCGTAACGGGCGAACCGCAGGCCACGAGACTCAAGCTCGCGATCCAGGTCATCCAGCAATAAGTTGGAGAGCAACGGTGAGAGCGGACCACCTTGCGGAGTTCCTTCCGGAGTCGCCGAAGTCAGTCCATC
>JAJDEH010000317.1 GCA_029259935.1 Planctomycetota bacterium
AAAGCACCAACTGCTCGCGCGGCTCCGGAGCATCTTGCCAATAAACATCCTTCGGCTGTCGCTGACTCATGGTGGCCCATCCTTCCTGGAGTCGAAAAGCTGTGACCAAATTTAGCGCCAGCCGCCCAACTTGGCTAGACCTGCATGCCTCCCAAAATGGGGATACATTAAATCGACAAGCCCGCGGGTGGGAATCCGGCACGGTCTTCACAGCCACGGCATTTGCATCGAATTACCGCCAGCCTTTCCGCCACTCCTGGATTCCCGCCTGCGCTGGAATGACGGAAGGCACCGCGAGAACGCGGTGGATGCAAAAACGAAGGTGTCGCAGGCGGTTGCGGACTTTGAGTGTTGATCGCTTAGCGGAGTGGCGCGACGATTTATTTGGCCAGATGGGCGCAAAAAAATGTGCCGCAGGTGGGGCAGACACTGCGGCACGAGGTGACGGCTATTAATGGGGCAGTGAGATTGCCGTCACCCCACAAAAGAGATACTCAATTATACGAATTCGTCCGAGAAATACTAGGGGCAGAATTCACGGATTGGCGGAACGCCACAATTCGGTTCTGGTATCCAGACGATTCGCCCAATGCGGCTGCGCGGCACACGTTTCAAAGGCACCCAAACGCACTGATAACGCGAGACGCAGCCCGATTGCAAGGATTGTCTAGGTTGCCATGCCCTCCATGTGGGTATACACGCTTCCCCCCAAGCACTGCTCGATCATTCCGACTTGAGAATGGGCCGGTCGCTGCAGAACAAGACGTAGCGGCCATCCGGAGAAAAAGCGAGACTCGCTATCTTGTTATCTTCGATTTCGGGTTCGAGGCGTTTGGCGGGCTCGTCTTTATCCGTGCGCAGGATGTACAGCGCCGTGCCGGTCTTGGCCCGGCCGGTGAATACGCAGCGGTGTGTCTTCGTCGAGTAGACGGGACACGCCGGGGCGACATTCAAGTCCTCGCCGCGGCGCCACAGGACCCGCTTGATCTTCGCAGCGGAAGGCGTCGAAATGTCGACCAACGCGATGCCTGTTCCACGATCGGAAACAACGACCGACAAAATGGAATCCGGGTCACCGCCCCAACTCGTTTGCGAGTAAAACTTGTGGCCGGCCAGCGAAATAGGCTCGACCTCACCCGTTTCGGCGTCGACCAGCGACAACTTCCGATCGCTGGAAAATCCAGTGACCAGCAGCTTCTTGCCATCTGGCGACCATTTGGGGATTCCGCTTCCTCCCAGGCGCCGACGGTTTGTGCCGTCGGCATCCATCACCCAAATGCCGCCAGCACCCGTATTCAATTGAAAAGCGATTCGTTTGCCGTCAGGTGAAGGACTGGGGCAGTTGCCCGCGCCAAGATCCGTTGGGTCGGCGGTCATTTTCAGCAGATCGACGACCAGCAACCGAGTTCTGCTCCAGGATTGATTCGGCGTGGCGTCGAAATAGATCCTTGCGCCGTCGTGCGACCAACAGGGTGTTCCACAGTAATTCAATTCTGGCTGAGGCGAGTTGGCGACCAGGGTAACGTCGCCCCGGGCCACATCGATGGCAAACACGTTCAGCAAGCCTTGCTCTTTAATGTCCGCCATGGGGCGTCGATTTAAGGCGCCGATCAGTCGCTTCGCGGTTTGGGAAACCTCGGTCTCCCTTTCCGCGGCTGGCGTGGATTCGGCAGGACGGTTGTTGCCGGCGTCGCCTGCCGCGGGTGGAGCGGCGGCGCGGATGAATTGGCTGCCGGCCACGACCACCAACAGGGCCAACAGGCACACCGTGATCATCGAGGCTCGCGACGAATGCACATGAATCCCCGGGTTGCGTCTCGAATCGAGCAGGTCGGAAATGCGGTCCTCCAAACGCCAGTGCCGGTGCAGCATCCCTATTGCTCCTGGCATGATTCGGGGACGGGGCATGAGTTCGCACACGCGCAGCAGCGTGCGGCCGTATTCGACCGGCGCGGCAACCGACAATACAAAGTTGTCGCACACCTCCTCACGCGCGCGGGCCAGGTGCGCGTTGAGGAGGTGAATCAACGGATGCGGCCAAAGCACCACACCGATGACTTGTTGCAGCAGAAGCACGATTTGGTCGCGGCGTAACACGTGGGCCGTTTCGTGGAGCAAAACATCTCGCAGTTCTTCGTTGGTCAACACGCCCATCAGTTTGCACGGAATCAAGATTCTGGGTTGCCGAATTCCTGCCACCGTCGGGCTATCGACACTGGACGAACAGAAGGTGGGAGGAAACGACGGGACGCCAAGAATACGGCAGATCTCTCTTTCCACGGACCGATGACGCGACAATTCGACCGGTCGCGCACGGCGCAAAATCCGCCGCAATCGCTGGTGGCTTCGAACAAGGCCGGTCAAGCCAACAACACAACCGGCCAGCCAAATCATTACGAGGATCGCCGTTGCCCGTGGAATGTAGCTGGCGACGCTCGGTGATGCAACTCGCGGCGCGGCATCCATCCGCGCGGCGTGCGGTGGCTTGGCAACGACATGGCCGCGATTTATTTCGCGTTCTTCGGGCGTATGTATGTTGCCAAGGGATAAATCCAAATCGAATTGCGTTTGCGGTCCTCCAACCGTGGGAACCGTCCAAGAGACAGGCAGGGCCAAGAGGGAGAAGCTGGCGCGCTGAAAGCCCGCCGCGATCGCCGGGATGATCAAGACACCAAGCAGCGCGGAAAGCAGCAAATAATAGCGCAGTGCCGCGTCACGCCGAAATCGTCGTGCCAGAAAAAGAACTAGTGCCAGAAACAGAGTGATTTGCAACCCGACGTTGGTCGCGAAGGCCATCGCTTGGCGGTCGACAACCCAGTCACTCAGCGCGTCAATGATTGGTGCCATGGTCATTTCTCATTTTTTCGTTTGCCGCGGCGGGGTGCCTTGGCTGCCTGATTCAGCATGTCACGGATCCGCCGTGCTTCAGCTTCGGTCAACCCGCGGTAGTTGAGTAGGGCCGACATCAGTCGCTCCGGTTCACCGCCGCACGCTTTGTCGACCATCTCCACAACGCGCTGACCGAGACTGACATCGCGCGGGACCATGGCGGAATAGAAAAAAGTGCGACCAATCACCCGATGCTGCAACCAACCCTTTTCTTCCATCCGCTCAAGCATCGTGCGGACGGTGTTGCGGGCGACGTCACGTTTCTCGGACAGAATGTCGCGAACTTCAAACGCCGAGACCTCACCTTGGTCCCAGACGATCTCCATGATTTCTCGCTGTCCCTCGGACAACGGCTGCGGCTCGGTCGGCGACACGAGGCTCTCCTTGACTATGAATGTAACCGTGATGGCTATAAACGTAGCCATAATGTTCCACGCTGTCAAGTTTTTGGCCTAAACGGTTTCCGTGCGGGCCCAAAACGGCTGAGGCGATGGATCTGCCACGATTGCCAGGGGTCTAGCGTCAAAACCGGGCCTTGCGGCCTGGGAACTCGCAATCGTCCAGGTCCGGCAACCGTTACGGATGAGGCATGTTCTCGATTGCGAATTCGCCGTCGGTTGGAAGGACATCAAACCGCAGTACGACTTTGTCCGCTTGGCCCTGTTTCCGAACATCTAGCTTCTTGCCATGGAGATCCGTGACCACGGTGCGTTCCGCCGCCCAGGATTCTGGCAGTGTTACGGCGATGGTCAACGAATGATCGTAGAGTTCCGCTTCCGTCGTGCAGGAAAGTTTCAGGACGATCCGCCGCTCGCCCATGTTCTCAATACTTAGTTTGGCTGCGCGACGCTCGCTAAGATATTTGTGGATGTCGGCCATGCCGGCGATCCACAGTTGGTCCTGATGCTTCTTGGCGATATCCAAAGCGGCCCGGAAATTGGCTTCGCTTGTGCTAAGTCCGTCTCCGATGTAGTGATAGTGCACCTTGAACCACAGGCCGCGTTCCAGATGAGCATCGAGCAATCTTCGAAATGTCGCGATCCGCTTGCCGTAGGTGTCATCCATGCCGGTTGAATTGGACGAGGCATCGAAGAGTTGATACTTGTCAAGGTAATACCGCAACGGCCGGGTCGTAACCCATTGCGTCCCGCCGCCAAGATTCAGCGCTAACAGCTTGCTTTTCTTGGGAAACAATTTCCAGATGGCTTTCGCGGCGTCGCCGACTTCATGTTCCATCAATTCGTGATTCGTCGCACCGCGGTGATTCATGGTATGGTTCGCGAATTCGTGAAGTCCGCGATCGGCGACGGCTTCCCACTCGGCACGGTGATCCTCGAATGCAGATCGCCGCCGACTGTTCGGAGGATGTCCACCCGGATTGACCATGAAGGTTCCCCGAAATCCGTATTCATTCAGTATGGGGATGGCTTTGCTCAAATGAGTCGGATGTGAATCGTCGAATCGGATACTGAGTGCGGCGCGCCGATCATCGTGCCACCTGCAAATCGTGGCACTCAAACCCGTCTTGGGATCCGTCGCGTGGCGTTCTTTCTCCGACCGTAACCGTGGCCTGTTGTCCTCCGGGTCGACGGCATGAACGACAAAAGCACTTCGCTCGGGCGGCACCGCGATCAACAGCTTGTGCCATTCAATTCCGCCTCGCCGAACAGGTACGGCCCGTCCCTTGGAATCGAGTACCTCGACATCGAGGAATGGCCAAGCATTCGGTCCCGTTATCGGAAGATCGACGCGGAGTAAGAGTTCTTCTCGCTCGGTTTGGGGATCGACATTGATTCGCAATTTATATTTATCGACCGCGTCGATCGAGAGTGTCGCCGCTCCCGAATAATCGACGAAGTCGACCTTAACCTCGGCCACCTCAGCCGCAGCGGCGGGGCCGAGCATCGCGGATGCGCAGAGCAGTCCAATCGAGCATCGCATGAATAGGCGGTATTTCAACTCTTCACCGTTTCCGTTTTGTCGTGACAACCGTAGCCAATTACGATTCTATCACCGTGGGGAAAGGGTTCACTAGTCCGTGCGAAACACTGCCCATGACCGCGACACTTCAAAACCACTTCAAGCACTCCGTCAATGTTTCCTCGTAGGCGTCAAGCCCTGCAAGGATTGCGGAAGAGCGCATGAACTTTTTCCGAGCATCGCTCAGGTACTCCTGCATTTCATCCGGTAAGTGCTGCCCACCGTCTGAAACTGAAGGCTCCCATGCAAGGCGACGGGACTTCAGGAACTTGTTGACAGCCGCCATCTCTCGCAAGGCCGACGCGACCTTGGTGATTTTCTTGTCGTAGATTTCCTGAGCGATAGATGAGCTTGAGAACAACTCGTCGAATAGGGCGGTGTTAGACTTCTTAGAGGTAAGCGCTGCCTTGGCAATCGCCTCCCAAATCGGGAGACAAATGAGTGAAAACATGACGCGGCGGTCATGGAGATGATTTTGGCGACCATCGCTCATGTTGCGTTCAAAGTTCCACAGCGCGCATTCCAAAGTGTTGATGGGCCAGCAATCGTGGATCCGAAGTGCTTCTTCATCCACCTTGAAGTCGCCCGATTTGAGTTTAGCCTGGAAGTACTTCAGCAACAGGCCGGCGTTGGGCTCGCGCTCCTTGATGCCGTCAATGCTCCCTAGTCGATCGGAGCATCCTTTTACCGCGAGGGCGATCGGTCGAAAGGCGCTACCGGTTGGCTCAAGCAAAACCAACGCCGCATCGCTCGGAAGCAGGCTGACGCCGGTGAGCATGCATTGGTTGTCGTAAAGTCCCACGCCAATCCCCTAGTAATGTAGTCGCATGATGAAGTTCCCCATGAATTGGTGATGCCCCGCCGATCAGTGGCTCGGCCAGTCAGTTTACCCGAATTCGAACGAGCCAACCACGATTTGTTTTGTGGATTGAGAATGGTGATCGCGCGGCTGGTCGGATTCAGTTTGCCTGTTTTAGATGACGGTCGAAGAATTCGATCACGGTGGACCGCAAGTCCTGCTGTTTCGGTTGCAAATGAAAACTGTGCGGTGCCCCTTCGATGACGATCAACTGGGACGGAATCTTGGCGGCTCGTAGCCGCTGGTGCAGAATTCGCGACTGTTCTACCGGAACTAGAGCGTCCTTCGTACCGTGAAGGATGAGGGCCGGTGGATCGTCCGTAGTGATGTACGTTACAGGCGAAGCCTGTCGGCACAGTTGCTCCTGCGCCTCGGTCATCGAATTGTCTTTGAGGCGAGCTTGCTCAACCACATCATGCACTCCGTACATCGGCACGACCGCCTGAATGCGGCATGAGTACTTACTTAATGCCCCGTCCGGATCGAGTCCATCTTCCTTGTGCGTGGTCGCCAGCATCGCCACGAGATGACCACCGGCGGAACCCCCGATCGCGCCGATATGGTCCTGGTCGATTGAATATTTGTCGGCGTGCCGTCTGAGAAAACGAACCGCGTTCTTGCAGTCGTGCAGGTTGCCCGGCCAGATCTCTTGCAAGCGAGTCGCCAAATGGTCACTTTTCTTGCTCAGGCGATAATTCACGCTGGCACAAACATAACCGGCCGCCGCCAAAGTGTTGCCGATATTCTGTTCGCGCTTGGCCGCCTTGTCTCCGCCATGCCAGCCGCCGCCGTGGATGATAACAATCGCCGGCCGCCGCCCGCCGTCATCACGAACGGGCAAATAAAGATCGAGCTTCTCGGCCCGGCCTTTGCTAAGATAGGCCACGTTCTTGACGATGCGCACTCCGTTAGGGCCGGCGTCCTGATCTTCCGCGATCAACGGAACTGCGAGAACTGCCAATTGGAGCAATACAGCGCTTGCGGCCAATCCATTTGGAATACTCATTTTCCCACCTTGTGCTTTTTCAGTGACGAGCCATCGACTCTACATTAGCACACGCCAGGGAGAAAATCTAAGTCCATCCGAATGCAATCGAGCGGACGTGCGAACGGGGGCCTCGTGTAAATCCGAATGCTACCGCGGAGTTCGGACCTCGTCACGAATTTGACCGGCCGCGAGGATCGACTAAACTCAGGCCCACCACAACGGTGACCATGACTAACATTCTTCCAGCCTGATGATTTCCAGCATTCATGCTATCGATGTTCACGCGCATTTCGGCAACTATGTGCGATCGGGCAGTCTTGATTTAGTAAACTCCTTCGCTTCGGCGGACGCCGATACGGTTGTTCGCCGCGCGCGTGACGCGAACGTCACCACCACGATCGCGTCGCCTCTTTCCGGCCTGCTGCCCCGTGGAGAAGCAAGTGCCTATCGAGGAAACGAAGAGGCGGTCGACGTGGTCGGCAAAACGCCCGGCCTGCTGCAATGGGTGATCGTCAATCCGCTGCAACCCGTGACCTATCAACAGGCGAGAAATCTGCTTGCCCAACCGAAGTGCGTCGGAATCAAGCTGCATCCCGAAGAACACGTTTACCCGATCGACCAATATGGCCGTGAGCTGTTTGAATTCGCCGCTCGATATGACGCGGTCGTTTTGGTTCATAGCGGCGATTCCTACAGTCTTCCGGCCGCTTATCTTCCCTTCGCGAACGCCTTTCCAAATGTCTCGATCATCTTGGCGCACTTGGGGAACGGCGGCGGCGCGGCGGGCGATCCGACGCTTCAAGTTCGCGCGATACAAGCATCAAAAAACGGCAACGTCTTCACGGATACGTCGAGCGCGCGATCGATCTCACCAGGGCTGATTGAATGGGCCGTCGCGGAAATCGGTGCGGACCGAATCCTGTTCGGCACCGATACGCCGCTTTATCACACCGCCATGCAACGAATACGTGTCGATCAAGCCGAGATATCCGACGACGACAGAATGAAAATCCTGCGCGGCAATGCCATCGAACTGTGGTCGCCGGAACTGTTTGAGGAACACCCATCATGCTGACGCGCGAAACCTTCATCGGCCCTTGGGCCGGGCTGCCGGTGGCTTGGACGGAAAATGATGCGTTCGATGAGCCAACGTATCGGGCCGATGTCCGTGCCTGCTGCAAAGCGAACGTGCCCGGCGTTTACACCGGGGGCACGACCGGCGAGTTCTACGCGATGGAGTTCGACGAATTCCAGCAAGTCGCCCGAGCGACGGTTGAAGAAGCTCACGCGCACGGCGCGCCGGCGATGATCGGAGTCTCATCGACTTACACGAAGGGTGCCGTCCGGCGAGCCCAATTCGCCCGGGAAATCGGCGCGGACGCGGTTCAAGTGACGTTGCCTTTTTGGATGGAGATTGCCGACGACCAAATCGTACCGTTTTTCGAGGCAGTTGCGGCCGCCTCCGGGACCCTGCCGCTGAGCATTTACGAGACCACGCGCGCGAAACGGACGCTCACGATCGAACAGCATCGAGCCATCAAAGAAGCGGTGCCCCGGTACACGATGGTTAAGTCCAATGCGGAAACGATCGGTAGCACGGAAGAAGGCTGCGCGGCGTTGTCCGAACTGGTGAACGTATTTGTTGGCGAAGGGTCGTGGCGTCGGCTTTGTCCCCACGGGGCCGTCGGTTCGTGCAGCAGCGTCGTCTATTGGAACCCCCGAGTCTTGCTCGGCTACTGGGAGCAAATGCGGCATGAAAAGTACAAAGAAGCCGCCGGAGTTGCCGATAAGTTCGATCGGCTGTTTGAGTTCCTCGGCAAGGAATACGCGCCGCGCGGATTCATGGACACGGCCTATGATCGGATGGGCGGAGTTGCCAGCGGATTTCTGTCGACCAGCTTGCGAAGCCGTGGTCCCTACCGCTCGGCAACGGACCGCGACGTGAAGATTCTCCGCCAGTGGTATCAAGAAAACTCCCCAGAGATGCTTGAGCTTTGATCAAGTGGGTCCCGCACTCGGTTGGCGACAAGTTGAGGATTTTTTCTCGTGGAACATGGCTTGCATTGGATTGATTTCGTCATCCTCGCGTTGTATGCGGGCGTCGTGATCGCGCTGGGCTGGTACTACGGGCGACAGCAGAAGAGTACGGACGAGTATTTCACGGGCGGCGGCCGAATGAGTCCGTTGCTGATCGGGGTGTCGATGTTCGCCACGTTGTTCAGCACGATTTCCTACCTGACGGTGCCGGGCGAAGTGCTCAACCATGGGCCGATCGTGTCGTTGATGAACGTGGTGGCCATTCCCTTTTATTATTTCATCGTTGGATACTGGATCGCGCCGAAATACATGCAACATCGGGCGGCCAGCGCCTACGCGTTGCTGGAAACGCAACTTGGGCTCGGTGCCCGGACCACGGGAGCCGCGATGTTCATCCTGCTGCGGCTGATGTGGATGTCGACGTTGATTTATTTCGCGTCCAAAGCGATGCTCACGATGCTGGAACTGGGCAATTCATGGTTGCCCGTCATCACGCTGGCGACGGGCAGCATCGCGATGTTTTACGCATCCATTGGTGGCCTGCGAGCGGTCGTGGTTACCGACGCGATTCAATTTCTGCTGTTGTTTTGTGGCGCGTTGCTAGTCATTGGCATGGTGACCTACGATGCGGGCGGCCTCGGTTGGCTGCCGACGCGCTGGAATAACTCGTGGGACGAGCAGCCGCTGTTCAGTTTCGATCCAAGAGTTCGCGTGACCGCGGCCGGTTCCGTGTTGTACGCGGTCTGTTGGTGGGTGTTTACCGCGGGCGGCGATCAAACGGCCATCCAAAGATTCATGGCGACCAAAGACGCAGCGGCCGCGCGACGATCGTTCCTTGTGAATTCAATCGCGGGCGGTGCAGTCGCCGTGGTGTTGGTGCTGGTTGGATTCGCGTTGCTGGCGTATTTCCAGGCCGATCCGTCTCGCTTGCCCGCTGGAAAGACCATCGCCGCGGACGCCGACGAGCTTTTTCCGTATTTCATCTCGAACCACCTGCCCGCCGGACTTTCGGGGCTGGTCATGTGCGGACTGTTCGCGGCCGCGATGTCCAGTATTGATTCCGGCATCAACTCGATCACGGCCGTGGTGCAGACCGACCTCGTCGAGCGGTTTCGTGTTGAGCGGCTCGACGACCGTTCGCGCGTCGGGCTGGCCCGCTGGCTGGCTCTGACGATTGGCATCGTCGTGGTTTTGGCAAGTTCTTTTGCAATGGACCATGTCCCCGGCAATTTCCTCGAACAGGCACTACGCACGTTCGGCCTACTGGTCACGCCGATGTTTTTGCTGTTTTTGTTCGCGTTGTTCATTCCCAATGCGACCCAAGGCGGAGCGATCTTGGGCGCGGCCGTGGGACTTGTGGTCTCATTCGCCGTTGCCTACTGGGATCTAATCACAGGATTGCCGCCGATTAGTTTTCAATGGACACTATTCCCGTCGCTTCTGGCAGGTATGTTGGTGGGGTGCGGCTGGAGTTGGATCGCCCGCGGACTGCGAGACCGCGGCGAGTTCTAAGCTGTTTAGTTGATCCGCAGTCAAAGCTGCGTAGCCCGTGAAAAACGAGGAGGCCGAATGAACATCAGAACAAGCAATGTAAGGCAGCCGACATCACGCCGCGATTTGCTGCGTGGTGGAATCGGGCTCATCGCTGCTGGATTCGCGAATGCCCTCGACTTGGCGGAGGCGGCGGACAAATCCGACGCGGCAAACGCAACCAGTTTGAAAATCACATCCGTCAAGACATTCTTGCTTCGGCACCAATTGAAGCAACCGTTTGGCGTGTCGGTTTCCGTGCCGCTGAGCAAATCCAGAGCCACGCTGCTCGTAAAACTTGAAACCAACGAAGGACTCGTCGGCTGGGGAGAGACGGCGCCGATCAACGGTGCGCGGGGAACGATCGACAATCACTTAGCGCCGCGGTTGATGGGACGCAATCCGCTTGAGTATCGGAAGTTGTGGCGAGAACTCTGGGGGCCGAATTTCGGTAACGGACTTGCCGTCGGCGCGGTCGACATCGCGCTGAACGATTTGCGAGGCAAGGCATTGAACCAATCGGTCGCCCAGTTATTCGGCGGTCGATTGCGTGACTGCGTGCCCGTCTATGCGTCCGCGTTGAACTATGTCGAAGGGTCGAAAATTGAAGGGCATTATCCGGTTGAAGCTCACCAATTGGTCGAGCGGGGATTCAAAGCTATCAAGATGCGACTCGGCCGTTACTCAGTCGCGCGCGAGGCGGACGTCGCGGGGCGTGTTCGCGAAACGGTCGGTCCCGATGTCGCGCTGATGGCCGATGGCAACGGTGCCTACACGATTGGCTCGGCAATGAAGATGGGCCGCAAATTGGAGGAACTTGATTTTGAATTCTTCGAGGAACCACTTCCGCAGTCGCCGCGCTATGCCGGTTACGCGGAACTCAGAAAGAAACTCACGCTGCCTCTGGCTGGCGGAGAGGCCCTAGACTCGCGGGCCACGGGCAAGGATTTGATCGATCGCCGCGCGTTCGACATCATTCAGCCGGACGTCAGTCTGTGTGGCGGGATTGGCGAGGCACTGTTTATTTCTGAATTGGCGGCGCTTGCCGGCATGCGGAGTATCCCTCATTGCTGGGGTAGCGATATTGTCATCGCGGCGTCGGCACATCTGCTGTCGCTGCTGCCCGATCCCCATTGGGGATTGCCGACCGACACGCCACGGTTGGAATTAGACCAATCCGAAAACCCTTGGCGAAACGGACTCGCGAAGAATCCGATTGAAGTGCGTGATGGCTTTGCGCGCCTTCCCACCCAACCGGGGTTGGGGATCGAAGTGGACGAGGACGTTGTTAAGAGATACTCGGTCTAACTCTGCGTGACACCTCGATTACCATCTCTCCATTACCATCCACGAATAAGACGCTCATGTACAAATTTCCTATTCTCACCCTTCTGCTAATCAGTTGCTGCGCCACAATGATCTCCGCGGCACCCAAACCCGTTGTCCGTGTCACCACGCGGCAGCATGTACATCCGGTGCTGATCCGCAACGATCAAAATTCGTTGCTGCGAATCATCGTTCATTCCAGCGAGGACGGGCCGCAGGTTAGTTCTTTTGTGATTTCCTTGAAGGGCACCGATGATCTTAATGACGTGAAATCATTGCAGTTGTTCAATCCTCAACGAAAACCATTTGCAAAATCCGCCAAGCCGAGCGACAAAATCATCCTCAAGGACAAATACACGTTGAAGAAAGGACGCAACGAATTTTGGCTGTCATGCCGGTTGAATCCGCGAGCCAACTTATCGCACCGCATCGATGCCGCTTGCACCACCGCCAAGGTTCTCGGCGACATGACTGTCACTGACGAAACTCCGGGCATTCCCAAACGGATCGGCATCGCTTTGCGAAAGCACAACGACGACAATGTGCATACTCATCGAATTGCGGCATTGACCACCACGCCTCAAGGCACGCTGCTGTGCGTTTATGACCTGCGGCGGCGGAAGTCGCGCGATCTGCAGGAAGACATTGATATTGGCCTGAGTCGCAGCACTGACGGCGGGCAAACGTGGGCATCCCCGCAAGTGATCATGGACATGGGGCAATATGGCGGCTTACCGCAGGAACAAAACGGCTGCAGTGATCCGGGCATTCTGGTCGACCCGCAAACGGGTGAAATCTTTTGCGCCGCGGTTTGGATGTCGGGCCGGCCCGGTACGCACCAGTGGAGCAAGGGAGGCTCGGAGCCGGGTTTCAAGATCGGCCAGAGCGCGCAGTTTATGATGGTGCGTTCTCAAGACGATGGGAAGACGTGGACCAAACCGGAAAACCTGACGCGCAAGCTGAAGAAAGAAAAATGGATCTTGCTGGCACCGTCGCCCCAACAAGGAATCACGCTCCGCGACGGCACGCTCGTGATGCCGATCCAAGGCCGCGATGAAAACGACGGTCACTTTTCCACGATCATGACGAGCGTCGATCACGGTAAGAGCTGGCGAGTTGGCAGTGCCACGGCTCTGGGCAATACGGAATGCCAGGCGGTGCAGTTAAGCGACGATTCAATCATGCTGAACGCCCGAACCGAGCAGCCGACAAAATTTCGCTCGGTGTACCGCACTACCGATTTGGGAAAAACGTGGCAGCCCCATTCGACGCATCGCAAGGCGCTGATCGAACCCAATTGCAACGGCAGCTTGTTGCGGTTTGATTATCAGCAGGGAGGCCGCCAGAAAAGCATTTTGGTGTTCGCCAATCCACACTCACAATCACGCCGCGATCACCATACGATCAAAATCAGTTTTGACGAAGGTAAAACCTGGCCCAAAGACTTTCACCTCTTGCTGGATGAAGGACTGGGCCGCGGCTATCCCAGCCTAACCCGCGTGGATGAAAACCACCTGGGCATCGTTTACGAAGGCAGCCAGTCCGATTTGGTATTCGAACGAATCTCGCTGGACGAGTTGCTAAAGCGGGAATGATGGGCTCTCGGGGGAGGTCAATGTCGGCTCAGCCGTTGTTGCGAGTTCCATTGCCCGAGAAGATGGCGAGCGGATCGACCCGCTGGGCCGCTCCGGTTGGGCAGGAACGGACACAGGCGGGCCCGTCGCTATGATTGGAACAAAGGTCGCACTTGACGGCGAGCTTTTCAAAATCATCCAGCGACTCCACGGGCTTGCGCAGGCCGAGCAACCAGGCGATGGAATTGGGCAGCAACTTAGTGAAAGACGACTTGTTTGCCGCGTCACGCGCCACCATTTGGATATTGTCGTAGGGACAGCGGTCCGCGCAAGCTCCACAGCCGATGCAGTTGTCGGGAATGATACGGATCTCTCCGGTTGGCTCGCGAACAATGCCGTCCACGGCGCACAACAAACACACCGGGTCTTCGCAATGGAAGCAAGATGCGGGAACCTGATAAGGGCCGACTTGCCGACCGGCTCCCGCCCGATCAAGCCGAGCCGCTCCATGCCGTCGTTCGCACGCGCTCACGCAATTATCGCAGTCGACGCACGAACGCGTATCAATCACCAGCAGGCGCGAAGCCTGCAACAGGCCCTCGGCGGCCGCTTCTTGGAAGACTCCGGTTCGGCCCTCGGCCGGCTCTTGGCCTTGGGGTGCGTTAAGCATCAGCCGTGCGGCGAGGCCTGGGTATTTCGATTCGAGCTTGGCAATCGCCTTGGTTCCGATCGTAAACACTTCGGCCACGGTGCCCGCTTCAAATTTCTGCAACGTCCCCCGCCGCGAACGCGAAACCGTGCCAAACGCCTCGCCATAACGATAGTAGTTGGCGATCAGTTGGCGGCCATCCACCGACCGCAGTTCCTTGACGAAGCCACGTTTGACAATCGCGAAGGTCGACGTTGCCTCTTGGGCGGAGAGAATTTCCGTGCCGGGCAGATATCGCTCGGCATCCAGCTCGGCAATTAGGTCGCAGAGCACCTCATCCGACAGATCCGACAGCGACGGAAGCTTCTTGAGGAAGACCTCGATCGAACGTGAAATGTAAAGCGCCTCAAGCGCCTGTCGGAATTTCGGGTTCTGATTCATCGACGCTTTGAGGGCGTATTTGGGAACGCCAATCACAATCGTCGTCTCCATGGCGCGGGCCGTCAGATCGCTGGGCTGATCGGATAACAGCGCCGTCTCGCCGACGCTCTGCCCGTCGTTGAGGATCACCATCCGCTGGAAGTCTCGTCGGCCGGTTCCCATACCAATTTCCAACCGGCCCTCGACGATGAACCACACCGCGTCGGGATACCTACCCTCGTACAGCAGAAACTCCTGAGCGATCAACTTTCTGCACCGGGCGTTGGCCATCAACTGCACCCGCTCGGGGCCGTTCAGCTTGGAGAGTATCGGATGGGATTCAAACCGCCGCGACAAATCATCCAAGGTCCAGTCGGTGGTTTCATAACCCTTGCCCACCTGCAAATTGACGCGCTGCGTGGGATCGGGCGTTCTCTTCAGCTTGTTCCAAAGCACGATGCGGCTGCGGTGGATATCCACGGGGCAGACGGGAACACACGCTTGGCATTGCGTGCAGTCGTCGACAAACTGCAAGGCGGTTTGCATCGGATCGCCGGAACCGCCCGCGAACGAATTCAAGGCTCCGATGGAGACAACGGACGAATCGGGCAACGGACAAGCCCGCATACATTCATGGCAACCGATACACGAATCCAGCTCGTCTTGGACGGTCTTGCGAAGATCGGTCGTCAGCGGATCGCCGACCGCGCTCCAGTCAATGCGAAAGCCGCCGGATGCTTGGTGCTCTTGGTCGTCCGCCACCACCGTCGATTCGCCGCGAAACTTCATTCCTCCTAGCGGCGTGCGATAGATGCCTTTGCACACACCGATTTGTATCACGTCCTCGTCAACCACAAGCTCGGCGTTTTGCGACGACAGGCGGTTCCCATTGAGAAACGTTCCCCCGCCGCTTTCCATATCGCGCAGATGATATCCATCCGGACGCATCTCTAGCCGCGCATGCCGACGGGAGACCGACGCGTCCGCCAGTTGAATATCGTTGCCGTCATCACGCCCAATTCCGATGGTGCTTGAGCTGAGCGAAAACGGCTGAGTCTTTTCTCCGATTTTGAAATCAATACGAGGATGATCTTGCGGAATTTGAAATTCTTGTGCGGGGGCAGCCACTTCTTGCAAACCGACCCGAAAGACCTGCTGGCCCAAGCGCAGCGTGTCGCCGCCGGTAATTGGGTGTGACGCCCCCGCGGCCAGACGTGTCGCTCCAACGACGGTGCCATTGGAACTGTTGAGATCGGTAATTTGAAAACCGCCGTTTAGCAGCTCGACCCTGGCATGGTTGCGCGACAAGAGCGAATCGTCAATGTGTAGATCGGTGTTTGTCCCTCGGCCGATCGTGCCAGGCACGGGCAGTTGAAATACCTTGCCCTTCATGCGGCCCGACTCAACCGACAAAAACAAACTCTGCCGCGGCTCACTAGGAGTTGGCGCGCGTTGTTGGTCGGGTGACGGATCTTCAGCGGCTCGCTCGGCAATCTCCAGCCGCAATTCCAGGCTTCCGATTCGTAGCGTCCCTTGGGCTTGCAGTCGCACGGGCGCGTGAACACGCGTGTTGTTTACAAAGGTTCCATGTTGGCTACCCGCGTCCATCACATAAAACTCCGGTGGCTGCCCACCGGTGTGGATTTGGGCGTGGAACGGCGACACGGTCCCATCGCCCAGGACAATGGCGTTGTCCGCGGACGATCCCATGGTGACGACCTTGCCCTTGAGTGGAAATCGTTGCCCGCCGTGGACCAGCGCCGCCTGCAATCGAGGCTCGGCGACCGTCTGCTGCTTCTTTCGAGTTGACAGTTCGACGACGCCCATCCACGTGCCGAATGTAATCAGGTCGCCGTCGTTCACGACGGTGGGCCGATCGAGCGATTTCTTGTTGATCTTGACGACCGTGCCTCGGCGGCGGTCGGTGGTGGCGACCCACAAGGTGCCCTCGCGCGAGAAAGAGAGCAGTTCGGAACCGACATTCGGGTCACCGACCTTTAGATCGCATCGATCCAACATTCCAACTCGCACCAACCGCTGGCGAAAAGCATGGACTTGGCCTTGGCTGCGAAAGCTGATCGGTTCGTCGGTGACCTTTTTGGCAAGCAGCGTGTTCAGCGGTACCGGGTTGGCGATTTCAAGCTGTGTTGTGTTTCCCGCGGCCACGGCGACACTAGGCGGCAAGGGGCCGGCAGGTAGCAATACGGTTTTTTTCCATCGTTCCGCGTTGGGTTGATTGGTTCGGGCCGCAACCCATGAGGGCAGATCGAACGACGTGTCGAACAGTTGATCCTTGATGGTCGACACATCGCCTTGGTCGCCGCGCAGGTTCATTAAATGCCGCAAAGCATGGCCTTCGCGCCGGTCGCCCAACAGTAGCGCGCCCACCACGTGATTGTCGCGCAGCAGAATCCGCTTATAGATCGGCTGGTTGGCTTGGCGGCTTTCAAACACCAAGGATTCGCCGTCGTCGGCGTCGCCCGCGTCCACGTGGTGGCCCAAGGTTCCTAAGTCCAAGTCCCAAGCCTTGGTCGCGTTGTATAACACGCCCGGACGATAGTCGGGCGCGGCAAAGCTGGCTTGCTCGACCATCCCTAGAGCGGCGATCTGGCCCTGCTTCCGCGCCGGTTGCCACAAGCCGGCTGGATTGGGAAACGGCAGTTCCTTGTCGACGAAGTTCGTCACGTCGCCCGCCGCCCATACGTCGCGGCACGAAGCCACGCTCATCTTCCGGTCGACCGGAATATAGCCTCGGCTCAGTTCGATGCCGCTGTTTTGCAGCCACTCCGTATTCGGCAGATTTCCAATGCAACAAATCACCGCCGAACAATTGACCTTTTTTCCGCTGGCCAAGATTACCGAAGACACACCCCGCGCCGAACCTCGGATCTGCTTGATGCCGCTGTCCAAGTGAATGCCGATTCCGTCGCGCGACATGCGAGCGGCGATCAGTTCGCCGGCGCGCCGGTCCAACATCCGCTCCAGCAACCAGGGGCCCCGGTGCACGAGATCGACCTGGATGTTCCGGGCGTGCAAACCGTGGCACGCTTCGATACCCAGGATGCCCGCGCCAAGCACCAACGCATGCGTCGTCTCGCCCAGGCGTTCCAGAATGCGGCGAGTGTCCGCCAGGGTCCGCATGACACAGACACCCGGCAAGTCCGCGCCGGCGACTCCGCGTTTGGGATCTTGCTCGGGAGTCCCCATGGTACGTGCTCGACAGCCCGTCGCGATCAGCAAACGGTCGTAGCGGACCGCCTGATTGTCGTGCAACACGATGTGCTTCTTTTCGACATCGACGGCATTTACCTGCGCGAAAACACGCTGGATGCGGAGTTGCTCCCAGTGATGTGCGGGCATCGCCCACAGTTCCTCGTCGCTGAGCGCACCCGACAAATAGTTGGTCAGCGCGGCCCGGTAGTAGAACGGGTGGGGATCCTTGCTAATCACGATGATTTGATCCTCGGGACGTTTCGTTCGGATCAACTGCGCGGCGCTCATGCCGGCAATACCGTCGCCCAGAATCACATGCGTGATTGATGTCGATGCCATACGCGCCTAACTAGGTCGGGGGTCAGCGAATCGGGTCAATGGCTGTTAGAGCCGCTTGACGTCAGTCGCCATTTCAAAGATGTGTAAATTGTCGATAAGTTTGCGAGCCCGTTCCGCATTCTCGCTTTCGCCATGATCGTTCTCGAATCGCTCGGCTAGTCCCTCAAGGAATTCGGGAGGATAATTGCGAAACAGCAATCGTACTCGGACCCGGCGCGTGGAACTGTTGACGGCTCCGGTCGGCAAGCGGATGGAAACTCGCCGGGTTTGGCCAGGCAAGAGAAACTTCTCTCGATCGGGAAAACCTTCCGTCACGGCGTCCGGGCCGGTCAGCACCCGGACCACTTCGTTTTGCAAGACGGTTTCCTGACCTCGCTGGCCATTCCACAACACCGACTGAAAATTCTTCAGCCGCCCCAACTGGCCATCGATTAGTTTGCGATGCCGTTCAGTGGGCAGCAGCGGACGATCGTTCTTTCCACCGGCCACGATTTTGAAATCGTCGCCCGTTCTCGATTCACTGACGCCTACTTCGATCCACATTTCGCGGGCGAAAGAAAATCCGGCGGGCAAATGATGCCCCGTTCCCAAGTTCATGACGTCGACCGACAGCGAGGAACCGGTGGATCGAAAGCTGTCGTCGATGCGAACGGCGGCGGCGATCTTCAGCAGATTTTCGGTGTGCCGGAGCGCTCGCTGCTGGATCTCGGCATTTTCGGAATTTCGGGGATGCCCTTTCGGATACGGCAGATCGGGCTCCAAATGATAATCGACGCCCACGAAGGTGTGCAGGTGGTCGCGGCGCGGCGGCAAGGCGCGGTCGAAGCCGTCGGGGGGCATCGCCGCGTATTGAAGGTCTTCGGGAAGTTCCAGATCTCGATTCTCCTTCAATGCCTCCACGAATCTCTCCAACCGCTCGTCCAAATCGATCCGGCTGCTTTCCAATTGCCGCGCGGTTTCGACGAGCGACGACAGGTTCTTGCCGTGGCAATCGAGGCAATCAACGTTCAACTCGCTCCAATTCACGCCAGCCCCGCCGTCTTCCCATTCCTTGAAGGTGTTTTGCAATTGCACCAGTTCCCCGCCGGGGGGCTTCACGGAAACCGTATGGCACGACGCGCAAAAACTAGATTCCGTGAAATGCTCGCCAAATACGCCGCGATGTTCGGAGTTACCGACCGACGGATCGACGTCGCCGTGAGGGCCGAACATCGTTTTGCCGTGAGTAAATTCCAGATTCGCGGCATTCTTGAACCGCACGTCTTCCTCGTCGGGCGCGCCGGGGTGAATTGCACTGATCTGATGGCAGGAAACACAAGACACGCCGAACATGCTGGCCGGAGCGCGATCCTCGATGTTGCTGAACGGGTCCTCAAGATCCGCCTCGTTTCCCAGCCGCGACGTGGGGGCATGGCACTTGACGCACAGGTCGCCGACCAGAGGCTCTAACAGTCTTCCCTCGGCAAGATCGCGTTCCTCCTTCAACAACACGAGGCGATTTTGCAAAAAGGTGACCGGGCTGCCCTGTGCGATCGCATGCATAGAGGCGATCCATTCGTCGTACTGGTTCTGGTGGCACTTCGCGCAGCTTTGCGGGTCGGCGAAATCGGCCGGACCTGCCTTTCGAAGTACATATTTGACCTCCAGCGCGTCGTACATGTGGTACGGCAGCACGGCCAAGAACAGCAAGGCACATGGTATGTGAAGCACCAGCCAGCTTCGCAGCCAAAAATGCAGTCTGGTCTGCCGCTTCAATTGCCGCCGAAGCTGCCGCTTGCGTTCGCTCAACTTGGCGATCTCCTCAGCGACCGCGACTTCCTCTTGAGGGCCGGCGAAGGCCTTCGCGCGTTGGCCTCGCTTCAGCCGCACTGCATAATCCGCCAGCACGGGACTGCGACCCGCCACGTGATCTTCAATCTCCCAATCCAATTGTTGGATCTGGTTTCGCACATCAACCCGAGCCAGATTGCCCACGGTTTCATAAACCGTGTTGGGAACTCGTTGATACAAAGCCCAGCCGCCGAATCCCGACACCAACGTGGCCAGCAGGGCGATCATCGTGTAGCTGCCGCTGCCTCCGTCGAGGTGAAATCCGGCGTGCAAGAAAATCAGCCACATCGCGATCAGCGAAAACCACAAATGCACGCGGAGCCAGGTCAGCAGCCGTCCCGGAAGCAACTCTTGAAACCAACGTTTACGCGCGATGTACACGCCCACCAGCACGAACAGCCCTGATCCCACGAATCCGACCAGCAGCCCAAAGGAAGTGTATCCACGCGACGGTTCACGCGCGGTATAGATGGCAAACGCGCCGCCCAACGTGATGACGACGAACGCGGTCACCATCACGGAAACGGTGTGAAAAATGACGGACGGAATCGCCCGCCGCTCGTCCAGCTTTTTCTTTCGCGCTTTGGTAGCGGCCGGTTTGACATAAGTTCGCGGAGGCGGCGCGACCGGCGGTGCGGGCGCGCTGGGACGTGCCGGACGTGCGATGAGCGGCGTCTCGACGGCCGGGGTGGTCTTGACTTGAGGACTAGGCCGTGGCGCCGGTTCGGCGACGATTTCGGCCGTCTGCACCACTGGGGCGTTCTTATCGAAATGCTTGAATTCAATAAGGGGGCCGTCTTGGCCAAACTGAATGCGGTCGCCCTGCTGGATCGTGCGGCTGGCGGTAACCCGTTCGCCATTCACAAAGGTGCCGTTGGTCGAAAACAGATCCGACACGGTCCACTCTTCGCCGTCAAAGAACAGGCGAGCATGTTCGGAAGAGACCAGCGGGACCGCCATCACCACGTCGCAACCGGGGTCCCGGCCAATGGTGATTTCACCCGATGAGTACGTACGTTCGACCTGAATCCGAGGATTCGGACGCACGGAAAGCGTCAGCTTCATTAGGGAAACCTGATACTAAAGCGCTGTTCGCCAAGTTGAAACTGCGAGTTCCGGTCAAGCTCTTTTTTCTTGATCGCCACCCAGACGCCATTCGTCGAGCCAAGGTCTTCAAAGTACCAGCGCTGATGCTCGTCCTGGCTGATTTTCACGTGCCGGTCGCTCAACATGGGATCGTCGGTGATCGCCACATCCGCGACGCCGCGCGAAACGCCCACCGATTGGCTGGCCGAGGGGAGCTTGAATTCGTCCGTTTCGCCGCGGGGCGTAATTCGGACCAAGGAAGGAGCCTGCTTGATGAGATCTTCCTGCGAAACTCGACTCCAGCCCATGGTCTTTTGCGGTGCGTTGGCCGGGTTTTCTTGTTCCTCTTGTTCGGCACCCTGAGGCGCGGCGTCAAAGCGATAGCGAAACGCGCCCAGCAACAATTCCGAGTTGTGGCGAAGTTTCCCACGCAGAACTCGCAGATAAGTTCCGTTCGTACTTTCCAGATCTTCCAGAAACCAGCGATGCTGCCCGTCAACAAACTGGCAAGTGATTTTGGCGTGCTGGCCGGACATCATCTTTTCGTGAGGAATTTCGACGTCGCATTCGGCCCGGCCAATCGTCACCTCGGGCGTGCGGATGCGGACCACTTCGCCGTTGGCCTGGTCGTCGTCGTAGATCAGCAACGTGGCCATCGGAGCCCGCAGCCGAGGCCGAAAGCGGACCACGGATTCTCTGTTATCGCGTTCCTTGCTGGGCGTGGAACGATCGCCACGAGGTTGTTCAGGCTGCCGAGCGGGAGGCGGATTCTCTTGATAGACAACATCCTTGCCACCGACATCCTGAGTTGTCGCCAGCGGGCTCGGATCAGGTTGCCGCATCGGGGGCGAGTTGGGCGCGGGCACTTGTAGTCCCGGTTCGAAAGTCGGCTGCGCCGGTGCCTGCTGCTGGGTAGCCTGGTTATCCGGCATTTGCGCCTGTGTCGCCTGAGGCGCGGCGGCCCGTAAATCGCAAAAACAGTTCGAACAAAATTCTTCCGACGGGTCGACCACGACACCGCAATGCGGACATTTGTTAGTACTCAAATCCAAGGTCCTCGTAGCGTACTCTGTTGGGTTGGCTTGTTCTGTCTTTTCAAAGAAGTCCTGGCCAAACGACAATCACGTGCCACTCTCTTTCACCAACGGCAACGATCGTGGGGCGAACGGTGTAGCCAATGTTTTCCCTGTGTTGCGACAGACGTTTCAACCGTTTCATTAGCGAGAATTGCGGACCTGACTTTTTCTCAATTGCCTCAAGGGCAAAAATCGTTGTTTCCAACCAAGTTTTCGTGAATGTTTCGACCTCTTTATTGAGAAGATTGTCGTCATATTTCAGCAAAAGTTGATGCCGGTCCGCGTCAAGTTCCAAGTAAGGCAGAGGATCATTCTTACCCCATTTTTCTGGTTTTTCCGGAGAAACCTGCTGGGGTTCCATCCGCAGTTTCCCCTGGTGAACGGCCGCAGCGTGCTCCAACAGCGGAATCCGGATTCCGTCATTCACTAACTCTGCCAAGGTCATTTGTTCGTGAACCTGGGCGGGGGTGAATAGCTGAAAGCGTCGTTCATTGTTCTCACTCTTCAGACCGGCGCGTAGTTGATAGCCCAGGAGAATCTCCGGCGGAACATCCTGAACTTTGGTGAGTACTATCTGATTTCCGTCATTGATGGAAATCTCAAACAAGTCTTGGTTATTATCATTCAGTTTCCACGTCCACCTCTGGTCTCCCACGTCTATCTTTACGCGCCTGGTCTTGGCCGTTGCCGGGACTAAGGAAAATTCAATCATTGGGGCTAGGTCTTTGTGGACCTTCCCTAGCTGTTCCGTTCCATCGACCGCGAGAGTTGCCAAATCAAAAACTTGAAATCGGAGCTTCCTTGGCTTCCCCATTTTTCCAGGAATCTCGACCTCAAAAGAACTTCCCGCCGTGTTGAAAAACCTGTCGAACTCCTGGCCAATGTTTACCCGCGGTTTGATCGTGATTTGAATTCTCTTGGGCTCGCTATTCTTCCCGTCGGCAACCGCGACGACTTGGCATTCGTCCTTAAGTTGAGAGTACACGTCGCGGCGAGCGTTGGGAACGTAGACGCACTTGTTTCCCGCGAGTCGAAAACTGCCGTGCTTTCCTTTCCCGTTCTTCACCAACTGGATTTCCGGATTGTCTTGGGTATCTGGATCGCGCATCTTGAATTCGTCGATGCCGAATTCAAACGGCTCATCCGGATCCCACGTTTTTCCTGAAATACTGTCCAGTTGCGGACGATCGTCTTGCGGTATCGCTTTGATCTTGATTGTTCCATAACTGTTTGAGGTGGCATCCGTTTCATATCCAAATTCATCCTTGAGGAATTCGTGCGAAAACTTCTTGGCACGCAACTCCTTGATGGATTCGCTAGTGAGCGTATATCGAAACTTACCCTTGCCTAGATCCTCAAGCTGTCCGAATGTCGTCTTTAGATTTTCAAGTTCGTTCTTATCGAGATCCGTGAAACGCAGAAACTTGGGCTTCGCGCGCCCGGGATGGCCATAGTATTCGTTGAGATTGAACTCCAGCGATTTTTCGCCATTGGCGAGGTTGAACTCGGCACCGTCCGCAAAAGGAACCTGATCCCGCCCTCGCACCAAGAACTGAATTGGAATCTGCTGATTGTTGGCCAGCGTCAAGCTAAGGTGGATAGTCCTAGTTTTCCCCCCCAATTCCTGATACTTCATTTTATCCAGCGTGCATGAGAAGCTTCCGTCGCTGAGAAACTGCATCGTGCATACTTCGAGTTGCAGGGGGTGCTTCACAGGTTCTTGTTGCATGTCACCATGAACATAGCCAATGAGCGCGTCGTTGCCCGCAAGGGGCTCTTTAAACATCAAACGTCCAGGTTCATCGCCCGTAATCTCGAACTGCTGCCTGAGCGGCTTGATGACCACTGGCGACGGAGTCGGATCATTTCCGGGGCGATTCTTTAAGTGGTTGACCGCGAACAATGCCAAAGCGCCGCCAAACAGCAGCAGCAACACAAACAAGATGGATCCCACGATGCGCAACGGAAAGCTGAAACCCGATCCCGATTTCGGCGGAGCTGGCGGGGGCGTAACGGGAGCCTCTTCTACCGGTGCCGTCACGCGGCCGGGGATTTCTCGAAAGCTGCGCGGGACTTCTTCTTGCGGTTCAGCGACCGCTTGCCCCGACTGTTCGCCGGCGGCGAATTGTGGCTCGTCGTCGACGAAAACTGGGTCCGCTTCCGGGGCAACCGTCGAACGGCGATTGAGGCGGAGTTGTTCAGCGGCCTCGGCTTGGGGATCGCCGATGAAGATCGGCGCTTCCTCGGCTTCTTCGTCTTGAATTTGGAAGGGGTCGTCGGCGTCGAAATCGATCACGTCGGGTTCAGCCACTTCGGCCGCGGGCACGACAGGTGCGGGGAAAGCGGGCGCTGGCGTGGGCGTGGGGGCCGGACGGGCCGCGACCATCTGGCCGGCGCGGGCGGCTTCTACCTCGGTGGTGTTGCTGGGGGAACCAAGCGCGGCCGTCAAATCGATGACCTTGGCGTCCGCGATCCCCAGGGCGCGTTGATGTTCGGGCGAACCGCTCGGCACGAACCGCCATTGACACTGAATGCCTTGCGGAAGCGTCGAGTAGTTAGTGGCGAAGGTGGCGTCCCAACGCAGTTCGGGTGGCAGCAAGGCCGTGGCTTCCAACAGCAAGGGGACGGCGCTGATCTGCGGGTCGTAAACGACATAGATCGGATGTTGCTCGCCGCTGACGATGGGGCGGATCAATTCCCCGGCCCAGCCCGCGTCGCCAGCAAGCTGTTGCCATGCCCGGCAGGGACCGGCTTGCAGCAAACCATTGGGAAGCGGCTTGTCTTCCTGCAACATTTTTGGAGTGCCACCCCAGGTGCCAATAAACATATTGGGCTGCGACGCCAGCCAAGCCGGGCCGGCATCGATTTTCTCGGAAGGATCGAGGACCAAGAAGTGAGACAGTTTTCTCAGCCGTTGTGAATAATCGAATTCCGCCAGACAGGTTTTCAGCAGCACGGAACTGGACTGGCCCCGAAACTGATATTTGGCATGCACCAGGTTGGGCGGATTGAGCGTAACCAATCGATCGTAGTTCTGCGGCGTCGGTGCCAGCTTGGTACCGCCATCGTCGTCGGCGATCCGGTAGGCGCTCAGCCTTTCCAGGTACTCAGCGGTGGCCCGCGCGATACCCTCGGTCGACAGGACCGTACAGTACCCGCTCGTCCCCGGCCAGAGTCCTTTGGGGGCGGACGTGTAGACTAGCTGTTTTGCCATACTAAACCACTCTATTGGTCAGTTCTTGGGAATGACGCCCCGTCGGATGTGACTTAATATGTACAGCAAGGGCACTTCCACCCACATGGGAGCCAGATTACTCGGGCACACCCCTCCCTCGGATGCAACGCGCCGTCCAAACGCGCTGGCCGGAACATAAACCACGTGCGAACTGAGATCTTCGGCGGCCGCGACCAGAGTTGGACACAACTGCATCAGCACGCCTCGTAATTGGTCGGATTTTTCGTAAATTCGTTTCGTATTGAGCACGGCTGGATAATCCTGTTGCGAGTGTCCCCATGGATCGCTCATGCGGGCCGCCTTAAACGCGGCAGCCCAAGCATCATACTTATTAACCAGCACGACTAACGGCTTGTCATATTTTTCGTGGGTACTGAGCCCCCCGTGCAAGCGAATGCGTGCCTTGGCCTCGTTTAAGACAACCTCTTGTCTGGCCGGCGGATAGAATCCCGCCACGAATTGCGGATCCGAGGTCGCTCGCTGGCACGCACCGCGGAATTTCGGATCCTGCGATGGGTCGAAGACAAAGATCATGGCGTCGGATTTGGCCAAATGGCGGGTCACCGGGCTATCCGAGGCGTCTTTGCCAGGCTGAAAATGCTCGCCCGCGTTGTCGTAAATGCAGAGCCCGTAAGAAATTGTCTGCCCCGCGTGGTAATTGGGATGGCTCTGAGACGGCCTTAGCTCAAAAACTTGGGGACGCAAATACTCGATCTCTTGCCCCCCGATATTCACTCTGCGATAGCCGTGCTCGTCCCCTTCCAGCTCGGTCTTCATTAACCGAACCGGTTGGTCACTTTCGTTTTGAAACAAGAGTTCTTCGTTGGCGATGATGGTTTGGTTCAATTCCGCGTCCGCATCGGCGAATGCATACAAGAAATGCTGAGGCATGGTCTGCCGCAGTTGCCACGTCATCGCGCTCATGAAACACGACTTGCCCGACGACGGCGTGCCGACGACGGAAACGAAGATGGGCTCGAAATCAACCAACACGCGTGGCACGACCAAATGGCAAGACGGGCACGCCATGCGATGGCAGACCGAGCCAAGGGGATCGATCGCGCGACAGTCGGACGTAAATTTCTCCGGCAGAAAACGTTTATTCTCGTCGGGAACTTTAATATCACCGAACAGATCCTGGTGTTCCGCAATCCATAGAATCTCGTGCGGCAAGAACCGATTCCAACACCAGGGACAGGTAAGCGACCCTCGATCGACGGCCCTTCGCTCACGAGGCGTGGTATTCGGGCGCGAACTTCCAACCGGTCCCCGCGGCGTCGCTGGTTTGCTCGGAGTTGGTTTGGCCGCGCCGGGGATCGGCGGCGGCAGCATGGTCTTGTCGGAAGGCTTGGGTTGCGGGCTCGTGGTCCGGCGGACATCGGAACGAGACCCGCCCTTCAATTTTTGGTTGTCAAATGCGACCGGTTGAGGCGCGACCGGCTGCGCGAGGGCGGGAGCCGTAACGGCATGGGGCTGCTTGTCGCTGGTGCCCGTTTCGTGCTCGCTGGAAGCGACGCTCGCGGTCGGCGAAGGCGGGTCCTCCACGATGATCGCCTCGACAACTTCGCTCGAATCGTCCACCGGCGGCTGACTCGCGGACGACAGATCGGCGGCTGGCTGATTTACGGGTGGCCGGCTCTGAGACGTGGCGTCGGGCAATTCCTGAAGGAATGCCTCGCAAAACGATGAACACGAATCGAATCGGCCGGTTGGCGAACTAGCGAGCGCTTTCTCTAAGACTCTTGAAATCCCCTCCGGAAAATGGGGGCAAAGCTTGTGCAGTGGTATCGGAGGCGATTCCTGCCGCCTGGAGATGACGGACGGCGTGGCACCATCATAGGGAAGTTTTCCACTGAGCGCCTCGTACAAGGTAACCGCCAGGCTGTATTGGTCCGCCGCTCCAGTCGTTGCCTCTCCCATGAAGACTTCATACGGCATATAGGAAAGGGTGCCGATAATCTGACTTTCCGCGGTAATCGCGCGGGCGATTTCCATCGTGTTGTTTTTGGAAATCGACTTGGAGATGCCGAAGTCGGCAAGGTAAGCGCGACGCGAAGTATCAAACAGAATGTTCGCCGGCTTGACGTCCCGATGCACGAGGTGGTTATGGTGGACAAAGTCAAGTGCGTCGGCGATATCTTCCAGCCACCGCAAGGCCCGCCGCCACTTGAGTTTCTTAACCTCCGCCGTGCGCATCCGATCCGACCACTCCTTCAGCGACCCTCCCGTCAAGTAGCTCATGACCGCATAGGGCGCCCCCGACTCGTCCGTGCCGACATCTTGGATATTCACGATGCTCGGATGTTGGCCCGACAGATTGATGAGCAGTTTGATTTCGTTTTGAAACCGTTCCCGAAATCCAGGCTCGTTGAGCATGGCGATGTGCGGAAACTTGATGACGACTTCCATGCCCATCCGCGTATCCTGGGCCAGAAAGACGGCTCCCATGCCGCCTTCATCCAGCCCTCGTTGAATGATATAGCGGCCATGGTCAATAGCCTGGCCGACGCGTTCGTCTTTTTCGGAAGCGTTGGGTGTGGAATTCACGGGTGCGGGCGCTGGTGTTGCTGCGGGCGCTGGCCCTGGTGCTGGTTGCCCCTTCTGCGGGGGCGGCTTGTAGAGATCCGCAAACGGAGAATCATCGGGCTTCACTGCCGGCCTACCTTGTTCGTCGAAGTTGCTACTGGTGTCCCCTCGTATGGGTAGTCCAGTATATTTATATTCTGGGCGACAGGCAAATCGAGCCTGTTTGCCGACGATCCGAAACAGGACGCCCCTTTCGGCCGGCACTTCGCCCAGCCAGCGTTCTTGATCCGTCAGTCAACGCTGCTAAATTGGAACTGGAAACGGCACACTCCTCGATTCTCAATTCCCACCTCGTAACACCTTTTTCCCGAATGAATATTCAAAGTCTGATCATGCGGCTTCAGCAGTATACTCGCAATCCAAATTCCGCGGACCGCGACACAATGGTCTCCGACGGCCAGTTATATGCCGAGAAGTGCAATGCCGTGAACCGCCGACTGGGGGACGCCGCCCTATTCCTGCGATCCAAGTTTCGCTCGGAGGCGATCCGTATTTGCGAAATGGAACCGAATTTGGTCGACGAAATTCAGATTCTTAACTTCCCCGAGCGGGCCGCTTGGGTTGGGATCGCCACGCCGCTGGGCGTTTCCACTCCCGATCTTTATTTTGATTTAGCCGTCGAAGTCAACGACGCCTATGATGGACACCTTGCGCAGGAGGCGTTGGTTAACGAATATCGCAAGTTAAACACCCTGCGCGCCCCCGCCGCGGAACGCGAGGAAGCTCTGAAAAAGCTGTCCGCCGCCGAGCCCTACAACGAGGTCTGGAAAGAGAATCTCACGAGACTAAAAAGTGTCTAGCCAAGCTTTGTTTCGTCAAGACCTGTTTCGCCAGCAATGTGGAGCCGCCGCATGGCCCAGCGTTATCAGGTAAAACTGCGCGGACAGGTTGTTGGCGAATTCAGTTTAGAAGAGATCCAAACGCAGCAAAGCCGCGGCCAGCTTGGACCCTTTCACAAGTTCTCGTCCGACGGCGTCAACTGGTGTTATTTCAATCAGTTGAACGGGGTGTCCGCTCCGCAGGAAGGCGCGGCCATCGCTGAAAGCGCGAGCAACGTCGTCGCTGAAAGCGCAAGTAACGTCGTCGCTGAAAGCGCAAGTAACGTCGTGGCTGGAAGCGCAAGCAGCGTCGGCCCGGAAAGCGCGAATCACGCCGCCCCGGTGCCCACGGGCGGAGTTGCCGAGCCCCAACCGGTGGCCACGGTCCGTTGGTTTCTCGCCATTGACGAACGCCAATTCGGTCCTTTTGATGCACAGGAAGTCGAGGACTTCATCCGGGACGACCGCCTTGTCGCGGGTCATCAGATCTGGCGCGAAGGGTTCGATGGATGGAAGCCCGCGGAAGACTTTTTCGGTTATTCCATCCGTCGTGCCGCCAAGCGCCGCAAGCGAGAAGAAAAGAAGGCCGTTCGGGCGGCGCGCCTAGCCGCGATTCCAGAAGAGGAACGAGAGTACTCGATTTTGGCGCTCGCCAGCCTCGGATTAGCTGCCGTTTGGGGATTTGGTTTGACCAGCATAGCCGCATTGGTTCTGTCGATCCTGGCGTTGATGGACATTCTGTCCAGCCGCGGATACCGCAAGGGACTTGTGCAAGCGATCATCGGGCTGGTGTTGAGTATCGCCGGAATCATCGTGGGCCTGATCGTCGCGTCGCAATACCTCTTCGAATGACCACGCTCTGTTCCACTCGCTCGCAATACATCTAACGCACCGCTCAAACCCAAGCCAACGGATCTGACTCGTGCTGGCTGGCCCAAATTACCAAGTCGGCAAACTCTTGGGACAAAACATCCGCCAGCATTTCCACTGCAAACCGCTCGCTGGCAAAGTGGCCGGGCAGCAGCATCCCAATACCGCTCGCCTCGGCATCCAGGCAAGTGTGAAAGTTCGTTTCGCCGGTCACCAGTAAATCGCATCCCAGTCGGCGAGCTTCCCGCAGGAATTCGCCCGCGCTGCCGCACGCCACCGCGACCTTGCTAATCATCTGATCGGCCGAACCGACCCGATGCAGGCCCTTGAGCTTCAAGAACCTCTTTAGCCGCTGGGCGACTTTCGATAGCGGCATCGCGGACGCCAGCCTGCCGTACCGTCCCGACCCAACGTTCGATTCCACTTCAGCGGGAACCAGCGGACTAACCTCCTTCAGCTTCAGCCCCTCGGCCAGATGCTGATTGATCCCCTGTAGCGCTGAATCGAAAGCCGTGTGCGGACTGTAGACCGAAATTCCGGCACCTAGCAGATCGACAATCATGCGGCCCGCGTTCGTATCGGTCGTCAGCCGCTTCAGGGGGCGGAACGGCAACGGGTGATGCGTCACAATGAGGTCCGTCTTTTCAGCAATCGCCTCCGCGACACTTTGCGGCGTCACCGTGAGACATGTCATCACTTTTTTGACCTTGCGACGAGCGTCGCCGATCAGCAGTCCCACGTTGTCCCATTCGGCGGCCAGACTCCGCGGCGCGAACTCGTCGAGAAACTGGCACACGGCTTGAACAGTTGTTTTCACTTGTCATCGCCTGCTTGCTTTTGGATACCTGTCACAAGACATGCCCAACTTTACCGAATGCGGCCCAGCTTGCAACGCTTGATGATTCGACTCTCCGTCACCAGTTCAAATTTGGCGCTATAATCAAACCGTTTCTCCTTCATCAACAACAAAGGATGTCATGTTAGATTCGAGCAGCTTAGCCGGCCGCGTCGCCTTGGTGACCGGAGCGGGTGTCGGCATCGGACGCGCGATCGCGCAGTCTTTAGCGGAAGCCGGCGCGGACGTTGGCGTCCACTTTCATCAGAGTTCCACCGGTGCCGAAGAAACCGTCGCTCATATTGCAGGGCAAGGCCGACGGGCTTGGGCGTTGCAAGCCGATCTCGCGGACCCCGTGCAGTCGCGTCGATTGGTCGAGCGGTTAGTCGAAAGTGCTGGCCGCCTAGACATTTTGGTGAACAACGCCGGTTCACCGATCGAGCGGGCTCGCATCGAGGACTGTTCGCTCGATCTTTGGTCACAAGTGCTGGCCACCAATCTGACCAGTGCCTTTGTTGTCACCCAAGCGGCGATTCCTCATCTGCGGACCAGCGGCAACGGCGCGATCGTCAACAACCTTTCTTTGTCGGTGCAAACCGGCGGTGCCAACGGAGCCGGTCCGTATGCGATCGCCAAAGGCGGGCTGCAAGTGATGACACGCACGTTGGCCCGCGAACTGGCCCCCGAGATTCGCACCAACTCGATCATGCCCGGCGTGATCGAAACACGGCACCACGACGTCTACACGACCCCCGAGCGAATGCAGCAATATCGCCAGGAGACGCCGCTCCAGCGAAACGGAACCGCCGACGAAGTGGCGCAAACCGTCCGGTTCCTCGTCAGCGATGCCGCGCGGTTCGTCAACGGAGCAATCATTGATATCAACGGAGGCCGCTTCTTGCGTTAGTCCAGCAGCCAGTGAGGTCTATTCGTCCAAGACGTCGAGCAAATGGACTCTAGGCTTTGTCCCAAAACAGGCTTGGGTGGCTGGGGTCGACCAACGGGAGCCCCCAGGAAACTGCGCTACGATCCCCGCCGTACTTGAGCAATTAGTTTTGGGACAAAGCCTAGAGTTCGACGGCTATTTCTCACCGCCTAATTCAATCTACGCAACGAATCCGGTCAATCTCATCGTTTTACGACCTGTTCCTTGCCGTCGTAGCAGATCGCCTTCTGACGACCGGCGACCCAGTCCCAGTCAATCCGATGTGGCGGGTTCAAGTAGTGGCGATACGCAGCAGCCATCTGACGGGCAGCCTCCCGATAAGGCACGCCCCCAAAGCCCGCACCAAATGCCGGAAAGGCGACGGTCTCGATCTTCCGATCATGGAAAACGTTGTGGGCGTGGACGGCGAGAAACGCAGCCCATGTCGCTGAGTAGACCTTGTCGGTCCCATCGATTCCACCCGGCACACGCATCGTTGGAGCGTGGCAAAGAAACGGAATGGATTCGTGGTTCGTCTCGATGACGAAGGCCGTTCCCACCGGCTGTTCACCGAGATACTCGTCCATGATCCGATGCTGCACCTGTTGCATTAGGTCTTCTCCGAAGAAACCGACAACGGCAGCGTCAATTCCAGCGGTCATCATGCCAAATGCGTTCGCGGCCGTGACGAAACAGTCATGCGGATCCAAGTCTTCAAAGCGGCGTTGGATGACTCGAACGTTGGGCAGTTCCACAAACCGTTCTCGGAACGCCGCGCACATTCCTTCGTCTGGATGGATGAGCCACAGGGAAAGATTATTCACGCTGCTATATTAGGCTTTCTGCTCAACGAAGAAAATCCAACTGCTAAAACAAGCGTACGAATCCGTGCCAGAACACCATCGGATGTACGTGGGTGACATGGACACGAAGGACGTTGCGGTTCGAATGGTGATTTACGGTGAACAGCAGATCGAAGGCTGGTCGCATCGATTGGTGGCTCGGTCAAGGGGCGACGAAGAACTTCCTTCTATTGAAGTACCAAAGCCAAGGGACGGAGACGAGTAGCTCGCTTGCGACGAGACCGTATGCCTACATTGGTCCAAAGAAATCCGCACGCGTTCGCGTGGCAGGCAATCTGCAAAAGCGACAGTCTGAAAAAGTGGTGATCGGCTGCCGATCGAGAGCCGAGAGGCTCGTTTGGAAAAATAGTCGAGAGTTCAGAAGGCGGTTAGAACTTTTTGTCGCCTCCGTCGCCGAGTGGGATGGCGATGTGGTGCGGCTGGTGTTGGCGGCGTGAAAGCAAAATACGAAGCGATGCTGCCAGGGAAAGCGACCTGTGTTGTTGCAACTCCATAAGATTAGATCATAGGTCTTGGTGATCATCACCAGTTCGTCCTGCTTTTTCATCGTGGCCTCCGTTGTCCAAGCCAACAGCAGGCCGAATCGCAAACGGCCAACATGACAGCAGGCGATTTTCAAATTTCGACCGGCGTGCGGCGGGTAAGGAGTTAAGGAGATAAGTTGTAAGTTCTAACCGGACGAAAACCGACGCTGGGGCTACGGTAGTCCGGCCGGAAGAAGTGAGGGTAGTCGGAACAGACGATCACTGGCCGATTGTTGCACGACCCGCCACGCAACACACGGCGACCTGATGTTTTTACTTCCACGTCCGCTTGATCTGCTGGCGAAGAATTTAAACTGTGGCACCACTCAAGAGCATTGCCGTGCATATCAAACGCCCCATAACGGTTCGGCAACTTCATGCCCACAGACCACAAGTGCGAATCGCTGTTGCTGCTATACCACGCATAAGTGCGGAGCAATTCCACGGGTTCTCCAAATCCATAAATGCTGATCGTCTCGGCACGACACATGAACTTCCTTTCCTTGTCAGTAGGCAACCGATAGCCGGTGCGTGAAAGAAAATCAGCGGCGATCTTCATGCCTTCCGCATACTCGCCTTTTTCATTCGGCTCGTAACACCACTGATCTTTGGGGATGCCTTCCTGTTCGTTCAGCCAGTTGCAGTATGACACGGCGTCATACCACGACACAAGGTTGACCGGGCCATTGGTTTGCTGTGCATATCCAGCGTCGTGCTTGTGATCCCTGCGGAATTGCTGAAATTGCTCCACTGTCACTTCATGGGTCGCCACGGCGAAGCTGTGCGACAGCGTGACTTTCTTCGGCTCTCTGGTTACAGCCTTATCGCCCATCAAAATCTCCACAGGGCCATTGATGACGGCAAGCGTCTGCCTCTGTGAGTTGACGAGCCAGCGGCGATCGCTTTTCAGCAATTCGTTCTCGAAGTTCGTAAGTTCTTCTCTCAATGTCCCTGAGACTTCTCGAATCGCTGTTTGCTCCGACTCGCTCATTGCCACTAGCCCCAGAACAAGCGAACCCCGAATGCTTTTGGGAGCATGAATCGACAAAAACTCGAGATCCCCCCTGTTTCTTGGTGCGAATTTTGCTTACACACCAAGGGCACTTAAAACAACAAGGAGGATTTCGAGTGAACGG
>JAJDEH010000318.1 GCA_029259935.1 Planctomycetota bacterium
CGATCCTCTGCTTGCAGCGATCCAAAGTTCGTTGTTCAATACCGTTCACTCGAAATCCTCCTTGTTGTTTTAAGTGCCCTTGGTGTGTAAGCAAAATTCGCACCAAGAAACAGGGGGGATCTCGAGTTTTTGTCGATTCATTCTCCCAAAAGCATTCGGGGTTCGCTTGTTCTGGGACTAGCCGGAATGCGTTAGCGTCCAGTTCTGAAAAACCGTGGCTAACGCCCAACGGCTGATCAAAACGCGACACTTGTTTCGCGAACGATCCTAAGCAGGGCTGTGAGGATTCGAACCGAGAGAAGTCAAAGAGATGCCGACTCGCGAAATCGGCCGGTGGCAGATAGCCACGCGTTCCAAGCCGATCTACTTCAACTTTCCAAACTCCTTCACCGTGTACTCTTTCCCGCGGTACACGATTTTGATTGCGAATTCACTGCCGCCTCTGCCTTCGAAAGCCAGCGCCCCGGGGCCGATGCGAATCTTTGCGCCACTGTCTTTGGAGAGTTTGTCGAAGTTGATATGGCCGAGATAAACCCAGCGGTCCGCCGCCCTAACTCCCAGCGAGCGAACTCCGGAGGGGAGCGTCAATCTTGGGTGCACTTTCTTGGCAATTGGTTGCGGTTTCTTCCCCCTCAACGGAACGTACTGCCCCTTCGCTTTCGTCTTTGGATCCACGACGTTCGGATTCCAATAGCCGATGTAGATAGACTTTCCGGTTTCATTTTGAAACACGGCTTTGGCGGCTTCGACCGTGCCTGAAGCCACCAAGGTTAGAGACAACGACGCGACAAGTAGAATGAGTCGGTGGGGCATTTTCGCCTCCGGCTTGCATTAGTCTGTCGGGAAAGATGTGATCTGAGGACGTCGCCCGGTTAGATTAAACACCGCCTTCGATTCGAATTCTCCAACGTAGTGGAGCCCCGCATCCCTGTCAACGATCACTAGTCCATAGAGCCCGGCCATACCGCGTAGAAATGGCAATTGCGCGACCGTGGCTTGTTTATTTGGTGGGATTTGAATTTCAGACCAGAACCCCGGCACGTCCTTGTAGTACTTCGTAAAATTGAATATCACGAGCACCAAATGCTCGTTCGTACGGTTGAAACAGTGAATCGTGAAGTCATCGCCAGTTGCCTCCTCGGCGATCTGCATTACTTCGTCTTTGGTCGGAAATTCTATCTCTCGCTCAAGTCGCTGAGTAAATGCCTCCAGGTCTTGGTCTTCAACTACGTTTCCTATGAGGAACGGTCCCTCAGGTTCAGGCCACATCCATAGCGCGGCGATGGCGACCACGGCAAGGACCGCAAGACAACCGACAAGCAGCAGTGGCAATTCAACCTTCCGCGCCTTGGTGCCACGGAATACTGGTAGGCTGCTGGCATGACTCTCTGATAGCTCGGAAGACTCGCGCTGAGATTCCAGAAACTGGACAAGTTCACGGGAAAACGCATGGGCGGTGGAATACCGATCTTCCGGGCTTTTGGCCAGAGCCTTGAGACAGATCCGTTCCATCTCGGGATGGAGCGAGGCAACCAGTTCACTGGGACGTTGCGGCGACTTGAATTGAATACGCGACAGTGTGTCCAACACATCAGAACCGGCGAACGCTTGCTTGCCAGTAAGCATCTCATAAAGAACGGTGCCGAGGCTAAACACGTCGCTCCGGCCGTCAAGCTCGACTTCACCGCTTGCCTGCTCGGGGCTCATGTAGCTCGGAGTACCGCTTAATTCAAACCGTTGCGACCAATCGTCTTGCTGAACCGCGATGCCGAAGTCGATCAAGAATGGTTCGCCTCGGCGATCCAAGATGATGTTAGCTGGTTTCACATCCCGGTGGTAAATGCCATGCTCGTGAACGTGTCCCAATGCACGGGCAACTTTTCCAATCAACTCGGCAGCCAGTACTTGGTCGAGCGAGTGCTCTTCCATGTGGGCCGCGAGAGTCTCGCCGTCGATGTATTCATACACGGCATAGCAGATGCCCGCGTCGGACTGTCCGAAATCATAAATCCTTACGACATTGGAAAACTGAATAGCCGCCAGCTTGCGGGCCTCGGAAAGGAACTGCTCGGGCGTCGAAACAGCATCCGACCGTGGAATCTTGATCGCAACCTTGCGGCTGAGCTGTTCGTCCCATCCCAGGAAAACTCGTCCAAACCCGCCAGCCCCCAATTCTCGCTCGATTCGATAATGACCAACCGATGGCGGCGTTTCCTCAGTGGAGGCGGGCCGCTGTTGCCATAGGCCATCCTTTTGCGATTCCTCGTCGGCCTTCAGCAACTGCCGTACTTCGGTCTCTAGCAACGCATTGTCGCGGCATGCCTCGCGCAGATAGCCTTCACGGGTTGACTCATCCATCTGTCTCGCGCGAAGAAAGATGTCATCCGCCGTTTGATGCGGCTGCTCAGACGCCATCTTCAGTCTCCTGCATCAGTAGCCGGAGCCGGGCGCGAGCGATGGCCCAATCATTGTCCACGGTCGTCTTGGCGACTCCCAAGATCTCCGCAATCTCAGTCATGGTGTGATTTCCGAACATGCGAAGTTGCACCACTTCGTTGGCCCGCGCGTGGGTCCGTGCAAACTTCTCCATGGCTTCGTGTAGGCTCTCGACCTCGATTCCCAGGTTGGCATCGAATTCCTTGACCGCGCGATCGTAAAGGGCGTTGTCTAGCGCTTCTTTGTTTCGCCCTCCACCGCGCATGACAGCGTTCCTTTTTCGTGCGTGATCCAGAAGCACGTGTTTCATCACTCTTGTTGCCAGCCGCATGAGGTGGCGTCGATCGGCGATATTCAACTCGGTGTTGCGGAAAATCTTGGCATAAGCTTCATGAAGGACTCCGGTCGCGCCTAGCGTGTGCGCGGTTCGCTCATCTTGCATCAGCTTTGTGGCGATTCGTTTCAATTCGTCGTAAACCGTCTGAAAAAGGATATCTTCGGCGTTAGGCTCACCCTCGCGCGCTCGCTCCAACAGTTTGGTGACGGATTCAATACCGTTGGGTTCCATGATCGTTCTCTTGGATCGGCGACCGAAAGCGTTCAGCCGCGCGTGTTCCGAGTGGCGTTTTGTGCATTCCATTCGTTTTCGGCTGCGGCGCTCGCGGCATGGATCACCGCGGCCCAATCGCAAACGTACAAACCCGAGCAGCTAAAGCTGTTCAGTTCCAACAGATGCAGCTTACCATTTGATTCGCCCCCACGTCTGCAACGCCTCCGCGATCTTCTTTCCACCACTCGATAACCGTCATCTCTCGCCATACCCGATTCTCCTGGTCGCCCATCAGACTCGGTTTCGCAGTCTACCGCCGAGCTCTGCTCGTGCCGCACGGATGATTTGGCCACAAAAAACGCGAAGAGACACAAAAACCAAAGCCGACGATTTCGCTTTTCGTGCCTCTTGGTGTTTTTCGTGGCTACCCTGCGGTGGTCGGTTTCACCGATGTCGGCCGCTATTTCCCCGGACGGCGGCACTCTGGCCACTGGCGGCGTCGACGGACATATCCGCATCTGGAACGCCCGGACAGGAGTACACCGGGCAACCCTTTACGGTCACACTGGCTCAGTTGCGAACGTCACTTTCTCACTCAGTGGTCGGACCCTCGCATCATGCGGCTGGGATAAGACCGTACGGCTGTGGCGCACCGTTGACTACGCCGCCCAGACGGATTGATCGATTGACGGAAGCACGTGCAACATCGCCCTGCCCGAGGCTCACGGGATCAACCTGCGTCGTCAGTCGCTTAGCCAGACGGTTTCGACGCACTTGATATCGATCGTCGAAGTCGCGGAAGCAACCGGCCGGTTTCCGCCATGTAATCTTTGTAAGCACTGCCAAAATGGTCGATCATCATCTGTTCTTCGTTCGGGGTTCGCAAGAAGTACATCAACGCAAAGGCGAACACAACACCCCAGCCGGCCAACCAGTTGTTGAGTAGCAAGGCCTGTGCAATGCTGAAAAGCCAAATCGCGGAATACATCGGATGTCGAATGCGGGCGTACACTCCGTGCTTAATGATTTCGTGGCCCTTTCGAGTTTCCAAAGTCGGCGACCAATTGGCACCTAGGTCAACGTGCGAACGCCAAAACAGCCACAGTCCGACAATCATGCTTAGCAAACCACATGAATGCACCCAGTGGGGTAGCTCGTAGTTGGCAAACGAAAAAAGCGGAGTAAGAAGATAGATAACGGGAAACAGCAAGCCGGTAACGAGCATGGCGGGCAGTAGCAACTTCTCCTGCAAGCCAACTCGACGGTCCAGCGATTCGTTGTCCTTCGCATGGGAAGCGAAAACGCCGCGCGTGACGACGTAAACAACGAATCCTATGGCAAATGCGATGTTCCACGGCTGCAAGATCGCCACGTTGTTTTCCTGTTGAGGATCGTTTATTGCTGGCTAACGAATGAATTGCGATCTATTCGGCTGCTTTGAGACGGGCGATTAGATTGGAGTCTTCCGAGTCCTCGGAACCGGACAGGCGCAGTTAACGCATCCGGCTCCCAGCCATCCCATGTCACCGGCATTATGCCGGTGCCGTAGGCGCGACGCAATCAAGTTAGCTTGCGGGGAGCGGCGATGGGTGATGCTTCAAGTGACGTCCAGAATCGACATCGGCCCAGATTGATGAACTTGCTGCGTATCCAACATCGGCGCTGTCAGGTGGCGACGTGGCAATATAGCCGCCAGCCATCTATAATCGGGTCGTCTTTTAAAAACGCCACGAGTCGCATCAAATCGGTTGGGGATTTTCATGCGTGCTTCATCTACCACTTTGGTGGTCTGTATCGCCATTTTCTTGGCAATGTCTTCCGCGCCCGCGTGGGGCCAACTGGTCATTCAGGAAACGTTGACCATTACCGGCACCGTCGAATCGGTCTCGCCGGGCGTAATTGTCGTGAAGGATGAGAAGGGCGCGGCGCATGAAGTTCGCATTCAGGACAAGGATGCCCAAGGCGTCGCTTTGTCGGGTGGGCAACTGCTTCGCTTTCCTGCTCAGGTGGAGGTGACCGGCAACCTAGGTGTGAAGAGTCTCACAGCCGGTAAAAATGTCCGCTTCCAAGCGAAGGTCAACCGTCTTGGGCGAACGCAGGGCAAGGTGGAAAAGGTTACGCTGGTCAGCGGCGAGGACGGCAAGGATGGCGTTACGGTAGTGACACCCGGCAAGCGCCCTGCGGATTACTCCATGTGCGAGATTGTCGGCCAGGTCACGCGACTGGCTCGCGGACGGCTGGTTATCGGGGTTCCCGCTGGCGGCGAGTTTACTCGCAAGACGGCGCTTTCGTTTCAGGTCGCCGACGATCTCGAAGTACTACTGGCCAGTGACGACTACAATCGCGCGGCACCCGGCTCGAAGGTCACGCGTCTTATCGCCGCGAGACTGAACACGGGCGACTTGGTCGCTCGGGAATTGAAGGTCGAGGTCAACCATCAAACAACAAAGGCCGAGAGCGTCGACGAAAAGCTGCTGGCCAAATATCGCAAACTTTCCGACGAGCCGACAGCGCCGCGGATGGTCCGCTCGGCGCACTTCATGTTCATGACCGATGTTTCCGACCGCCAGGCGCAAATTATTCTCGATAAGTTGGAGGTGATGGCCACGCTGTTGACGAAATACTTTGGGCAGGCCCCCAGCGGTGTGGTCGAAGGCTTTATCGTCCGCGACTTAAGCAAGTGGCCCGAGGGAACTCTGAAGGAGCCGCAAGGAATCGACAAGATCCGCGAAGGGGCGGGCATTTGCTTTAATCACTCGCTAGGCAACAGAGTGCGTGCCGAACTGTACTCGTGCGACGATCATGGCGTGATTCAACACGAATGCACGCACGGGTTTTGTCATTTGGCGTTCGGCTCGACGGGACCCACTTGGCTGGCCGAAGGCGTGGCGGAGATGGGCCAATATTGGAAGGTGGATAAAAGGGCCATCGACATCAGCCCGATCGTGATGTCGTATTTGCAGCAGGCCAAACCAAAGCGAAAGCTATTGGAGATCGCGATTCCCGGCCGCACCGACTCGGGGACTTGGCGAGATTACGCCTGGCGTTGGGCTCTGTGTCACTTGTTGTCGAACAATCCGAACTACGAAAGCCGTTTTAAGCCGCTGGCGATCGCGTTGATGAAAAAGCAGGAGGGCGTTTCTTTCGCCGCGGTTTACGGTCCGGTGGCCGATCAGGTTTCGTTCGAGTACGACCTGTTTTTGAAGACGCTCGATAACGGCTACCGGGCCGACCTAGTGGCTTGGAATTGGAATGCCAAGTTCAAACCCCTGCAAGGAAGTCGCCGCACGCAAATGAAGATCAAATCCGGATTCGGCTGGCAAACTAGCGCCCTGCATGTGGAAAAGGGCGTGTCCTACGATATCGCGGCCATCGGCAAATGGAAGATCTCCCAAGACGGCAGCGAAATCGATGCCGACGGTGACAAGGACGGGCGCGGAAAATTGGTGGGCGTCATCTTCAAGGACTACAAGCTTTCCGACCCGATTCCGCTCGGCAAATCCACAACGATGGTTGCTCCCGCGGACGGTGATCTGTTTCTGCGTTGCCAAGACGACTGGAACAAGCTGGAAGATAACAGCGGCGAAGTCACGGTGCATTTTCGACGGACGCCAAGTCAATAATGACGGCTTCCAGTCCGTCGACGACTCGCGCCATGGCTTCAAAGTTCAGTTTGTCGGGCGTGTCGCCAGGCATGTGGTAATAGGGATATCGAAAGATGGCGGTGTCGGTGATCATGACGCCTTGATATCCTTCCTGCCAAAAGGACCAATGGTCCGACCAGCCAACACCGGCGACCGCCGCCGGCAGCGCGCCCGATTCCGATGGGAATTCGCCATGCTTGCGGAACGATTCGATTACCTGATGAATGAGTGGTCGTGATCCAACGTCGCCCACTACTCCAATGAAGTTCCCCGTGGAGGGATAAAATTTGTCGAATGGCGAGGGGTACTGTTGGCTGTCGGGCTCGTCCGTGAAGTAGCCCATCGTTTCCAAGCTCAAGACTGCCACCAAATTCTCGTCGCGTTTGCGGCACCGCCGCGCATAGACCAGCGATCCCATATCGTCGGTTTTGAAATACGGCGGTTCTTCATTCGTGAAGGCGACGAAACGCAATGTTCGGTCGGGTTGGCTGTCGGCAAAGCGACGTGCCAAGGCCAACAACGCGGCCATCCCCGTGGCGTTATCGTTGGCTCCGGGAGTACCTGGAACCAAGCCTGGGCGGCCCCCATAAGAATCGTAGTGCGCCCCCACCAAGATGATCTCCTCAGGATTGGTCGCGCCGCGAATCTCCGCTTCCAAGTTAAAGCACGCCAAGTCTCGAACCGTGTACTGCTGCCGTTGAACGTCATATCCCGCGTCAACAAGTTGCTCTTCAATCCAGTCGGCGGCTTGGTTCAATTTGGGATAAGTCACCAAGCTTCGAGGACCAATCTGCTCCGATAAATGCGTGACATCTCGCCGCAACTCGTCGCTCAGCTTGATTTCATTCTCCTGCAATTCAGGCAGTTCACCCGAAAAACTCTGGCCGGGCGCATAGATCGAGGTGTACCAAACGCAATATCCCAACACCATCAGCAGCAGCAGAACGGCCAAGCACCCCACGAGGATTACCCGGCGAGGCAGCGCGACCCGTGCCTTCCTTGGCGTGTCCTGAGTTTCTATGTCGAATTCATCCATAACGAAAAGAATATCGCCTTTCAGAGAAGCACGATACGCGTTTTGAGCATCGATTTACGCACGTCCGCGACGCCCTCGCGGGTCACTCCCGAACCGCTTAACAACAACAGCTTCAAACCTGGCAACGCCTTGATGGTCTTCAAGCCCTCATCGGTCACTTGCGTGTTCTGAAGATCCAGCGTCGTCAGTTTGTCGAGGCCTTCAAGAGACGTAAGCACATCATCACCAACATTCTGACCGGCGAGATAAAGTTCCCGCAGACTGCTGAAGCAGCCCATCATTTGCCATGTGTCTTCGCCGAGAGGTTGCCGCGCCGAGCGGAAATCCACGGAAAGAACCTTGCCGCCCTTGCTGTATTTCAAGGTCGCGCCCTGCTCTTCAAGGCCGCTCACCGCTTTTTCCTCGGTCACTTCCATGACTACAGCGTATCAAAGCAAGCGGATTGATGCAGCGGACCTTCACGGTCATGCGGCCGAACAACTCATGTGCGCCGAGTTCCGTGATCACTTCACTGTAGCCGCCGGAGATGGCAGGCGAACGGGCATTTCATCGACGGGCTTATTTTCAACGGCTTGTGGACCGGTTTCCTTGGTGTGCGCGGCGTACCACTTTGTGCCGGGAATCGCCGTCAAGCCGTGAGCCAAGATGCTCAAGGCGACCGTCGTCACGACGACTGAAAGTATCACGTCCTTGCCGGCCAAGGAAGTTCCTTCCAGCAGCAACATCATGTACAAGATCGAGGCGATTCCCCGCGGGCCAAACCAGCCCAGGAAAAATGTGGTCGGCCATGTTAGCCGCTTGCCCAGCAAGCTCATGGCAACGGGCAACATTCTGATTGCAGTCAAGCTCAGCGCCGCATAGGCAACATGAATCCAAGAAAAATGCTCCAACGCCTCCGGCATCATGACCGCGCCGAAGGCCATGAAAACCAGCAATGTCAGCAACTGCCCTTCCGCCTCGGCGAATTCATACAGACATGAACAAATCGCGCGGGACGTATTGCCCACCGTGAGTCCCGCGCAAAAAGCGGCGATGAACCCGTTGCCAGACACTAGCTGTGCTCCGGAATAAGCCAACAACGACAGACCCAGCGATGAAAGATCTTGAAATGAATGGCTCATCCAACCGCTGCGCTGACCCAGCATGACCAGTTTGCCGCCAAAGTAGCCCACGGCGATACCGACGATCGGACCCAAAATCACTTGCTTCGCGGCGAGAGAAATCCAAACTCCGGCACCGTTGGTGCTCGGTCCCCCGGCGAGTGAAAAGAAAAGGAGAACCGCGGGCAACGCCAATCCATCGTTAAGGCCGCTTTCAACGTTCAGCGACTGGCGGATGCGAATGGGTACCCGCGGACTGTTCACGACCGCTTGCCCCAAGGCGGCATCGGTCGGCGCGAGAATGGCCGCCAGCAGGGCCGCTTCCCACAACGTAAGTCCGTTCAGCAGAACAATCGCGCCGAGCGTGCCCGCCACGATCGTCAGCGGCAAACCGATGCCAAGCAGCCGAATGGGCAAGTCGTGCTGCCGCCTCAATAGCTTGAGGTCGATGCGGGAAGCATCCGTGAACAGGACAAGAACCAGGGTTATCGTTGCCAGCAGTTCGATAACCGATGTTTCGATTTGCCGGGGTACGACATCCAATCCCCACCGGCCGACCAACAACCCTAGCAACACGAAGATCATCGGCGGAGTCACGATGCTGGTGTCAATTCGCCGCGAAATCAAACCAAAGGCCAGAATGCACAGGGCGACAACGAAGATGATTTCCATGAATTGCCAAGCCGCCGATGAATGGCCCGCTTCGAAACTTATCAGCGACGCCGGTCACTCTTGAATCGCGATGGAGACTGCTTTCGTTTCCAAGTAGACGTCCATGCCCTCGATCGCGTTTTCGCGGCCGATGCCGGACTCCTTGAGACCGCCAAACGGCGACTGGGGCGCGGCCGGTACCGTGTCGTTGATTCCAATCGTGCCGCACTCCAGCCCTTCGGCCATTTTGAACGCCGCGGAAAGGTCGTTGGTCATCACGTAGGCGGCCAATCCATAAACCGTGTCGTTCGCCTTGGCAATCGCTTCCTCGATCGTGTCAAAATCAAGGATTGGCATGACGGGCGCAAAAGGTTCGTCCGTCATGATGGCCATATCGTTGCTGATCTGGGTGAGCACCGTCGGTTCATAAAAATACCCACGATCGAATCGTGTTGAACGGCTACCACCTAGAATGCAATTTGCTCCTTTGCCTTGGGCGTCGGCGACGATGGAATCGGTCTTGTCCATGCCGCGTTTTTCAAACATTGGCCCGATGTTGACCGCCGGGTCCAAGCCGTTGCCAAGATTCAGTTGTTTGGTGGCTTCGACGCAGGCTTCGAGGTAATCGTTTTCGATCGTTTTGTGGGCATAAAATCGAGTCGGACAAATGCAGACTTGGCCATTGTTGCGGAACTTGCCAATCACCGAGGCCTTGGCGACCGATTCGATATCGACATCGGGAAACACGATTACCGGCGCGTGGCCGCCCAGTTCCAGACTAAGCCGCTTCATTTGGCCCGCCGAGTTGCGGACCAGTTCCTTGCCGACTTCGGTCGAGCCGGTAAACGATATCTTGCGGCAAATTCGATTGTTCATGAACTCGTCCATCATGTCGGCCGGCGGACCGGCGACCAAATTGGCCACGCCCGGCGGTAATTCGATTTGCTCGATCAGTTCGAACAAACGAATCAAACATAGCGGCGTTTGGCTTGCCGGACGAGAAACCGTGGTGCAGCCAACGGCCAGTGCCGGCGCGATTTTGCGAGCCTGCAACATCAAGGGAAAGTTCCAAGGCGAAACACAAGCGCAAACGCCCACCGGATGCCGCATCGTCAGCAGTCGCTTGTGATCAAAGTTGGAAGGAATCGTGCGACCGTAAGCCCTTTTGGCTTCTTCGGCAAACCACTCAAATGTCGCGGCCGATCCCATGGTTTCGGCTTTGGCCTCCGCCAGCGGCTTGCCTTGCTCCATCGTCAACGCCGTGGCCAAGTAATCGACATTCTCGCGCATCAGATCGGCCAGTTGTTTCAGCTTGGCCGCGCGCTGGTAGACATTCGTCTTTCGCCAGCCGGGCATGGCCTTGCCAGCCGCTTCGAGCGCCTGGCGGGCATCGCCGCGCGTTCCGTACGAAATCGTGGCAATTGGCTCCTCGGTCGCCGGATTGATGATATCGAGCTTGTCGCCTTTTTCGCCATCGACCCATTGTCCATTGATGTAGAGTTGAGTCCGCTTCATCTGCAAAGAGGGGGCTTCCACGGTGGCCACGGTCTTGTCCTTCACTTGATTGAGGGTGCCTGGCGAATTCGGCGCAAGGCACCCTGCGTGAGGTAGTTGGAAGAATTAGGCTGGTCACTGCTCAGCGTACACTTCTCCAGCCGGAAAATCTATTGGCGGACAAGTGCCGAAGTCCGGGCCGACAAGTGCATGCCGAAGGCGGCGGCGGCTCACCTTCGATCGTCGAGTCCCGTTTCAGCCCGGGTAAAACCAACGCGGCCAGCTATTGCGGCAGATTCAGGCCAAGCGTCAGCCAGCCGCCGTCGGATGTGATATGGGACATCCAAAGCTTGCCAACCTTCGACCAGGGGTCGGGAAGTTCGATTCCGCTGATGTCGATCTCTTCGGTAAACAGAGCGGTGAAACGGGCTTTCATTTTTGACTTCACGGCCCGCTCGACCAAGTTTTCATCGTCTTGCGAGATATACTCGGCGACCGCGTCACCTTGCCGTCGCAGCATAACACTGTCGCCCGAGCGCTCGATGGCGTACACGGCACTCATCGCCATGCGGCGATTGATCGCCTGGTCGCCGTTTTCAAATCGCCGGCCGCGGATGGTGACCTTGATCGTCCCCTCGGTGAATTGCACCGACAAGGGCCGCGACGCATCGAATGTTATTGACCACGCTTCCGCATCTTCGCTGGCCTGCAATTCTTCGGGAATTTCGTCCGTAACGCCCTCCAGCAGTCCCGCGATATCGGTGTGCGTGAATCGCTCGCCAGCCGCGGCGGCTGCCGCAATATTGCTGATGGCCGACTGATGCAAGTTCACCGCGATCGCGTGGCTGGGCGGTAGGGGCGGCTGTTCACCCCAGGCGGCCAACTGAAAATCGTTGGCTTGGCGCGCGTTGATATGCAAACCGTCTGTTGAACCGTTGAACGCAAACCACTGGGGAAACGCCCGGCGGCGAAGTAATGGATGCCGAATGAAGTCGCCATATTGCGTGTTCGCATCCGCCAACGCGCCACCGGCTTCATCGTCTAACTGTTGCTCGACCTGGTCTTCGACCTGCCGCGAAGTGCGGCCTTCCGATTGATTTACAGCTTTGCGAGCCGGCCCTTGGGCGAAATGGCGGATAATGGGCGGGGCGCTGATTCCCGTAATATAGGCATGGGTCGCCGCGCGGGCATTTGCCGGACGAGCATTGAAGCCGTATTCGTCAATGAAAATTCGCTTGATCGCGTTGACCTGAGTCTTCGATCCACTGCAGACGGTGACCGGCCCTTGCGATCCGCGAACTCGCGCGTTTACGGTTCCTTTCAACAGAATGTCAAAGGCGGCTCGGCTCGGATGGCTCACCGTCCGTGACGAAATCGTGGACGCGATGGTTGCCGTTCCTCGAACGCGGGTCCCGCCGGCATATTCGTTGACAGGGCGGGTATCGCGCTGTTCGCGGTCGACGCCGGCCGCCAGCAAGAAACGGGAAACATAACCGCTGACGTTCGGCCGCGAGTAGCGGTGTTGGATCGAACGCACCAAGCTTTCGGCTTGGCCGGTATTTTTCAGCCAGCCAAGAATAAATGCAATTTCGTCCGCTGTCCGTTCCGCTGGCTCAGCTTCAAAGCGAGTTAACCCATCGGCCAGTTTGTCCAATTGCTTGTGATATTCTTCCTCTAACTTTGGGATGTTTCCAAAGAACTCCGCCCGCATGTAATTCAATAAACTCTCGCGAACGGCCATCACTTGGGGCCGCTCCAAACCGGCCTCGTTGCCACGAAACCGACTTCGATAAACCGCGTCGAGCAAGTTGATCTTGGGTCCATCGGGCGCGCTCAGTTGCTCTTCCAACTCACTCCAGCGCAGATACACTTTCCACGCGTTCGCATTTTTCCGACCGCTCGTTTGCAGATCCCGCTCGAGAATCCGCATGTCCCGCGACAGGCTCTGCTTCGCATTGCGGACCAGATTTTCGTCCAGCGGACGAAACTGATCTTTGGCATCAAGGGCGGCTTGGGCCAAATCGACCGTGTCGCTCGATTCTAGTTCATTCAGCCATGCGGACAGCGCGGTTCGGACCGCCACGAATCTAGACTTCTTCAGGCCCGGCTGGTCGGCCGTGTACTTGGATAAGATGCCCGCCACCCGATCTGGCTTAGCGCCACCCGCAAGCTCGGCTTCGAGTTGCTCGGACTTCAGATATTCACGCCATTGCTGGGCTTGCCCGCCGCTGTCGAGCCATTGATGAAGTTCGCCCAGCTTGGCCCGCAGATTGTCCGTCGGCTCGTCGGCCCGAACAAGGTTCAAGACGCAGCCTGACACCAGAAAATGACCAACTATTACCACCGAACGCAATAGAACGGAGCGCATCTTGCCGCCCTCCTGACATGGTTTGAAACAGAGTGAACGGAAATCCGGGGCCAAATCGTACCCCGCTGTAGTACCAAAAACCTCGTTGAGAGGCTTTCAGAAGGCGATTTCCTCGTTACCCTCGTTGACATCCTGAACACAGCCTGCCTACCTTAGCAAACTTTCACAGACAAATTTAGCCCATTCTTTTTAACTATCCAAAATTAGCCAGTTGGACTCGTAACGATCCTGGCAAATAGGGGAAAGAGGAGGTTTAGGATGTTGAGTAACCGAGGCTTTTGCACCGTCGGAATATGTTTGGCCCTATGCGGTTCTTTGGCGCATGGGGCGGATAACCCGCAATTGCAATGGCACCTGAACTATGGAACCGCCATGCAACAAGCGGCCAAGCAACACAAACAACTGTTGATCCAGTTTTACAGCGGCCGGCCCACGCGTTCGGCAATGACTTTCGAGAGGTCAATGGCCCGCTCGCCCGAGGCCAGCAAGTTCGTGCTGGCTCGGCTGCGGACGGATGCGGTAATCCAAGTCCGAGGAAGAAAGACTCGCTTGTTGAAACACGCGGCATTCGCCGAAATGCGCGGCAAGCCGGGCGTGGCGATTGTCGACCTTTCTAATCCAAAGAGTCCACACTATCGGCGCGTCGTAACGGTACTTCCGTTTTCCAAGCACCGCTTGCTCAATCCCCTGCGGCTAGAGGCCTTGCTAACCTTGCCCGCGGGCTCGCTGGCCCAACGCACGCTCATCTTCGCCGTGCGGATTCATCCAGCCAGTCCGAAAAGCGCCAACGGAACGCACAGTTCGGTGCTGGCCCGCGAATCGTCCAAACACTCGTATCATCAGGCCAGCATCAATCTGCAAGGGCATCACAACTGGGACAGCCGATTTCAAAGCATCAACGCTCGCCTTGGTAACGGAGCGGTGGCACAAGAAGTTTGCGCGGAAAGTTGGCCCGGACAAGATTTGGTCGAAGCAGCCGAGGAGTGTGTTGATAGCTGGAGACAGTCCCCGGGTCACTGGCGGGCGGTCAAGGGCAGGCATTCGCTGTTCGGATACGACATGAAGAGAGGAAGCAACGGCGTGTGGTATGCGACCGGGATATTTGCCCGCTTTCGCAGGTAACGACTTAGCCATACAACTCAGCGATGGGGCGGCCGACAGTGATGGGGATCGGCCGCTCGATCGGATCGTAGTAATGGCCGGCGGGATCGACCCCCAGCGCGGAATACATCGTCGCCGCCACGTCCCAAGGGCCGAACCTTTTGGTGACGGGGCTGCCTCCCAAGCGGTCTGACGCACCCAAGATAGCGCCTCGCCCTACTCCCGCGCCAGCCATGGCGATAGAGTAGACGGTCGGCCAATGCTTGCGACCGGGAGCATTGCCGGCGAACGTCGCTTCTTTCGCAACACGCGGAGCGCGGCCAAATTCGCCCATGCAAACAACCAATGTTTCGTCGAGGAGGCCGCGTTGGTCGAGATCCTCGATCAAGGCCGAAAAGCTTTCATCAAAGCGCGGAAGTAAATGGACTCGCAGTGCCTGAAAGATGTCGTTGTGCGTATCCCATCCGTACTGATCCGTGACGCCCGGCGATCCGTCCTGGCCTCGATTCGAATGGTTCCACATCACGGTAATTAATGGCACGCCAGCCTCGACCAGACGCCGCGCCAACAGGCAGGCTTGACCTGATCGGTGGCGGCCATAGCGGTCGCGCAGCTTGGTGGGTTCCGCGGCGATATTGAACGCCTCGCGATAACGGGGCGAGGCGAGCATTTGGTAGGCTTGCCGGTAAAGATGATTCACGTCCTGGGCCCGTTGATTTCGATCCAACACTTTTGCATGTCGCGTGAGTGCCTGCCTTAACGAGCGGCGCTGATCCAGGCGAACGGTCGGCAAATCCGCTTGCGGGTCGAGCCCTGGAACAGCAATAGCCTGATCGCTTACATCGCCAATCACCAAGGGTTCGTATTCGCGGCCAAGCAGTCCACTATTTTGACCGGGCGCTAGCGGAGCGGGGATTTGCGCGGGACCGTTCAAATGCACGGCGTCGTAAACAAAGCGGTCGGTAGGGCGAACTCGCTTCAGAATGGCTCCATAAGTGGGCAAGTCTTCGGGCGCTGGACGGGGGTTCGACGACCGTCGATTGTGATAACGGCCCGTAAGCGCCAGATAGCATGCCGATCCATGGTCCAGATCTTCATGCGACATACTGCGGACAATCGTCAATCGATCGGTCACCCGCGCTACTTGGGGCATGTGCTGGCTAAGGGCCACGCCCGGCGTCGCCGACGAAATCGCCTGGAATGCTCCACGCACGTCCAGCGGAGCGTTTGGTTTGGGATCCCATGTCTCAAGCTGGCTCTGGCCACCATTGGCGAAGACCAGGATCACGGACTTTGCCTGGCCGAAACCGGGAATCAGTGGTCGATTCGTCTCGGCGGACCGAGTTCGACCGGCCAGTCCCGTCAATCCCAAACCGGCCAACGTGGCCGTTCGCAGCCATTCGCGCCTGGTCGGCTTTCCTTGCGCGTTCGGGTGATGTTCAACAAAGCGAAGCACGGGTTCAATTCTTACGGCTGCCGGGAAATTGCTGAAGTTTGCGCCTGGTTTTACCGCTTCAGTATAGCAGCGCGGAGATGCCATACGGGATGGCGGCTTACCGAAAAGTCGTGTCACCCGACTCGCCCCGATGTTGTTTTTTCGCTTGGCGATTAACATTGAGACATACGCCCCAAGGTGACCATGAATTTTCAGCCTGATCGAACGGGCAAAGTCACTTTCGGCGAAAGTAACCTATTCGAGGCAAGTGTTGAGCGATTGTCCAAGAACGCTGATCGTCATCGCGACCTATAACGAGATCGAGAATCTGCCGAGATTGATCGAGGAGATTGGCGTTCACGCGCCGCAAGCTGAGATTCTGGTAATCGACGATAACTCGCCGGACGGCACTGGCGATTGGTTTAAGAAGCAGGCGGACGGCAACCCGACGCTGCACTTCATCGGCAGACCATCGAAGCTGGGCCTAGGCACGGCGACCATTGCCGGATTTCGTTACGCATTGGAGCATCACTTCGCTCTGGTGCTAACAATGGACGCCGATTTCAGTCACCAACCGCGATTCCTGCCCGATTTGATCAATCCGCTGGTCGAGGGTGGTAGCGTGAGTGTGATGATTGGATCGCGGTACGTCACCGGCGGCGGCGTCCGCGGTTGGCCTTTTCATCGCCGTCTGATGAGCCGCGCGGTCAACACCTATGCGACGATTCTGCTCGGTTTGCCGGTCCGCGATGCCAGCGGAGCATTTCGATGCTACACGGCCGAGACGTTACGTTCGATTGACTTTGAGCAGATCAGAAGCCACGGGTATTCGTACTTGGAAGAAATTCTGTGGCGACTGAAATTGAAACGTGCGACTTTTCGCGAGACGCCCATCGTGTTCATCGACCGCGAAGCGGGCCAAACAAAAATCAACGCCCGCGAAGCCGTTCAAGCGATCTGGATCATCACCAGATTGGGCATTCGCAATTGGTGCGGCTGGTGACCGGTGTCACCCACACCATCTAGAGCTAAGATGTAGGTAGAGTAACGAACTGGCACCGAGAGTCCTATGTCATCAAAAGTCGCATTCATCACTGGCATCGCCGGCCAAGACGGTTCGTATCTTTCCGAGCTGTTGCTCGATAGAGGGTACGAGGTGCACGGGATGATCCGTCGTAACAGCCTGATGGCCCGCGTTCGGCTTGACGACTTGGATTTGAACGATGAGGCGCGAGGCCGACTCAAACTGCACTACGGTGATATGACCGACGCGAACAGTTTGACTCGTTTGATACTCGAAATTCAGCCTGACGAGATTTACAACCTGGCGTCGCAAAGTCACGTGCGGGTTTCGTTCGATAGTCCCGAATACACCGTGGAAGTTGCCGCTTTGGGAGCATTGCGTACGCTGGAAGCCGCCCGCATGCTGCAATCTCATAAAGAAGTGCGCGTCTATCAGGCCTCGACCAGCGAGATGTTTGGCGGCTTGCCCGGTCAGGCGCCGCAGTCGGAAACGACTCCGTTTCATCCTCGCAGCCCCTACGGTTGCGCGAAGGCTTACGCCCATTATCAAACGGTCAATCACCGCGAGGCTTATGGGATGTTCGCTTGCAGCGGAATTCTCTTCAATCATGAGTCGCCCCGCCGCGGTGAGAATTTCGTCACCCGAAAGATAACGCTAGGTGCCGCGCGGATCCGGGCGGGCTTGCAAGACAAGATCATGCTGGGGAACCTCGACGCTCGACGAGATTGGGGTTACGCCAAGGACTATGTCGAGGCCATGTGGCTGATGTTGCAACAAGAGGAACCCGAGGACTTCGTCATTGCCTCGGGAAAAACGCACTCGGTCGAAGACTTGTTACGACTGGCCTTCGGGCACGTTGGGTTGGACTGGCGGGACCACGTCGAAAAAGATCCGCGATTTCTTCGTCCCACCGAGGTCGACCTGCTCATGGGAGATCCCTCCAAAGCCAAGGAAAAACTTGGCTGGGAACCCAAGACGAGTTTTGATGAACTCATCCAATTGATGGTCGAAGCCGACGTGGAATTGGTCAAGTCGATGCTTGGTTCGGACGACTGCGAAGCCGTGCCGAATTGACCAGAGCAAACCTACCCGGTCTTGCGCAAAACTCGCGGTTCAGGCGATGCCATCAGTTCGGGACAAATCGGATTGCCCTCGCGCACCGGCTGCAATAATTTTTGGCCTAGAATCCGTGATTCACTGCCAGGCAGCATTCCTTCCGCGTGCCGAATCCAGTTTAGGTGTTGCCATTGGATGACGGTGCCTTGGGGAAGATCTTGGGCCGCGACAATGCGCCGCTGGACCGCGGCCGCCACGGGGATTTCGGACGGCTGCAGGTCTTTTCTCCCCGCACCCAGCAATGACTCCGCTTGACGAACTCGCCGCACCAATTCCGCCATTTCCACCGGATCGGCCGAGAGTTGGTGATCTCGAAAATCGGAATGTTGCTTGTCCAGCGTGAAGTGCTTTTCAATCACGCGCGCTCCCAAAGCGACTGACAAGACGGCCGCTTCGATCCCCATCGTGTGGTCCGAATATCCCACTCGGCATCGCAGTTCGTCACGCAACGTCGTGATGACGGCCAGATTGGCCTCCTCGACCGGTGTCGGATACGCGCTGACGCAATGCAGCACGACCAGTCCCGGATCTATTTGGTCATGGGACCAAATTCGTTCGATCAACGCCTTGGCGTAACGAACGCGTGGCATTTCGGCAGCGCCGGCGGAAAAAATAATCGGCTTTCCAAATCCGGCCACGGTTTCCAGCAGCGGATCGAAGTTGTTGTCGCCCGACGAAATCTTGAACGCGGGGCACAGGTCATTCAAAAATGCCGCGCTCTCCAAATCGAACGGAGTGGAAAGAAAGATCGCTCCTCGTTCGACCGTTCGCCGCGCCAGCCGCTCAAAATCCCCGTGCGTCAGTTCAAACGACTGCAGACGCTCAAAGCGAGCCTGATCCGCCTTGCTCGCAATCTTGTCAGCTCGCAGTGTCTGAAACTTCACCGCGTCGGCACCGGCCTCGACGGCCAAGTCGATCATTTTCTCCGCCAATGACACATCGCCTTCGTGGTTGTTGCCCACCTCGGCAATCAGCATCACGCGATCATCAATATCAAACTCGCCAATCTTCATGGGTCGATTCTCTCTTAGCGGAAAACGTGTGCGTGCAAAACGTAGGTACTTTGCTTGAGCCGAAAGCCACTCTGTTCGTAGAGCCCAACGGAGGCGGTATTGGCAACTTGCGTTCCCACCCGAAACAAATCGGTATCGGAAGAATACATTCGAAGGAACGCCTCAATCATTCCGCGGCCCACGCCCCTTCTTTGACAGGCAGGAGAGACGCCAATCAAATCGATCGTCCGGCAAGTTTGGCCATCTTCAATCGATGTGATCATCGCCAGAAAGCCGGCCACTTGTCCTTCCAAGCAGCCCACCAAGACGCCGTCGCCGCGAGTGCCGTTGAGGCAATTCTCAATCCAGTCGCGTTTGATTCGGTTGGCGGTTTCATTTGGGATCGCCGGGTCGAGATGGAATCTGGAATACTCGAAAGTCTTGGTCGCAATTTCCAACACCGGTCCCGTGTCGCCGTCGACGGCAGCACGCACTTCCAATTGCGGGTGACTCGGCGACGCTGTTGTCGGCGCTGCTGGCATTTCGAACAACAGGTTTACATCCACGACTGAAAACCCCACTTTGCCCAGCGTCATCAGCCAGGCAACTCGATGAGTGGGGACTTTCGTGTAATAGAAACCAGATCCCCGAGACGCCATTTGTCCGGCTAGATCCTCATGGGCGAACGAATCGACCTGAGGATCCATCGTCAGCTTGAAGGCATTTTGCCCTAATATAGTGGACAACCACGGATCGCCGTCCAGCATAAAAGCGGCCGAGGGATCGGCGAGCAGCGTATCTCGATCGCGCTGTGGCATGGCATCTGAATCCGTTCAAAAATCCGCTGACCTATTCGGCAAGACTTGGGAATTATACGAAGCATCTCCGATTGCTCCAAAGCGTATTTCGCCGCGGCATTTGCGACCGCGAAGCTTGTTGCCGCTCTCCGGGACCGGGATTCTGGTGCGTGCAAGCACCCACCCTAGGTGGATCGTTGCATGGCACGCGACTGGGCGGGAGGTTAATTCTTGTCTTCGTCCGCGGCCGTTTGTCGCAACTCATCGATTTGCTGTCTGACGACTTCGGGCTGGTGGTAGCCCAGATCTATCGCGCGCTTCAACTCTTGGTCTGCCTCGTCAAAGCGGCCCGCGTGAGAATAGGCGAGCGCCAGATTGGAATGCGCCGTGGCCAACGTATCGTCTAGTCGAATCGCTTGCTGCAGATGTTCGATCGCGAGGTCATATTCACCTTGGAAGACGGCCAGAGTACCGAGGTTCGCGTGAAGGTGTGGATAATCAGGCTTCAATTCCAACGCCTTGGCGTAAGAAGCCGCAGCCTTGTCGTATTCACCTTGAAGTCGATAGACGATGCCCCGATTCACATACGCTTTGTAATAGGTAGGGTCTTCGCGAATGGCCTGGTTGTGACATTCCAAAGACTCTTCAAATTCATTCAACTCGTTGTAGCAATTGCCCAACATGGTGAGTACTTCACACTTTTCAAAAGCCTGCAACGGCTTCCTCAGCGCCCGCTTGAACTCGTCTTTCGCTTCGGCGAATTTTCGCTGCTCCAGCAGACGCACACCGGCGGATGCTCGGGCATCGCCGCTTGTGGATTGAACGCCTGACGGGTTGGTTTGCACTAACTCGTCGCAACCCAGAAACGACACAGCCAACAACACAATCATTGCTTGCGGCAAATGAAATATGCGATCCATCAATGAGTTTCCTTTCCATTTCCCTCGCTCTTTGGTTGCGACTGGCGCAGCCGTTCGACCTCGGATTCCAACTCGGCTCGGCGAACTCGCTGGCTGACCACCAAATCTTGTAGAAAGCGACGCGAACTCATAAAGTCGATCAAGGCCAACACGAGGGTCACAACCACCAACAGCATCAAAGTCAGAATCGCCCCGGTGAAAACAAGAGGCGACCGGACCCAGTGCATCGAAATCACCATCGCGCCCAACAGGCCGATCGTGGTACTGGTGGCCAGTCGCCGCCAATACTGCCGCGAGAAATATTCAGCCTCCACCGGTTCCAGCGTTAGCCTATCAAGCGACCGCCAGCCGCGAACGTGCGATACGATCAGCACACCGGCAAATGCGAGCAGGACGATTCCAAAGGCGAGGATCAGGATGCTACTCCACTTGCTTCAGCCATTCCAATACGACCCAGCCGACCTTGGTCAAGGATTCCGCCGAGCAATTGGCGGGCGTGTCCGCCTCGGTATGCCAGTAGGACTGCCGCGAGCCGGGCCGAGGATAGTCGAAGTCGATAATATCGCACGTTGGAATCTTGGCAATGTTGTTCAACGCCAAATGGTCATCTCGCACTTCATGTCGAGCCCGTGGAATGAACTCCTGCACGCCCAACTGCCGCGCCGTATCCCAGATGTCCCGAACCAGTGGCCGCGCGCTGCGCAAGCTGTTCTTTTCCATGTAGATATTGAGGTTGCGGTCGGCAACCATGTCCAGCAACACGCCATAGCGGTAACGGTGCCCGGGCGGAGTACTGACATATTGCCTGGCGAAATGTTCCGAGCCCAGGAAGTAGGGATCCCGTTTCTTGTCGAAGACGAATTCTTCGCCGTCGAACAGCACGAAATCGACGCCGTATTTGCCGCGCAAACCCGGCATGGATCTGCCCAGCTCACAAAGCAACGCCACGCCGCTGGCCCCGTCGTTGGCACCGATGAAATTTCCACGACGGCGTGCCGGATTGGGATCTTCATCAGGGTACGGCCGCGTGTCGTAATGGGCACACAGCAGAATGCGGTCTTTTCGCTCCGGATGCCATTGTACGATCAGGTTCGACATCCACACGCGCGATCCATCCTCCGGATGCCGCACGTCGAACTTCTGCATACTGACGTGGCCCTTCAACTTCGTAAAGTGTTCGACCAAGAATTCTTGCTGCCTGGCCATTCCTTCCGAACCGCTCGGACGACGCCCCATTTCGCAGATGTATTTCAGGTTGGCATAAGCCGCCCGCCCGTCGAAGGTAGCTCGAGCGAGGGAGGTTGGCCGCCGGCTGCCAGGCCGCCCACCCGCCTCTCCATTGGTTTGAAAAAAGCCCAGATAAGCCGCCGCTGCCAGAACGGCAACCACAACCGCACCCAGAAATACCGTCTGCGTTTTTGGCTTTCGCATGATGCTTCGATCTGATTTGGAAATGACGGGCATTCGCGGTGCTGGCAGGGTCATTGTACGGCAACCCATCCAAATCGGCTAGAGAAATGGGCGCGGCCGCTCAAGCCCTGTCTTTGCCCGTTGATTGCCTTTCGATTTCGGCTACTAGGGCACCCAAACTGCTCGGCAGTGGTCCGAGCTCGGTAATCGTGAGTCAGAGTTTTCGCGACCAACGGCCGCCGGTGATTGCGGTCGAGCAATACCTCGTAGTTGGTTCCACGCCCCGACTCGTTAGAATACTCCATCAACGATTGCTCAGCACCTTCTGATAGGGAAAATCCTATGCTACCGCGACTATATTCCGTGACGGCGTTCGTACTCTTTGTTGGATCTGCTTTCGCCGATGGACCTCAAAAACCCGCCGGCGACGTCGAGGCGGCAAACCGCAAGTTGCCAGGGCTTCAGCAAGAGGGCGAGATTCTGTTGCCGAGCCAATGGTCGTTGCGGCCGGCCGGCAAGCAAGTCAAGCTCGGCGATTTTCCGGTCAATATCGCGCTGCATCCCAGCGGCCACTGGGCGGCGATTCTACATGCCGGCTACGGCGAACATGAAGTTGCCGTGGTCGATGTGCGCACTCAAAAGATGGTCTCGCGGGTTACGGTTCCACAAGCCTTCTATGGATTGTGCTTCGATAAGAACGGCGATCAACTCTACACCAGTGGTGGCGAATTCGAGGTGGTGCACGTCTTCCATTTCAAGAGTGGATACCTGTCGGACCATCGTGAAATAAAAATTGGCGAAGTTGCCGAGGAATACGTGCCCGCCGGAATGACGACCAGTGCCGACGGGACGCGTCTATTCGTCGCCAATGCCTGGGGAGATACGGTGGTGGCGATTCCCTTGGCGAAACCCGAGAAATTAGAGCACATCAAGTTTGACAAGGACGCCTACCCATACGCGGTCTTGCCGACGCAAGACAACAAGCGGCTGTATGTAAGCCTGTGGGGTGCCGCCCGAGTCGCGGTCGTCGATTTGAAGAAGATGCGGATTGAAGCCCAATGGGCGACCGAGTCGCATCCGACGGAACTGGTGCTCTCGCCCGATGACAGCCTGCTATACGTCGCCTGTGCCAACAGCAATACGGTCAGCGTGATTGAAACCAAAACGGGGCGGGCGCTGGAAGTCATCAGCAGCGCGCTGTACGCCAATGCTCCCAACGGCAGCACGCCCAATAGCATTTCGCTGACACCCGACGGCAAGGTTTTGTTTATTGCCAATGCCGACAACAACAACCTCGCGGTGGTGGACGTTTCGCAGCGCGGACAGAGCCGGTCGTTGGGCTATATCCCGGTCGGCTGGTATCCGACTTCCGTTCGCTTCAATGCGAAAGACAAGAAGATTTACGTGGCCAACGGCAAGGGTCTGACGTCAAAGTCGAATCGGCACGGACCGAACCCGCTGAACCGGCCACCGACTTCGATTCGCGAGTACATCGGCGGGTTAATGCGGGGGACGTTGAGTGCCATCGAGTCGCCCTCTCCCGGCGACATGGCCGAGCATACGAAACAAGCTTATAAGTGTAGCCCGCTGCGCCAGGATCTTGCTCCCACAGCGAAACCGCGAACGAAGGACAATCCCATCGCCGCCAAGCTGGGCGATTCCAGCCCCATCAAACACTGCATCTATATCGTCAAGGAAAACCGCACCTACGATCAGGTTTTCGGCGACATGCCCGAAGGCAATGGCGATCCCCAGCTTTGCATTTTTGGAGAGAAGATCACGCCCAACCATCATGCGCTCGCTCGGCAATTCGTGTTGCTTGACAATTTCTATGTGGAAAGCGAAGTCAGCGCCGACGGGCATGAATGGACGATGGCCGCGTATGCCACCGACTTTGTCGAGAAGTCGTGGCCGCTGCTTTATCGGCCCGGCAACAAAGGCAAGCTGAGCTACCCCAGCGAAGGCAGCCACGAAATTGCGTTTCCCGCCGGCGGTTATATTTGGGATCGCTGCCGGGAAGCGGGCGTTTCCTATCGCAGCTATGGCGAGTTCATTGCCAACGGCCGCACGCCGGAAGATCCGGGACGAGCGAAAGTGAAAGCCCTCGAAGGCCATTTCGATCCCATGTTTCGCAGCTACGACCTGGACTACATGGACATCAAGCGGGCCGATCGGTTCATTGCCGAGTTGAAGCGGTTCGAGACCGAGGGCGAAATGCCGCGGTTCATCGTGTTGCGGCTGCCCAACGATCACACCTATGGCACCCGAGCCGGCAAGCGAACGCCAATCGCCATGGTGGCCGACAACGACCTGGCGCTAGGCCGTGTTGTCGAAGCGGTTTCCAACAGCAAATTCTGGAAAGATACTGCGATTTTCGTCATACAAGACGACGCGCAAAACGGATCGGATCACGTCGACGCGCACCGCACGGTCGCGTTGGCCGTCAGCCCTTACACCAAACGCGGCCACGTCGATTCAACGATGTACTCCACCGCCAGTATGTTGCGCAGCATGGAGTTGATCTTGGGCCTAAAACCAATGAGCCAATTCGACGCCGCGGCGCGGCCCATGTACGCATCCTTTCAAGCCAAGCCCGACTTCAAGGCTTATAAACACTTGCCAGCCAATGTGGATCTCAACGCAACCAATTCGGTGAGCGCGTGGGGTGCCGAAATGTCCGAGCAGCTCGACTTCAGCCGGGAAGACATCGCCGACGACTTGTTGCTCAACGAAATTGTCTGGCGCAGCGTGCGCGGCCCCAATTCAAAAATGCCGGCCCCCGTGCGGGCTTCGTTTGTTTTCAGGCATCCGGAAGACGAGGATGAAGATGACGACGATCACGACTGATCGATTGCGGCTCGGCGTAACCTCGGTGAATCCTAGTGAACGGGTCTGAGTCAGCAGCCATCCCTCATCAGAATCACCCCCCAGCTAACGCTGGAGGCTCGCCTGGAAGCGGCCAAGCTCTTGCCGAACCCCCGCTTGGCGAGCTATCCTCAATTATCGCGGCTTCCGCACGCGGCGGTCCTCCCAACGCATTGCCCCTCCAACATTAGAGTAACGACGTCATGAATCTGACATCTCGAGCCACGCTCGCCCTAGGGACTTTATCGGCGTTGATCGTAATTTGCGCGGGAAATTGCGACGTGCGAGCGGCGCACCCCGCGCCCTTGGTGATCGAGAATTCAGAGGCCGTCAAACAAGCGGAGATGAAACCCTATGTCGAGTTACTCGAACATACCAGCGCCCGGTTCGAAATGGTTCCCATTCCCGGCGGCACGTTTGTGATGGGCAGCCCCGACACGGAGAAGGAGCGGTCACAGGACGAAGGGCCGCAACACAAGGTCGAGATCGCGCCGTTTTGGATGGGCAAGTACGAAGTCACTTGGAACGAATATGAAATCTGGATGGACGATCTCGATGTTCTCCAACGCAAGATCCGACGGAAGAAAAAAACCGTCCGCGATGAACTGGCCGACGAGTATCAAGTGACGCAGCCGACCGAGCCGTATACCGACATGAGCTTTGGCATGGGCAAGGGCAAGCATCCGGCGACTTGCATGACGCAATTAGCCGCGCGGACTTATTGTAATTGGCTGAGCGCCAAAACCGGCCGCTACTATCGGCTGCCGACGGAAGCGGAATGGGAGTACGCCTGCCGCGCCGGAACGAAGACCGCTTACCACTTCGGCGACGATCCGAAATTGCTCGATCAATACGCTTGGTACTACGACAACACCGACGAAAAATATCAAAAAGTCGGTCAAAAGAAACCCAATCCATGGGGCCTGTACGACATGCACGGCAACGCGGCGGAATGGGTCTTGGACCAATACACGACCGACTTTTACTCGCGGGATCTAAAAGGGATCGCGCAGAATCCCTTGGCGATTCCCAAGACCATCTATCCGCGCATCGTCCGCAGCGGCGGTTGGGACGCGGAGCCGGATCGCCTGCGCAGCGCGGCCCGCGAAGAATCGTCGGAAGACTGGAAAGAGCAAGATCCACAGATTCCCCAAAGCATTTGGTATCACACCGACGCCCTGCACGTCGGCTTCCGCGTCGTGCGGCCCTTGGTAGAACCGTCGGACGAAGAAAAGGCCGCCAAATGGGACAAGTCGGAGCCTTTCCAAGATCGGACACCTGAAGAATAGGGCGCGGCATGTCCAAGCCTGATGCTCAAGATCGGCCCAAGCGACGATGGTTGCAGTTCCGGCTGCGAACCATGATGATTTTCGTGGCCTTCGTGTGGCTCCCGTTGGTGTGGCTGATCAAGGTCGAACGCGACGGGGCGCGGCATTCCAAGGAACTCTTAGAGAGTTCTGTTGATCTCTTTATCTCGGACACCAACGAGCCGAATAAGGAAGCTGAAGAGGAATTCCAGGATAGAAACAGATTCTGGCGAGAGCACGAATTCTCAATCTGGTTGCACTCCAGTGTCTGGCCGAGCACCTTCCCATTCGGCGAGTCGCCGCCAGCCTCGGATGCGAAGTGGCAAGAATAGCCCACCTTGGTCCACGCAGGGCCACGCAGTTAATTTGCTTGCAGGATACGTGCTGGCACGCACTTCTCGCTTGAATCCGGCACTATCGGTGCGTGCAAGCACGGCAACCTACTTTCGCACCTTGAAACATTGCCCGGTCGCGCGGCTTCACCGGGCCTCACCGCAAGCGTTGGAAAATCAGCGGCGAACACATTATGCTAGAGGTGATTCGCACTCCACAAGAAAACTGCCCCACCCTAGGAGATGGCCGTTATGACCGAAAAGACAAGTGCTGGCTCGTCGCGCCGCGAGTTTTTGAAGAACACCGGAAAAATCGCCGCCGCTTCCACGTTGATCGCCAGCACCGTGCCGCACGTTCATGCCGGCGAAGATAATACGGTTCGCGTGGCGCTGGTCGGTTGTGGCGGTCGCGGAACCGGCGCGGCTTCGAATGCGTTGTCGGTACAAAACGGCCCGGTCAAACTTGTCGCCATGGCCGACGTGCTCGACCGGCGGCTGAACGCCAGCTACGGCAGTCTGTCCAAAAAATTCAAAAACCAATTCGACGTGCCCAAGGATCGGCAGTTCCTGGGGTTCGACGGGTACAAGAAGGCAATCGACTGCTTGCGGCCCGGCGATGTGGCAATCTTCGCCACGCCGCCCGCCTTCCGCTGGGTGCACTTCACCTACGCCATTGAAAAGGGCGTCAATGTCTTCATGGAAAAGCCGGTCACGATCGACGGCCCCACTTCCAAGCGGATGTTTGCCCTAGGCGAAGAAGCCAAAAAGAAGAATCTCAAAGTCGGCGTCGGGCTGATGTGCCGGCATTGCAAGGCGCGGCAAGCGTTGGCCGAAAAGGTCCATAACGGCGAACTCGGCGAACTGCTGACTCTGCGGGCTTATCGCATGGCCGGCTTTACCGGTTCGGCCGCCGTAGGTCACAAACCGAAGAACATGGATGAACTGATGTATCAAATTCAAAACTTCCACGGCTTTTTGTGGCTGAGCGGTGGCGCGGTCAGTGACTTCTTAATCCACAACATCGACGAAGCTTGTTGGTTGAAGAACGATTGGCCCGTGCGCTGCAAGGCATCCGGCGGACGGCACTACCGCCTGGACAAACAAGGCGACCCGGCAGTCGATCAGAATTTTGATCAGTATTCGATGGAATACACGTTTGCCGACGGCACCAAGCTGCTGGTGCAAGGCCGCACGATTGGCGGTTGT
>JAJDEH010000319.1 GCA_029259935.1 Planctomycetota bacterium
GCGTCGCCTTTCTCGTCCACGACTACGATCTTGATCGCGCGGGCCGCGGCGGGTTCGAGTTTGATGTCGGGCACCAAAGCCGACTTCTCACCTTCGACGACGGTGACCGAAGCCTCCGCATTTCCCGAGATGTGCCGAAACCCTTTGGGAACTTGATATACGCGAATCGAAACTTCACCCGGCCGCGCATAGCCTAGGTAGACTCCGTCTTTGTCGGTCTTGTACTCACCAAGATAGCGCGTTCCAACGGCAGGGTCCTTTTGGTGAAATGAAAGCGTAGTCCCCTCGACCGGCGTGCCATTTTTCGCGCTGACTACGCGGCCACGCACTTGTTGGGCTCGGAGCAACGGGATTTCCAGCGGCCGTTCTTCCCCATCGTCCACCGTGAGTTTTTCCGGAGCCTCCGCGTACCAATCGGTACGGTCGTCCAGATAAACCTTAAACCTGTACTCACCGCGCGGCGCGGTAAACTCGAATGCGCCGTTCGCGCTGGGTGTCTGGATGTTGTAAAAGGAGAACAGCGACGACGCCGCGAACGAGTCCTGATCGGTTTGCCGGTCCATGCGCAGCCGGACAGTCTTAATCACATCCTCGTCGGCGGAAGTCTTCAACCGGCCGCGAAGGGTGACGGCGGGTACAAGCTTCAGTGTAGCTTCGTTTTCCAACGCCCAGGTCAATCGCGGAGCGCCATATCCGTCAGCTTCGACGAGCGCCGTGATCGTCGCTTTCGTCGGCACGTTTCGCAGTTTGAATCTACCTTGTTCGTCCGTTCGCGTGCCGAGATCCTCTTGCAATTCGTTTGGCAGTAGTAGCCCGTCGACGGATCTTCTCAGCCGCCGGACGTCGCGCACCTCGGGAAAACTCACCGTGCTAATCCACAAGGGCCGCACGAGCGCATTGGCGGCCGGTTGTCCTTGGTCGTTGACCACGCTGCCGATGTGGTCTTCCACGTCTAGCAGTTTGATCGGCTGTTCCAGGTCAACCGATTTGGCGATGGTTTCGCGTCGGAACTGCCGAGCCCATCGAGGACCGCGCCAGCCGATTCGCCCCGCGGCGTCGATGGCGACAAGATTGGGGCGCGAGCCGCGGCGGAGATCGAATTCGTCCAGAGCGATCTCCAAATCGAATCGTCCCGTCGCATCGGTCGTCGTGCTGGGCAATTTCTCCCCATCGGGAGCCTCCCAGCGCACGAAAGAGACCCGCACACCTTCCACCGGCTGGTTCGCCGAATCGACCACTTGGCCACGCACAGGCACCATTGCGGCTTGCTCACGATCGCCATCCTGCTCAACCGCATGTAGTTGGCCCACGCCCCACAGCGAAAAGACCACAACCGAGAGGAACTGAAAACGAATCCACATGATGGTACTCCGGTTTCTTCTGGTTTCGCTCGCCCAGGGAAAAGAACAGTAGGCCCGTGGCGACTCATTATGGCATTTTTTGTGATAGTTTACGAATAAAGTTCTCTCCACGGCGTCAAATGACTGCTTCCCCCGAATTGGCGGAAGTTCTTTCAATAATCTTTTCGGAACCCGCGACACCTGGAGGGCCTCCAGTGACATATTCATGCAACTACCCAGGGACTCCAGGACATCGCTGTGACGGAAGAGCTGTTGTCTACGGCGGCTGACGCCGAACTGATGCGCCGCATTGCCGCGGGCGATGGCGATGCGTTGGGCGATTGGTTCGGGCAATTTAGCCACTCCCTCTACTCGTTTGTCTATTACCGAGTAGGCAACGATCCCGATTTGGCTTCCGATGGAACTCAGGCCACCTTTACGGCGGCACTGGAAAGGCTGGCGGACTTTGATCCCCAGCGTGGCGACATGACGACTTGGCTTCGATATCTTTCCCGCAACATCATCCGCGACCTGCTGCAGCGGCATCAACGGGGTGCCCAATTGCAGACCATCTGGGAACGGATCGACGATTCGATGCGGGAGGCCTACCAGCGAATCGATTCCGAGCTGTTGCCCGAGGCGGTGCTGGTCCGCGAGGAAACGCGCGAGCTGGTCGAGATGGCCCTGACCAATCTGCCGCCCCATTATCGCGACCTGCTGGAAGCGAAGTATATCGAAGATCATTCTCTGGAAGTCATGGCCCGGCTTCGCGAAACGACCACCGATTCCATCAAGTCGACGCTGCGGCGAGCTAGACGCGCGTTTCGCGAATGTTTTCTGTCGATCGCCAAGATGGAGATGTCGGATGTCTGAACGGGACGACAAGTTACTCGACGAAAATCTGTCGCGATTGCTGAGCGATGGAACAAAAACGCCGCAGCTCTCGGCCGACGCCGAGGCGGAAATGCTGAACCACTTACGATCGAAACAAGCCGAGCTTTTCTCAACCGAGGAGAAGGCAATGAACCCCGCTACGAATCTTGCAAACCGGCCGGAACAACTAACCAATGTGCAGCGGTGGGCGATCCCGCTTACGGGACTCGCGGTGCTCGCCACGTTTGTCATCGTCTCCGTTGTTTTTAACAGCGGGTCGACGGACAACGACGGGACGGATAGCGGCGGTGTGGTAGATGGTGGTGTGGTAGATAAAGTGAAAAGCTTCCAGTCGAACGAAGTGTCGCGGGACCAACTAGAGGATGGCACGGTTCTGTTTGCCCGCAAGGGAGCCAAGTATGCGATCGAGGGTAGGCGGCGTGTTCGGCTTGAATCGGGCGATCTCTATCTGATCGTCGCCAAATCCGAAGAGCCGTTCCTAGTCATCACCAAGGATGGCGAGGTGCGCGCCGTGGGAACTCGGTTCACCGTGTCGGTGGCGAACCAGACGACGGCGGCTGTCGCTCAGGGGCGCGTGACACTGGCTGGCAACAAAGGAAAAGTGGCATTGCAGGCAGGCCAGCAGGGAACTCTGCGCAAGGGCGAACAGCCAACACGCAAGCCCGCGCCCCGTTTGTCTTTTCTTGTCAATTGGGCCAAGGAAGCACTGGCGCAAGAGGAATTGCTGGTCGAGAAAAAAGAGGCTCAAGAGGGGCTGATCGCCATCGACCCGTGGGGACAGGAGACCAAGCTGACACTGCGCAAATATCAGGTGGACGTCTATATCGAAGACGGCATCGCGCGGACCACGATCGACCAGACATTCTTCAACCATTATCCCTGGAACACCGAGGGCACGTTTTACTTTCCGCTTCCGCCGGACGCCTCGGTCAGCCGTTTGGCGATGTACGTGGCCGGGCAACTGAATGAAGGCGGCATGGTCGAACGCGAATACGGCCAGCAGGTCTACAACGAGATTCTCCATCAACGCCGAGATCCGGCTTTGCTGGAAATGATGGAGGGCAATGTATTTAAGATGCGGATCTTTCCGCTTGAGGGCCGGCAAGAGAAGAGAGTTTTCCTCAGTTACACGCAAAAGCTGGAAGAGCTGTACGGCACGATGCGGTATTGGTTCCCCATGGACCACACGCACAGCGTTGCCAAGCAGGTTTCGATTCGAGTCCACGTCAAGGACGGTGCGAAGCATTACGATCCCCAATCCAGTACGCACGATCTCGACGTCGCACGTGACGGCGATGACTTGGTGCTCAAGTACGACGCGGAAAAGATCAAGCCGGATCAAGATCTGTTACTGCACCTGATTCCCGCGAAGAAAGCCGAAGCGGTCCGTATCGCCACTTGCGAGAAGGATGGAGCGAAATTTGTATTCGGCCGGTTCACCGCCGACCTGCCGGGCGAGGTTGCCGCCAAGCCGAGGCAATGGATCGTGCTAAATGACATTTCCGCCTCGCGATCGAAAGTCGAAGCCGAAGCACAGCGGTACATTTTAGGCCGCTTGTTGCAAGAGGCGGACGACGACGACTCGGTGTACTTACTCGACCTGAATACGCGAGCCACCGCGATTACCGACAAGCCGCTGCCGGTCCGCTGCGACGCAGCGCTGGCATTGCCCCAACATCGGCCCGAAGCGCACGTGGGTGCCACGAACATGTCGGCCGGCATTGAGGCGGCCAAGCAAGCCATCAAAAAGCACCAGGCCAAGAATCCGCACATTCTTTATCTGGGCGACGGCGTGGCTACCGACGGCAAGACCGAAGTTTTTTCGTTGGTCCGGGCGCTGCCGAAAGGCGCGACCTTCGTCGGCGTCGGCGTTGGTAAAAAAGTGGACTCGCTGTTCCTGCAATCCGCCGCCGATCAGACGGGCGGCATGTTCACGACGATCAATCCGGATGAGGACATCGACTGGCGCGTGTTCGATTTCGTGGCCGCGTTGAACACGCCTCGCCTGACGAAAATTCGTACCTCGTTGCTCGACGCCCGCGGCAACAAACTGGACGCGACCAGCGCGATCGCCTATCCGAGCACGCGTTCGCTGGCCGACGGTGAATTGCTGACCGTCGTGGCCCGCTGTGAAAAAGAGCTGCCGGCGAAGGTCGTCTTCGAAGGCAAGGTGGGTGGCAAGACCACGAAATTCGAGGCAGCACTTGATGCCAAAGTGAAAGTCGACGCGGAGTTCATTCCTCGCTTGTGGGCCAAGCGGCACATCGACGAGCTGACCAAGTCGGACATGGAGCGCAAGGACGAAATCGTCGCGCTTTCCAAGCAGTATTATGTGGTGACGCCGTTCACCAGTCTGATTGTGCTGGAAGACGACGCCATGTACGAACAATACAAAGTCGAGCGCGGCCGAAAAGACCATTGGGCCCTTTATCCCGCTCCGCGTGAGATTGAAGTCATCAAGGAACCGGTCGATTGGAGTGAGTGGGGCTGGTGGGGTGGCGGCGTGGGCGAAGACGCCAAGGTGGAGGCCAGCGCCCGGCCCCAGTCGGTCCAAGAGATTGTCGACAGCGTTCAGTTTCGCCTCAACGCCCCCTTCTACTTCTGGCAACCCCAAGCACGCCAACACGGCCAGGGACGTTTCGCGCTCTATCAGTTGCTCGATAGCGAAAGCGATCCAACTCGGCTGCTGACGTATTGGTTCCTGCTGGCCGCGGGGCAAGAGATCCCGTCATTGCCTGGTGACAAGGCCACCGCGGCGGAGGCAAGCGGGGGCTCGCCAGACCCCACCGAAGGCGAGTCGGGCCAAAAGGCGATATACATGGGGCATCGCTTCCTCCTCCTTGACGATTTTTCCACACCAACGGTTCAGCTCAACCTACCGGCAAGCCGTCGTGGTACGTCGCTTGGCTACGACTTTGACGGCCGCTTTCGCCAGGGCGGCGGTCGCGGTTTCGGCGCGTCTGGCCGCGGCCTCGGTTTCTATTATCAACCACTAGGCGTTTCTCTTTCGGGTAACGACTGGGCCGACGGTTTTGGAGACGCACGGGCGGATATGCTGTTCAGTGCGGGCGGCAAACGGATTTCACTGCCGCGGGTGGTTGCTGCTACGCCGGCACCCGCGGGACAGATCATGGCAGGCGAGAGGTTTTCGTGGCGGATGGACTCCTACGCGTATGGATTTTCCGTCTCGGGCAAAGATCCCGGCACGATCACCCAGTTGGGCACGATGCCCGATTCCGCGGTGGTCTCGGATTTGGCTTCGCTGGACATCTTGCCGCCAAAGCTCTCCAAATCGCTCGACGAATCGCTCCGGCAACGGTGGACTCGCATCAATCGCGATGTGCGTGATTTCAATCGCCAGTACGGCTACTGGGGTGACTTTGGATTGTGGAACGAACAGTCGATCGATCTTGGCGAGTCTCGCGCCGCCCGTTGGCAAGGCGGCTTGGATGAGTTTCTTGGCGACGACGATGATAACGGAGTGGTACAGTTCCAATCCTTCTTGAAGTCCGATCGACAACTATCGGCCGCTTCGCTCCTTGGACCTAGTGAAAAGAGCATCGAGCAGCCCGTGATTGGTTGGGTTAGTGTTTACCGCCAATCGCTGAAATCTCAGCCGGGAACTTGCTCGGTCATGGCCGCAAGCTACCTTGCTTCGCGCCAAGAGCAACTCTTGAAAGAAGATTCACCGGAAAGCGAACGAGAGTTGAAGCTCGTGCAACACGCCCTGACGCACCTTGAAACGGCGGTGGGGCGATTGGAAGAGTCGGGTTCGTTCTGGGGCCACCAAGGCTGGAGCTATCAGCCGCGGGCTTGGGCTTTTCAAGCCCCCACGGTGCAGGCCTACTCGAACTACAACTGGTCGTTCGACCTGACCCGATACGCCCCCGGGCTGTACAGCAATTCGTTTGACATCGTTAATGAAGTCGCCTCTCAAATGTCGCCCGAGAGCGCGGCGTCGAAGACGGGCAAGATTTCGGACGCGCTGCGCCAGCGGCTCACCAAAATTTCCGCGAACGTTCCCGCCGCCAATATTCGTTACGTCAAGGACGGCGTGGCCATTACCGTCGCCGGTGGAGATCGGTTCGAAATGACCCGCCGCACCGACATGTACTTGGAAGAGCGAACGGTGTGCGACGGCGAGCAGATTCTGCATGTTTATCAGGAACTAGGATTGGCCGCGCGTCGCCCGGCGACGGAACTGCGACTGGCCGCACTGCGCCGCCTCGTGCCGCATTTGGTCACGTCGGTCGACGGGTTGCTGTCGCGCTACGACATCGAACTTATCAGCGAGACCGACGATCGGCTGACCTTGCGATTGTCGCCCATCGGCCAAGCCGAAGACGACAAAAACAAATTCGAGGTGAAGCTGGTCTTGGGGACCGACGGACGAATTCACTCCAAGACGCTGTTCGCGAACAAGGAAACTCTGGTGCGATTGGCGTTCGCGTACACCGATACCGAGGTTCACGCCCGCTGGTTTGACAAGGACGACAAGCAGCAGAGCGAACTAAAATACTTTGCCGCGATCCTACCGGGGAGCAGCCAACAGTTCGAGACGAAGGCTGACGACTTGGTCGTATTCGAGATGCCTCTGCGCAAGCCTTCTTACTACCAAAAGCACCTCGCCGAGTTGGGCAATTCGCCCGCAGTCAGCGATTTGGAAAAACGTATTTCATGGAATCGCCATCGGGCCTTGGCGTTGCTTCAAGAACTAAATTGGCGGCGCTGGGGTGGACAAAACGACGAGGTTCGCAAGGCACTCAACGAGTCGTTCAAGATCATGACCAAGCTCGGCCAGAAAGCCAAGCTGGGAGATCTAACGTTGCTTGGATCCGGTGGAGTCTTTCATTCGTTGGACACTATCCCGGTTGCCAAAACGTTTGACGCCACCCACCCCGTGGCTCGATTCTTCCATCAGCGGCAACGCGGATGGCAGCAGGCCGACAAGCTGGCGGAAGATCATCCCGAGACGTTGGTGGGGCACCTGGCCGCGTATCAGGCTGCGGTGCGGCACAACACCATCACGGATCATTACAAACGATTCATCGCCAAATACGACAGTTCACCGCTGCTGTTGGCGTCGGCCTACTTCTGTTCGCAATGGGGTAATCAGCCGGAAGGCTGGTTCGAATTGCTCGACCAACCGCGATGGCGCGAACTCGCGCTGTTCATTGCCGCTCCAATGATGAAGACCGCCGAGCACCAACAGGAATTCGTCAAGCACTTCAAGAAGACGGACGACGAGTTGAGCGAGGCCGGCTACGAAATTCCGTTGACGACACAAATGGTTGCGATCGTGAAAGAGGTTGACATCAAACTGTGGCAGTCGATCCTCGACCGGCGATGGCAGGCGGTACAAAAGCAAGAAGACGTGGCACCGGTTCTTTATTTTGCTGAACAAACAATGAGCTGGGACGAAACCGAGTTAGCCGATAAGGTGCTCCAACTGGCCCGTGAGCGGCTTGACGGCGGCGATGAATTGCTCTCGCGTTTCGCCCTGGCTCAGACTTTATGGACGGGCAGTCGCTACCGGCCGGCGCTCGACTTGTACGATAAGATTTTCGCGGAACTGAAGGAAAAGAAGGTCACCCCGTCCTCCGCCTTGCTGGCCTCGGTCGCCCGGCTGGCGCAACAAGCGGGCGACCCCGCGCGCGCCATCGAGCTGGAAGAGCAAGCCTTGGCCAAGGAACATGAGCACCTGCCCGACCTGATCAACTTGCAGGCTTTTCGCCAGCGCTACCAGTGGCTGTGGCAACAGTACCAGGCCAAAGTGAGCAGTGCGGATCTGAGCCAAAAAGAAAAGGACGCTTGGCTATCCCGAGCCGAAGCCACCTGGCGCCGCTGGTACGAAGTCGACCCTCGGAATATGGAAATGATCAAGCAGATGGCGTCGCTGCAAATAACCGCTGGACACGAGGACGAGGCATGGCTTTACCTCTCCACCGCCATTGATCAGCGCCCTAAGGACGCCATCAGTTACTACACGGTGGGACAATGGTATCACGGCCGAAAACAGCTCGGCGAAACTGAAAAATGGTACGGTCGCGCCTACGAGTGGGACACGGCCAATCCCCGTTGGCTGCTGGAACGGGCCCAAGTACTCATGCAAATCGACCGCAAGCCGGAAGCCCGTGAGGTGTATCAGAAAATTGTCGACGGCAAGTGGGCGCCCGGACTGCAGAATTACGTTCAGCAAGCTCGACAAGCATTGCAGTAATGCAAGCATGCGATTCTGCTAGCGTTCCCAGCGATGGATGTCGCCGGACTCCCTCCCTGGAAGATGAAGGCCTTTACCAGGATCAAAAACGCGTACCGCTGCTGGCGCGCGGCGGTGGCGGCGGGTTAGCGAGATTCTCGATCGTGGTTCCTAGAATCCTGCCTAGCTTTGCCTCGATGGGCTCACTATACTGCTCCGCCAATTCCGTTTTCGATAAGACCATTCGTGTCTTGTTTCCTGATTCCAAGACCCATGCGAAAACCACTTCTCGCATTACTGTTCGCCGTACTGGCCTGTTGCGAAACCGGTTGTCTCCAACGCCGGCTCACCATCCGCAGCAACCCGCCTGACGCATTGGTCTACATCGACGATCAAGAGATCGGCTATACGCCTGTTTCGACACCTTTCACCTACTACGGAACTCGCAAGATCCAACTGATCAAGGACGGTTTTGAAACGTTGACCGTTTACCAAAAATTTCCCACGCCTTGGTATGAGATTCCTCCGCTGGACTTCGTCAGCGAGAACTTCTGGCCCCGTGAAACTCGCGACGAACGTATTCTCGACTTCCAACTCTATCCTCAGCAGATCGTATCGCCCGAGCAAATTCGGCAACGCGGCGAACAACTGCGCGCCAGCGCGCGGCAGGGCGCGGTCACGCCCCTCTTCGCGCCCACTCCGGCAATTCCGGCGCAGCCTTAGCGACGCTCGTCGCCAGCAGGAGCTAACGGGCCCGTGCCTGCAATTGGTAGCGCCCCGATCGAACAGCCGGTAGCGGGAACCCCTCCATGGTTTTTCCCCACCGCTGGTGCTGTTTTGCTCACTGAAGATCAGGTAGAACGAGTATTCGACAAGCGGTACTGCAATCGCCGCTTCGCACGGTTCCCACCCGACCTGGATCGACAGTGATGACTGCAAACCCACAGCACCGACAGTTTTTGGATCTGGAGATCAAAGACGCCCAAGTCATTTTCGAGCCCGTTTGGGAAGAACTGGAAGAGGACGTCGGGCGCGAAAACCTGCGATTTCCCAAAGAGTTGATCTTATTGGGCGGAGCTCCCGGATCGGGCAAAGGAACGCAAACAAAGTTCATCATGAACGCCCGCGGGCTCACTTGCCCTCCGATCGTGGTCAGCCAATTGCTGGTCACCCCGGCAGCCAAAAAGATCAAGGACCAAGGCGGCATGGTCGGCGACAAGGAGGTAGTGGCGATTTTGCTACGGAAACTGCTGGAGGAAGACTTTCGAGACGGAGCCGTTTTGGACGGATTTCCGCGGACGCGGGTCCAGGTCGAATGCCTCAAACTGCTGGTCGACAAGATTCACCACTTGCACAAAGAGTTTCAAAAAACGCCTCTCGCCAAAAACTTTCGCCGGCCCACGATTCATGCCATGGTCTTGTTCATTGGCGAAAGCACCAGTATCCGACGGCAGCTCAAGCGGGGCGAAGAGATCGCGCGGCATAACAAGGAGGTCGAAGAAACGGGAATCGGCACGGCCATGGATCAGCGCGCTACCGACCTCGGCGAGGAAACCGTGCGCCGCCGCTATCGCGTCTTCAAGGAACAAACATGGGACGCATTGATATCGCTGAAAGAAATTTTTCACTATCACTACATCAATGCCGAAGGGCCGATCAAGGAAGTAGAAGCGAATATTCTCAACGAGTTGCAATATCAAAGTTCGCTGGAATTGGAAGCTCGGACCCATGCCCGCCTGCGTCCCTTGCCATTGGCCGAGGAGATCATTCTTCACGCCCGCCAGGAATTGGTGCGCCGTCTGGACGGCTACGAATTGGAGCACACCGAATTGTTCACGCGCACCGTGGAATCCATCAAGAACAAGTTCATGCCGATCATCAAGCGGCACGCCATCTCGGGCCGTGCCATCGTGAATTCACAAGATCCGTTGTTCGACGATCCGTTGGCGCTAGCGATGTTGATCGACATCTTTTCCGAACGCGGATTCCACGCCGTCGTCGACAAGCACCATCAACAAATCCCGGAATCCGTGGATCTTTCAACCGGCGAAATCAAGAGTAAATCAGGATCGGTCTACCGAATCCAAATTCGCTTTAAGGGATCCGACATCCGCGCCGACTGATCGCGTGCGAAGTTTGTTTGGTCGTGCATCCGCGGCCACTTAACGATCACTGGGGACCGGCAGACCCGCCGCCCAGTAGGTCGCGTTTTTCAACAGTCGCTCGAACGCGGGAACGTCAAAACTCTTGGGATGGCCAAGTGACGTATAAAACAGGCGACCACCGTTGGGACGTTGATGGGTCCAGGCAACCGGTTCCGGCGCTTCGGCGTCTTTCACACGGCCCATCATTAACGGTGCCGCTCTCGTGGCCAAGGGCTCGTTCATGTATAGCGATCCAAAGACCCGAAACTCCTCGGTTGGCACACCTTGCAGAATGGGGTGTTCGGACGCTTCCTCGATTGCTCGCACGTAGGTCGCGACGTCGTTGGGGTAGTGGTCGTGATAATTGCCACCGAGTATCTCACGATCAAACTCGGGCCAGTCCGCCAGTCCGTCGGCCGGTTGGCCTTTGCGCAAACTGAAGGCGTGGCTACTCGTACGGATGGCGACCAGTGGCTTGCCGTCGGCGATGTATTTGCGCAAGACGTCAAGCTGCCTTTTGGGCGGCGTGCGTCGGCGGATCGACCAGATTGCCAGGTCGGCGTCATTCAGCGCATCGATGCCCGGCAGGTCGTTGCGGTCGTTGGCATTGGCGTAAACGAAGGTCAGTTTGAAACACGCGCCGAAATTCTTCAAAGCGAATGGCGGCAACGTGCTGGCCGTTTCGTATTCGTCCTCGGCCATCACGACGACCAAGTGCTGCCGCTTGTCGCCGGGAAAGCGAAATGGCTTGCCGCCAAGAATGTCGGCGCTGGTGATCGTCGGACACCAATGCCGTTCAATGTGCTCGAACACCAAGTCGTTGCCAGTGTAATGGTTGACATACGGCTCGTCGCGCGGGTTATACATCGAGTCCGTCATGTCGCGCATCAAAACGACATTTTGTCCTTGGTAGATCATCTGGCGAATGCCAAAGGGACGGCCCAGAACGCACATGTTGGTATGCACGCCCATGATGATGATGTTCTTGATGCCGCGCTGCTTCATTAAATAGAACGCTTCCGCGCTGTCGGTGATGGCGTCGCCTTCCTCGATCTCCAGCGTTTCGATCTGCCGGTCGAAAAATCGGACCGCCTTGCGAATCGTGCCGTCGTCGTCGCTCGGCTGATCGACGGAGACCGGCATTTGGGCTTCATGTTTTTCGTCCAGATGGCACCAGCCTTGTAGTGGGATTTTGGTTTCGACCTTGGGCGCTTGTTGGGCCAGTTTACGCTGCGGCGTTCCCTCATAGCGTTGCATGCAACCGCTGGGCGAATGGATAATCAAGACGCCCTGGGCGCGGGCCTTTTTCAGAACGTCGTTCATCCGCGGTGCCATTTCGGCCACGCGCCGGGCCGCGTTGCGGCAGTAATGGTCATTCCACATATCGCAAATTACGATCGCCGTTTCGTTGGCTTTCCACGTCGCCGGCGTGGTCACTTCGCGAAAACGGCCGCTTTCGGGTGCGATTTCGGTTCGAGTTCGAGGATTGATTTTTAGGGCGGCGGAGGATTCGTCATCGGCGGCGATCAACGAACACAGCGACGAAGCTGTCAGGATCGCTACGACCGCGGCCATGCTTGGTCGGACGCTCTTAGTAAAAGTCATGGAGGGCTCCGGGTGTTCAACTTGGCGAATGCATCTTGATCCGCATCGCAATCATCCTGATGATACGTTGATCATCTCGCTCACGCAAGAAACGCGGGATTGAGTGTGGCGAGTGTCATTGTGCGTTCCGCGATCAGCACACAGCTATTTCCCCAGTTGCTTTGCGGCGCGAACCGCTTCGAGCGCGTTGAGCAAACCGGCACCGAACTTATCGTCGTGGCCTTTTTTGCCGATGTCGGTGCATGTCTGTATCATCAGCGCCTTGACTTGCCACGGGTTCATTTCGGGATTGGCGGAAAGCATCAACGCCGCAACGCCCGCCGCATGAGGACCGGAAAAGGAATTTCCTTGCGGACCACGTACCAAGCCGATGCCGTTGCCTTCGTCCGTTATCATTTCCCAGGTCCGGATTCGACGCGTCAACGCCGGGCGGCCCCAAACCGGATAGCCGCCAAAGCAACCGGTAACATCCGGCTTGCGGAGCGGATTGTCCTTGGGATAGTCGTTATAGAACTTGACGCCTTCCCAATACACGGGCCCTTCGCTGCTGGCCGCGGGCTGGCTTCCATCTTCCACGATTCCAGCCGCCGCGATTACGCAAGGAATGTCCTTGGGGATGGCGATCTGCTGGCCGGCCGGTTTGTTCCGCCGAAAATTTCCAGCTCCGCCGACGGCCACGACTCCGCCCGCGGCCATGTGTTCGTGAGCTAAACGATACAGCCCGCGATAATTGCCCAGTGGAGCGCGAATGAACATGTAGCTCATCGACATTACGTCCGCACCCTCGGACAGGGCGTACTCGTACGGCTTCAGAAACCCCATGCCCCGCAAGACCATCAGCCGCGCGCGAGGGGCGATGCCGGTCATTAGTTTTTCCTTATTCAGCGGCCGGCCGGCGATGATTCCTCCGCACATGCTGCCGTGAGTCATGGTGGGGCCGTCACCCAGCGCGTACCAACGCTGCGCCGCAAAGTCGTAGCCGAACAAATCGTCCACGTAGCCGTTTCCGTCATCGTCTTTGCCGTTCAATTCCTCGGCGGGGTTCTTCCACAACGCCCGTACCAGCGACGGTGTCACCATCAGTCCCGAATCGCTTAAGGCGACGACCACACCTTGACCGGTCGCCTTTTCCGTCACCCAAGCTTCATCGGCTTTGACTCGCTTTACGTTCCAGGGCACCTTGAATCCCTCGGTGGTCACCGGTTGATCGGCGTCGTCTTTCCACATTTTCAAAACACTCTCGTAAACGGTCTTCTGTTGTTTAGTTGGTGCCGCAGCCAACGGAACGGGGCGCGAGTGTAATGGAGGGACGTTCGGAGCCCGCTGACGATAAACAAACGACACGGCGTCAAGCTTGGCTAACTCGCGGCAGGCCTTTCCCGTTGCCTGGCAAGCAAATCCGTTGACGATCCAATATCGCTGAACGTTCTTCACTCCGCCTTCCTTCTTCAATTGATCCAGCGGCTCGGCCATCGCCTTCCACGAGCTGTCGCTCTTTTCGCGCAATGTGGCGAGGACTTGCTTCCGTAGCTCGCTCCGCTTCTGGCCATCGTGTTCTTTGCAGAACGCCTCGTAATCGCCCGCCTTGCGGAACAACTGATCTTCGGCACGAACGAAGATCGGATATTGCCGATCAAGCTGATCCAGGCCGTCATCGAGTTTCTCGGACGCGTCGTCGGCGTGGATCAAACTTGCCCCGCAGAGAAGAAGCATCGTCAAAACTGGCGGAATCGATGAAAAGTAAGAATGGAACACGTTGCTGGCTCCCTGGGGAAAAAGGTCCTCGCAGCCATCGAAAAACGTAGCGGTACGGCGTGCTTGGACGACGGTTACTTGGCCTGATTATTCTTCCAAATCCCGCTGCCCCCACGGGATCGGCATGGTTGTCGGTTGAGCCTGATGACGTTCGCGCGTATCTCGGGGGCGCTCCTGAAAGAACTCGACGACGTCGGTCAGTTGGCGTACTGCTTCGTGGTAAACCTGCTCACCCTTTTCGCGCGTGGCCAGTTCCGGCTGGCCCATCACGCCGCGCGGCGAATAGGTGCTAGTCCAGGAAACCAGCGCCGCCGGGCCCCGGGCCAGCAGATCGGTCCATATGTACGGGTTGCCGTCGTTCAGCGTCGCAATGTGGTTCTTGATTCTGTCTTTCCGCACATTGTCTTCGTCTAGATACAAATACAATGACGTTTCCAATTCGCAGGCATGGGAAAAACCGCCCGGGTAGACGCTCTCGCGCCAATTAGGCAGAAAATCCTTGTCAATAGTCAGCAGGTGCCACCAGGCGATCAACAGGCACTCGGCGTCGGTTTCCAAATTGACGCGCCGCGCGGCAAGATCCAAGTTGGGCATATTCGACCCGTGGCCGTTCAGCAAGATGATCTTCTTGAAGCCGTGAAAGGCGAGCGACTTGCAAACGTCCATCACTTGCCGAATGAAAGTCTCGTAATGGGTGTTGATCGTTCCCGGAAAGTCCATTACGTGGCCCGTGTATCCGTAAGCGATAGTCGGCAGCACCAGAACCTTGTCGGGGATCCCCTCTCCCGCTCCATTGGCGATTCCACCGGGACAAACCAGATCGACATCCAGCGGCAAATGGTCGCCGTGTTGCTCGACGGCCCCGCAAGGCACGATGCAGATTTGGTTTTGTTCGACCGCCTCGTTGATCTCGGGCCAAGTCAGTTTTTCATAGCGGTATTGTGAAGCGGCGCGGCTGGGCATCATGATTCTCCTGGAAATGCCCTTGATCGTATTAAACAAATGACCGCCGAGCAACGATTTTCATGTCACCGCGTCATCATCGCCGTCGTCAAAGCGACGCTTGAATGGCTTTCGCCAAATGATCGAGGACGAGACGGGCGGCTTCGACTTGCATTTCGACCCGACTGCTTGCCGCCAATGACTGTTCTTGGGAAGCAACGAATTCGATGCCTGAATCCGCGCTTCCAGAATCGATGCGGCGGGCGAGGCTGACCCAAACAAAGGGCGCTCCCTCGGGCGGTTCAAAGTGTCCGACGACGGCGGCGGCCCAATTCGCTTCGGCGGTTTTAGCCAACACGGCCGTCACCATCGCTTCCGAGACGGCCTGGCTTTCACACGTATGCCGGTCCATCGTGCCTTGGGAAATGCCCAGCCAACTGCCCTTGGTCGCGGGCCGATAGGTCACTGCGGACCCACACAGACAATTCGAGATTCCGCTGACCTGCGCCAGCGTGGCCGCGACCAACCCGCCCGTGCAACTCTCGGAAAAGACGACTTTCAAGTCGTTTTCTTGCAGCAATCTCGCCAGTCTGTCGCGGGAATCCGAAAGCGGCATCGTCTGGATCTGCTCAACACAATCTGATCGGTTTGGCGGGGCTTCAGCGGTTCCATTGTAGCTGGTGGTTCCGCTCGAGAACACTTGTCCGCCGACTTCATCGTCATCTATTGGGACGACGCCAGATCGCGGAGTGCCCCTTCTATTTGGCCACGCAGCCCAATGTCCCACAGTCGCATGAGCGCCTCGGGAAGCAGTTCGTGAACGGACGATTCCGGTTGTTCGCGCAGTAGATCAACCGCTTGATAAAACTCTTGCTGGTGGTCCTTGAACAGCCAGTTCGCCAGCAGGGCAAGGTCACTTTCGTCGAGCCGGCGAATCACCTGAGCGGCGCGCACCAAGCATTGACCGAGAACATGATCTTCGGACAGCAATAACTCCACATCGTTTTGCCAATCGGACACCACCAGCCGCTCCAGTCCGTGCTTGGCGAATGCTTGCGACAAGTCGCGCTTGCCCACTCGGTTCAGCAGGTATGCGGTTGCTAAATGGCACACCGGCCCGCTGTCCGCCGCTTCGTACAGAGTGCGAAGCTGAGTCTGGGTATAACGCGTCTCGCCCGCCAGTAGAAATCCGGACTCCCGCCACAACGTCCACGCCCAACTGTTTCGCGGGAACAACTGATCGGCATTGGGCAGCAAGGCAAATGCCCCGACCGCGGTAGCACTAAAGGCGTTCGCGCCGGCCAGTCGTTTGGGACGAGGAATCGAAAATTTCTGCTCCTCCTCCTCAAAACTCTCCTTGGCGAACTGGTCCATCGGATCGAGAAAACCCAGATCGGCCAGCTTGCCCACAAGATGCAGGACACGCAGTTGCTTTGCATATTCGGCGCGCTCCCGGGGATCTTCGATCGCGGAAAGCACCAAATCCAGCGTCTCGTCGGTTAACAAAAAGCCGAGGAACGAACCGACCGGTCGCTCGGCATCGAAACGATTGGCGAGGGACTCCGACGATGACCGAATCTGCTCCATCCGACCGTTAAACGCGCCACGCACAAACCGAATCCGCTCTCCCGGCGCGCCGGTCTCTTCGTTGCTTCGCACCATTTCAATCAGCCGCCCGGAGTCCGCGTCGATACGAATTCTCTTCGAATCAAATGAGTGCGTCAGTTCCTGCCCTTCCCATGTCGAGTCGCATTTATCCGAGGCCGCCATTGCCAGAAAATAGGCCGGCGCGAACCGCGTCAATAACTGAAAGGCGGGTCGCGGATCGTTTTCCTCTTTGGAGTGTGCTCCCCAGCCGAAGGCGAGTCGAAAGGGAGATTCCCACTCCGGAACGTCAACCAGCTTGAGTGATAGGCTGGCGGATAAGCATGCCGGAATGGAATCCAAAACCAGTTTGCGTCCCGCCTCCAAGAAAAACAAACCAAGCATTTCATCCGAAAACACGAGCGCGTGCGTGATCTCCGCGGCGGCTGTTGTGTCCTGACTAGGCAAGACGGCAAGGAACCCGCGCTGGGGCGAGAGGATGAGTTCAATCTCCCGCCCTTGATAGTTGATTGTGACAACTAAGTCTTCGTCGCGCTGGTTGAAACTCGATAGCCACTTTTGGCATTTGAGCAACGTCTCTTGTTCGCGATTCAACGTCTGGCCCAGTCTGGGAATCGGCGCGTATTCGGTGACGGTCAGAGTTACTCGGACTCCGTCGTCTAGTGGCGTGGTGTCAACTTTGGAATCGACAAACCGGCCGCTCAGCCACAACCGATGGCGAATGAATCGTTGCTCGGTCAACGTGAACCGTTGTCCAATCCGTAATCCTATTTGCTTTAGGATTTCGTCGCGCGAATTATTATTGTTGCCGATAATCTCGAACTGGCGAATCGTGGCTGCCACACCTTCATTGGTCAGTTGAATCAAGAGATCCGCCGATCCGGCTTCCTTATCTGAAACAAGCTGCACGCGAAATTTGGCGAAATGAAATCCCAAGTTGGTCAGCGCGACCGTAATCTGCTCTTCGAGTTGAACGTGAGCAGCTTCATTAAATGCCGCCGGTTTGCCGGTTTGCCAAATGGGCTCTTTCAGCTTGAGCAATTTGCCAACCTTGTCGAGCCACTGGACTTTGCTGTCTTTCCGGTCGGGCAATGCCAAGGGAACGGCATCTTCGGGCGGCTGGGGCTTGGTAAGTTGATCGATCAATTCACCGACCTCGATCAGCCGCGCGCCCTCAACGCGGACACGGCCCAAGGTGAAACGCCGGCCTTCGTCGATGGCCACCACCCATCGATTTTCCGATTCCAGATGTTCCACCCGTACTTTGACATCAGGAAAGCCCCGGCTGCGGTAGCCATCTTCGACCCGTTTGCCAAGCACGGCGGGATACCGCTCCAGCGGCGCAAGTTCATGCGCGGCAACTAGAACTTCAAAGTCCCTGAACATCGCCTGGCGGACGGCCTCGGCGGTAAAGAACTTGGTCCCGGTCACGGTGACGCGCTGGGGATCGCCGAGCGAGCCGACCTGGGGCTCCGCGCGAATTTGGCAACAGCAGAGGAGCAGCACCGTGCTGAACTGAAGAAAACGGTTCGGCAGCCACATCGTTTTTGCCTCCATTGCCAAGTTCAATTTTTGCATCCATGCCAAGTTGAAGAGGTGAAGACTTGAGGGCGGAAGTGTACCGGAGGCGAACGCCCGGCGGCAACATCACTGCCGATCCAATCGCCCGCTTGGCGACCCAATCAAGATCCTCGGCCGCGGTATCCGGCGTAAATTGCGGGATTGAGCTAAGATGAGAGCGACTCTTCACCCCATCCAACTCCCCCTTCGTATCGTAAGGGGCGAACATAGGAGGGACTTTTGGCTTGCCGCCGCTTGGACGTGGAACTCTTTGCCCGCCAGCCGCGTCTCAATAGTGACCTGGCGGCCTTCCAAAACGGACTCTTTGCCCCCACTATCAAGGAACTCTCCAATGCGTAAGTTCTCGCTGCTCTCGCTCATCGCTGTTGTTTTGCTACTGCCCCACGTGAGCTACTGCCAAGGGTTGCTTGTCGATGTTCGCGAGGATCATCGATTTCGGCTGCCGAGGCCGATCGTCCCGGGCCCCCGACCCCGCCCGCAGCCGCAGCAGTCGTACAAGATCAAACAGTTGGCGGTGAACGTCAACCTGCAAGATCAAATCGCCAAGGTGCAGGTGTCACAGTCTTTTGTGAATACGGGCAGTCGCCAGATGGAAGTTAGTTTTATCTTCCCCCTGCCCTATGACGGCGCGGTCGATCGATTGACGTTCATGGTCGATGGCAAGGAATATGAAGCCAAGCTCTTACCGGCCCACGAGGCGCGTCGAATTTACGAAGGGTACATTCGACGAAACCAAGATCCGGCGCTCATGGAGTGGCTCGGTGGGGGCATGTTCAAAACGAGTGTGTTTCCCGTGCCGCCCGGCGCGGAGCGGACGGTCACTCTGCGTTACTCGCAGGTTTGTCGCAAACAGGGCGGTCTGACGGAACTCATGTTTCCGCTCAGTACGGCCAAGTACACGTCGCATCCGGTGGAAGCGGTCAACATCAACGTCAGCATCCAAAGCGAAGCACAAATCAAGAACATCTACAGTCCAACGCACTCCGTCGAAATCAAGCGGCCCACCAATCTGCAGGCGACCGCCAAATTCTCCAGCAAGAATGAAGTCCCCACGTCCGACTTTCGACTGCTGTTCGACGTCGGCGATGGTCCCGTCGGGGCCAGCTTGTTGAGCTTTCGGCAACAGCAAGACGAAGAGGGGTATTTCCTGCTGTTGGTCAGTCCCGAAATCAAACGGACCAAAGAAGAAATCACCAAGAAGACCGTCCTCTTCGTCGTCGACCGCTCGGGCAGCATGAGCGGCAAGAAGATGGAGCAAGCCAAAAGCGCGCTCAAGTTCGTACTCAACAATCTGCACGACGGCGACTTGTTCAACATCATCTGCTACGACAGTTCAGTCGAAAGCTTTAAGCCCGAACTGCAAAAGTTCGACGACAAGATGCGCGAGCAAGCATTGGGATTCGTGGAGGGTATCTACGCCGGCGGCAGTACGAATATCGACAGCGCCATGAAAACGGCGCTCGGCCAATTACAAGACGAGAAACAGCCGAGCTATGTCATTTTCCTGACCGATGGGCTGCCCACGGCCGGAGAAACCAAGGAAACGAAAATCGTCGAAAACGCCAAGGATCGAAACAAAGTCCGAGCCCGAATCTTCAGCATGGGAGTCGGCTATGACGTGAATAGCCGCCTGCTAGACAAGATGTCCCGCCACGGTTTCGGACAAAGCCATTATGTGCGGCCCAACGAGGATATCGAAACGCACGTGGCCCAGCTTTACAACCGAATCGGCGCGCCGGCGATGACGGACATTGCGATAGGCGTCGACATGGAAAAGTTTCCGGCCGAGCGGGGTTCGGTGATCAGTCGCGTTTATCCGGCCGATGCTCGCGACTTATTTGCGGGCGATCAACTGGTCGTCGTCGGCCGATACAAGGAGCCCGGCGGTGCCAAGGTTACGATCACGGGCAGCATCGACGGCCAATCGAAGTCCCTCGACTTCCCTGCCGCGTTTACGAATCTGTCGATGGATGAATCTTATTCGTTCATTGAAAAACTGTGGGCGACGCGGCGCGTGGGGGAGATTATTGACCAGATCGACCTGCACGGACAAAACCAAGAGTTGATAGACGAACTAATTGCCCTATCTACCAAGCACGGCATTCTGACTCCCTACACATCATTCCTGGCCGACGACAACCCGGCGCTAGCCGGCGATGTGCGGGCGCGGCGGCGACTGGCGACCGAAGCGCTTGGCGCGCTCAAGAGGGAATCCGGCGCGGCGGGCTTTTCGCAGAGGCTTGCCAAGAGCAAGTTCCGCGCGGCCAACCAGGCACCCGCCTCCGGCGCGGCTCAATTTGACAGTGCCGAGGCCGACGAAACGGTCGTGGTAAAGACCGTGCAAAACGTTGGCAATAAGACGTTCTTCCAGCGAAATGGGCAGTGGGTTGATTCGTCGCTGAAGGCGGACCAGGAAAAGAACGTCCAGGAGGTCAAGCGGTACAGCAAGGAGTATTTTGACCTGGCGACCAAGCACGGCAAGGACGCGGCGAAGTATTTGGCTTTGGAAGGCGAAGTCACGCTGGTCTTCGACAGCGTGGCTTATCGCTTGGTTGATTAACGGTCGAGCGGCATTCGTTTGACATTCTAAGTAGTGCCTCTCCTCCTTACAAAAGGAGGGGAGGAAGATGAAAAGCCGGAGGTGATGCACCGCCGGCTTCTTCGCTTCTTCAGGCAGCTACTGCTTCGCGCACTTAGCCGTCGTTGTCGTCTTCAAATTCGTCGTCGTCATCACCATCATCATCCTCTTCTTCGCGGTCCTCAAGCAACTCCTTCAGCGCTTGTCGCATTTCTGCCATTTGCCGGCGCATGTGGTCCATCTGTTCGTGCAGCTCCGCAACCGCGCCTTCTAGATTTCTAGGAGGATGCCCCTCTGCATGATGATGTTCGCCGTGTTCGTGGCGATGGTCAGCCGGATCATGATGGTCGTGTGCTCGGTCGTCATGTTCTCGCCCGCGAGATTCCCGGTTCAGGTCGCGTTCGATCTCTTCCGCCTGCCGTGCTAACTGAGCAGCTTGATCGTGCAGGCCAGCGGCTTTGAGATTTTCGATGGCGACGTGCAAGTGATGCATTCGACGCTCGCCGTCGTTTCGGAATTCCGGACGGCGACGGCCTGCCGTGTCACCCGAGCGGCGTTCCTTGTCGAAGTTCTCCAACTGTCGCTTCGCTTGTTCCAATCCTTGCGCCAGTTCCCGGCGTTTTGATTCGGGTGCTTCGCCTGAGCGCTCCAGCGCCTGCGAAATCTCGCGAATGCGATTCTGAATGACTTCACGTAATCGCTCCATTCGATCATGGTCAGGCCGTCCGTCGACCCGGCGGGGCTCTCCGCCGCGCTCCCGTTCAGCACGCTCTCGAGTTTCACGCCGCTCGCGCAACTGGCGTTCACGAAAGTCCCGCTCACGCTCTTCAATCTCGCGTCGCTCGCGAACTTCGCGCCGTTCGTCCTCCGCACGATCATCCTGAAGGGCTAGCAGAACTTCCCGATCCCGCTCGTCGGCGAGACCGTCCGCCGACATGGGGCCGAGAAATGAAAGCACTGCGGTCGCGGCCAACGATCGCTGCCAAGAATTCGTCAAGAGGTTCATAGGGTGTCCTTTTCGTGAGGGGCTGGCTTGGGGCCGAGCCCAAGCCGTGCAGGAAAGTGCAAGCAAAGTGAAGGAAACGACCAAGGCGGTTTTTGCCAACAGCCGTGGCTTGAATCGTGGGCGGCGAGATGAACCGCTGGATAGCAGTCGCTCGACGCGGCGGCCAAGGCTGGAGCGAAAACCGCTGCCCGCCATCGCCAGCCAAGCGAATTGCCGCTGGTCGGTAATCTTTCGCCCCAAGGCCACCAGCGACTCGGCAAGCAACTCCGCCCCGCCGGGAATCAAGGCACTCGCTTCGTCGGCCGCCAATTCGCTGGCATCGCGAAGAGCCAGACGTGACCACCACGCCGCCGGGTGAAACCACAACAGCGAGGTGGACAAGGCGGCCGCGAATTGCCAAGCACCGTCGGCAGCCGCGACGTGGGCCAATTCGTGGGCCAAGATTGCATGTTGTTGACGGATTCCAAAATCCGTGGGGAAAGTGGCAGGCAAGATGATCGCGGGTCGAATCGCGCCCAACACCACGGGAGTACTCAGATGGTCCGACTCCAACAAGCGAATTGGACGGCGGATTCCCATGCGCCTGCATAGTTCCGTGACCAAAACACGATATCGGTCGCCGCCGTCGCGGGTCTGTCGTCGCACGAATCGCCGCAACTTGACACGCGACCAGATGGCGCGAAATAAGACCACGAGTGCGCCAAGCAGCCAGATGAGTCCCAGCCAGACGACGGCGGAATTCGTGTCGAATTCAGAACTGGCTGGTGCGGTAGGAACGGCAGCCTGGGACTCGACGTCGGCACTAGGCGTGAACTCGAATTCGTGTTCCACGGGCTGTGCCCCATCGTCGACGGAGTCGTAAGGCAAATGCCGGCCCGGCAACGCTTCGATCAACTCGGGACCTCTTGGTGGATCCGTCAAAGGCTGAACATCGATCTCGACCAATTCGTTGCCTTTCGGCTCGTGATGCCCTATTCCAGGTTGCCTATCCACGAGTTGACTCTCTGGCAAATCGCGTTTTGATTCACGCAACTCCGTGGGATTCTCCGGCTGACTTGCGAAACCGTGTTGGACCATCGAGTAACCAATTTCGACAGTGCCGCGCGCCATTCCGGTAAACTCGGCAACAAACAACAAGAGGAGGACGATCGTCACGACTTGCCAGATGGCCCGTCGCCAAATTCCCGAGCGAACCACACGGGCCAAGATGACTGCCAGGATCACGAGTACCATGGGGCCGAGTGTCAGTCCGACAAGAGGCTCCATCCAGTCTCGAAGTTCATTGGGTGTTGGGCCGACCATCAATTCCGCGCCTCAATTACGGGATCGCTTCTTTCGTTGCTTGATCAGTTTTTCAAGCTGCGCCAGTTCATCGCGGTCAATTTCTCGAGTGTCCAAAAGATGGCTCACGGCGTCCGCCAGCCGGCCCCCGAACATGCGGTCGATCAAGTCGTCGGCCATGCTGCGTGACACATCGGATTCGCTGATGCAAGATTCGTACAGGAACTTGCGGCCTACTTCCTGGTGCCGCACAAGCTGGCGGTCTTCCATCTTTCGCAACATCGTGGCCACGGTCGTGTAGGCAAGTGGCTCGCCTTGCAGTGCCTGTTGCACTTCCGCCACGGTCGCCGGCGCGGAACTCCACAAGACCTTCATGATCCGAAGTTGCAAATCACCGAGCCGAATCGTTCCGTCAGACATCGCTTCAAACTCATCCCGAAGAAGACCTGTACTCCTGAAAACTACAACGGTAATACTACCGAGGTAGTTACTATGGGTCAAGACTCTTTTTCCTTGATTTTCGGGGCGAGATTGGCGGCCGGTCCGCATCTCAATCGGAGAGTCCAACCAACCTCAATCAGAGAGCCCAAGCAATTCTCCGTCGTGGCGATTTGCCAAACTCTGCAGGATCTTCAAGTCGACAGAAGAATGGAAAAAGCGAATGTGCCCGTCGCCGAACGTAAAGCTAGAGCCACCTTGATGGTCGCTGCCAAAGCCATCCACGGTCGCTGTTCCGGCGAATGTCGTGTAGTCAATGTCTTGAGGAAAAAGCGCCTCAACCCAGGATTCAGTACTGTCAAAGAAATTCAGCGGCCGTCCCATGTTGCGCAGCGTCGCGTTCGTGCCCGACATCCAACCAAGGTCGGTGGGCAGGTCGTTCGTTTTTTCGCCAAGAAAGATCGTATGCGGCAACCCATCCGCGACATCGTCGCGCCGCAGGTGGCTGTTCAGGAAAAACATTCCATTATTGTCGCTGTCAATTGGCGCGGTACTGTCATGGTGCATGGCGGCATAGTTGGAAATCGCCCCGTAGGGCCCCCAACTGGGAACGGATGTCGACGGGCACGACAAGAGTGGAAAATGCAAGACTTTCAATTGGCCATGCCTTGCGTCGTAGACACTGGCTCCAAAATCAATATGGCGGTAAGTACTCCCGCCTTCGCGAAAGGGCAACGTCTGGCTGATCCAATTGTGGTGATTTCCTTTCGGTTGATTCAGCACCGGGCCCTTGGCATCCACGACGCCGGGCGGATAGAAGCGATTTGCGTACTCGTAGTGCTGAATCGACATCGTTAGCTGCGTCAAGTTGTTCTGGCACTGCAAACGGCGAGCCGACTCGCGCATGGCCGCGACCGCCGGTAACAGCAGAAAAATCAAGACCCCAATGATGGAGATCACGATGAGGATCTCGAGTAGCGTGATCGCGCGCCTTCTTCGCGCGGGATGCAGACTCATAGGTCTTCTCCCAACTCGTTATTGTCTTGGTTAATCGACATCACAATCCGCCTGTTCTTGCGGACACTCTTGACCGCCTGTGCGGGATATTGAACGTCGATATCCACCACGATTCGTGACGCATCCTCGCTGGACGGTTCCGCTTCGATCACCACAAGCGCCGCGTGCTCGCCACCGAGTTGCTCGGCTGAAATTTCCCATGTCTCGCCCACGTAGGGTGTGGCCCCCTCGCCGGCGTCCTTTAATTTGGCATGCGCCCGATCGACCGCCGCCTGCATGAGCCATAAGGCTTGCAATTGATGTTGCCGCGTTTGCAACTGGCGATGTTGCATGACAAGCGTCCTGGCGAGCGCCACGGAAAGTACCGTCACCACCATCAAACAAACGACCACCGTCAGGAGGACCGCCCCCCGCCGTGAGCCACAAGATTGCAGCGGTCTTCTCGTCAACCGATGTACGAAGCGGGCGCTCATGGCTGATCCTCCGGAATTTGACGTGAATCCAGCCCTACAGCCGCTTCGATCGATGAGCCCATCGATTGCCCTTCCGCATCCACGGCAGTCATGACGGCCATCGGCAAATGGCCCCCGGTATCGACTTGCCACACTGGTTCGACGTCCGGCCTGAGCGAGAATCCGTCCTGATGAGTGACAAGATCGTCGTCGTAAACTTGGCGGATGACGGCACGCTCATCGCGCGTGTACACGATTCGCCGCGTCGGGGAAATTTTCAGTTCGAGTGCCTTGCTGCCAGATGGATCGTAATTCGTCGAGTCAACCACCTTGGCCGACTGTGCCGTGTGAGCGTCGCGGCGCAAGGCGATCGAAAGCCGTCCCCAATTCGTCATTCGCGCCACATCATCGCGAACTTGGTTGTCGATGTCGTACATCGCGTTCAATGTCACGGCGACCGTCGAGAGAATGAGCGCCGTGAGTGTGATAACGACGATCAGTTCAACCAACGTCGTGCCCTTGCGATGGCATTTCGGGGCGATCAGGGTCATGGACTTCGCTCCTTGGCGTGGCCCCGATGTCTCCATGTCACCAATCGAGCGGGTTCCACCATGTCGCCGGCGGAATTCGACCACTGGAGTTCGACGATAACGCGTTTGGCCGTGGGGTTTTCGCCCGTTGCGTCCACGTGGAAAGTCAACTTGGAATCGGGCAGCCGGTCGGTCACGTCGCTGGCCAGACGCCACGCTTCCATTCGCTCGGCCGTCAGTTCCTCCCAAGGCAGCGCGGCGGCTCGCTCCATATGGTTCGCCACGACGTCCGTTGCCAGCAACCGGCGCTGGACCGCTCGACGTTGCTTGACGACTTGGGCCATCGCTTGCGCCACGGCAATCAGCATGATGGTCAGCAGCAGCATGGAAATGGTCACTTCGACAATCGTTGCCGCGGCGCGGCGCCGGCCAGCGATCCTCGTGTTGTGTTGCCGTAGGTACATCATGGAATCAGACGAAGAATGAGTTCGCTCAAAGGCATCATCATTGCCGCCACGATAAACCCGGTAGCCAGGGCCAAGCTCACCAATGCCACGGGGAACAGGACATTCAGAAAGGCCGCGCTCCGATAAGTGACGCGCCGCATCGAGCTATCGGCGGTCTCTTCCAGGGCCCATGCCAAGTTCCTAACTCGTTCCGCCGCCCGCAGAACCGCCGCGTCTCCGGGCTGGATGATTTTGGCCGCCCGCAGTCCGTCGCACCATTGCCCGCCGTTGTTCATGGACGAAACTGTTTGTCGCAGCCGCGCGCGAATCAACGCGTGGGGATATCGCGCGCCCAGAAAACTCAGCGTTTGCAGCAGCGGTTGATTCCGTTCGACCGACAAGGACAAGAGTCGCAAGACCGTGGCCGCGTTCGCCCGAAACGTAAAGCCGCCCAGCAGCGGGAATTCGCCCGGAAACCAGCCGACATAGGCCAAAAACGCCAGCAGAATCGTCGCCCCAAGCAGCGGTGCCGCCAGCAGCAGTGTCAGCAGCCAAAACAGTTCGAAATAATTGAAAGCGCGAGACATGGAAAGCAGCATTTTGGTGGGCTGTGGCATGTCCACCGAGAAAGATTGGAACAGCATGTCAAACCGTGGCACAATCATGATCATCATGAACGACAGCATTAGGCCAACGGCCAGCACGACCGCGAACAGGTAGATAGCTTTTTCAATGAATGACCGGGCTTGCCTGCCCGTATCGTCGGCATCTTGCGAAACGCGGCGGATGGCGGGTCCCAGTGCGCCTGTTTCCCAGCCGAACTCGATGGCGGCCCGCAAGCCACGGGTTGGACGGTTGTAGCTGGCATCCAAGGCGCGCGGCAGCGCCGTGCCCTGCTCCAGCAACTCCGCCAATCGTAAGGCACGCAAGCTTTGCTGATCCGAGCAATCGCCGGCGAAAGCGCGCACGGCGTGAGGCAACGGGACGCCCTGTTCGGCGGCCACCCCGATCACCATCGCCAGCGCCCGGCGTTCCGCCCGGCGAAGCCGGTTCACCACCATCAGAATCACCGCGACCGCCACGATGCCAAGCAATGCTCCGCCGAGACCGGCCAGCAGGCCCACAAGCACCAGCAACCAGCCGATGATGATCAACACTCGGCGCAGCAGATCATCCGCCGCGGGACGATGACGGCCGTAGATCAGGTTGACCGTCCACAGCAGCGCGCCGCCCAGAATGGTGAGTCCAAAAAGGTGCATGTCTGAGTCTTAGTAGTTCACTTTCCGCGCACGACGAAAGGATGGTTCGAGAAATTCGAATTACGAATCTCGAAATTCAAAATCAATTCAAAATCTGAATACAAAATGTTCAAAACGTGGAATCTTGCGGAAGCTGGCTTTTCAGGTTCATTTTCAGTCTTGAGGCAGGCCATGGGATCTTCAAAAACCACCGATGGCGTCGACTAACGCTATCAACGGTAACATCAATCCTCCAATCACCCAAACGGCTAGAAATCCTACCAAAATAAAAAGGACGGGTGGCAGGATCGAACGATACAAAGCCGCCCTCTGACGTACTCGTTCAACATACAGGTCGCTCAACGTGAGCAACGCGCCGCTGAGCGACCGAGTTTGTTCGCCCGCTGACACGAAGGGAACCAGCAGCGGCGGCAGCCGATAGGTTGAACCAATCAGATCCGAAAGTTCCCGGCCTTGGGAAGCGTCCTGGGCCAGCCCATGGGAGACTTCCCGCAGGTTGGCATCATGCAACCCGTCCGCGGCCAGCCGCAGGGCGTCGGGCAACGGCACTTGCTGTTCCACAAGAATGCCCAGCAGCCGTGTCCATTCCGCGACACCGGCCCAATGGCCAAGCGGTCCGAAGACCGGCACCGTGGCAAACGCCCGCCGCCAGATCGCGGCACCGCCAAATAGTCGCAGACCGAGGAGCGCGATCAGCAACCCGCCGGCCAACGCCAGCAGAATCGGCAGCCCCGTGTGGGCCCACCACAGCAGCGACAACGTCGCCTTGGGCAGTTCCAATTCGAGATCGCGATACATCTCGTCAAATTGAGGCACAAAGAAAAACGCTCCCACCATCAGCATTAGCAACGTCGCCACCACGACCAGCAGGGGATAAGCCAGCGCCGACGATACCGACCGCCGCAATTGGCGAACCGCCTGGTGATGGTCGACAAACTGACTTAGCGCTTCGCTGAATTTCCCGGTCCGAGCGGCGGCCGCGACCAGTCCGCCAATATGGCGTGGCAGGCGGCCATGAGCCTGGCTCAAAACCTCTTCCACGCTTTGTCCGCGTTGCAGCGCGGCGGCGATGGACCGCAGCGCCCGAGCGATCCGCCGGTTGCCGGCTTCTTCCGCCGCCGCCAACAGGCCCGTATCCAAGGGAATCGAATCACGAGCCACTTCCGACAGGTGTGTTGCCAACTGCTCGGCGTCGCGGGCCGACAAATTGGGAATCGAGTTTTGATCTTCGTCTGTCATGTTGGGGTTACGGCTGGCCCAATTGGTAGAGAATCTGTAACCAGGGACCAAGGGTGATTAATGCCAGCAGAAGCGTGGCCGTTCCGCCAAGCCCCGCGGCCAACACCATCGGCAGATAAACCGTCATCCACTGGCTCAAGCGTTGCGCCCGGGCATGATATCGACGAGCCATCTGCCCGAGCGCCGCGCCAAGCTGTTCCGATCCGCTGCTGTTGGCGATCATCCAATGCAACAGCGGCGGAAATCCGAGCACGGGAGTGTCCGCCTGCCTGCCGCCACGAATTTGGCGGGCCATTTCATCACTTGCCCGTTGTAACGAAGCATCGCCGCTGGCACTTGCCGCCAACACAATCGCCTCGTCCAGGGGCACCGCTTGTTCGACGAGCAATTTGAAGACTTCGGCGAAGGACGCGACCCGGCCGGCCCGCATCACGCGGCCAAACGTCGGCAGCCGTCCCCACAAACCGTGGTCGCCGCCGGACCGACCCGACCACAGCCAAACGGCCAGCAAAACAACGGCCCCGATCACTGGCGGCCAGGGCCACCATTTTCCGCTGCTCTGGCCCAGCATCACCAAGCGTTCCAACCACCAGTTCCCGGATAATTCAAGCTCGCCGTGCAGGCTTAGCAGTCCGGGTGTCGTGTAAGAAATGGTGATCACGAACATCATGTACGCCAAGCCGATAATCGCCAGGGGATAGATGAGCGAAAAGCCGACAAGCTTTCGCAGTTCGGCCACGCGACGCACCGTGGAAGACAGCCCGTCCAGCGCGGCCGTGAGGTTGCCGCCGCGGATGCCCGCTTCGACGACGGCGCGATACAGCGGCGGGAATCGGCCATCGGTTTCCGAAACGATATGCGCCAAGCTTTCGCCCGCTTCCAGCCGCCTTCCCATTTCCTCGGTGATGCGGCCCAGCCGCCCCGGCATATCATCGCTGATCTGAATTAACCCGCGCTCCAACGGCACGCCCACGCGCGACAGCGCGGCCAATTCGTCGTTCAAGGCAATCAGTTGATCGAGCGAAATCGACGCCCCCCGTTGTCGCGATTGAACGTTGGACGACGAAGATCCCGTTGTCATCAATTCCGCGGACCGGTCTGGCAGCAAGAACGCCCCTAGCAGGAATCCAACGATCCCGCCAACCACCGCCGCCAGGACGACAGCGCCCATCGAACAAAAGTCCCCCCAGACGAGACCTTGCGCCGCTTGCAAATACAACAACACCGGCAGGCCAAACAGCAGAGCGCCAAGCAGTTCGCACGTACGGCGAACAATCGTTCGAGTAGACCTTGATGCCATGTTGTCGTAGTTGTTACGCCGCAAAAAATTTACTGGCGAACCCGCTGAACCTGTTCAGGATCGTCGACGATCTCGGCTTCGATCGGTGGCTCATCCATCAAATCGCAACCCCTACGGTCGTCGCCATCGCGTTGGGTCAGTCGCATGAACGCGCCCAGCCCAACCAGGATGACCGATCCTCCAATCATGACGCAAAACAATCGATTGCCGGCGGTAATGGGTATTAAGGTTAACATACCAATCAGCGGACCCAGGAACAGGCCGACGAGGCCACCCAAAGACACCCCAAATAGGCGGCGGTAATGACAGCCTCCCACGATCATACCCAGGCAAACGGTGACGAGGCCACCCACGAGAATAGCCACGACGACCGGCTCGACCCCAAATTCTTGCTCCAGTGCCGATTCTATGATCGGCGCGACCAGTGCCAAGATGATCGCGCAGGCGGCGACGAGACCGAACAGGGCGGACAGCGGATAGCCGCGACGAGTTTGAGATAGATCTTCAACCATCGGTTTGCGTCGGGCCGGCTTCAATAATCGGTCGTGTTAATGAGTGTTCCGTCGTTACGTTGCCCCAGTTGCTGAAGGACCTTCTTCGTAACCCCGCGGTGAAGGAACTTCACCCGCCCGTCCCCAAACACGAAATTCGCGCCGTTTCCAGTATGCTTGCTCTCGAATCCACCCACGGTGTCCGATGGGATGGACGCCCGGGCCGTGGCCGGCGCGTCAGTGGCGTTGGGCGGGCTCACGGTGCTGTTGTCGTCGACTTTGTTGGGATCTCCGGCCGGGCTGTTGTCGTCGACTTCGCGGACTTCCTCGGGTTGGCTGGGCGCAAGTTCACCCAGAATTTCCGGCGTCCTGTTAATGGGAGTCCCCGTGTTTCGCAACGTCGCGCGAGTTCCGGACATCCAACCAAGATCGCCCGGCGTGGTAACAAACTTTTCGCCAACAAACAAAGTGTTGGCTGCCCCGTCACTCACATCCAGATATGAAATTTGGCTGTTCAAGAAGAAGACACCTAAATTGTCGTCGTCAATTGGTGCCTCGACGTGATGATGCACCCCCGCATAGTTGCTGAACGGTCCGCGGTTCGCGGCGGACGGGCAGACTAAAAACGGAAACCGCTTGGACCGTACCGGCTCGTTGTTCTCGTGGTACACTCCCACCTGCCAGTCGATATGGGCCGCCGCGTTGCCTTGGTCCAGATAGGGCAAGATGTGTTCAATCCAGTTATGGTGAAAGCCCTCGGCTTCGGTCAAAACGGGACCCTCCTGGTCGAGGGTCCCCGGTGGATAGACGCCATTTCCCGTTTCATAGCGATGCACGGCGAGAATCAACTGCCCCAGGTTCTGAGTACACTGGCTGCGGCGGGCGGCTTCTCGAACGCTTTGGACCGCCGGCAGCATGATCGACACCAACAGGCCGATAATGGCCAGCACGACCAACAGTTCGACCAGCGTGAACGCCCTAGATTTATTGTTCCGTGAATTCTGTTGTATTTGAAGCAAGGCTAGCGACCAACGGGAGCAGATTATCGAATCCGAGCGATAGCTCGTATTGGTCTGGGGCACTGCCTCACTAGATTTATTAGGCATCATGTTGTTCCCGTCAAAACGGTTTCTGAATTAAGGTGCCGTCGGCGCGATTGGCGAGGCACTGGTAGAGAGTCTTATCAATTCCCTCGCCGAAAAACTGAACGCGGCCATCACCCAACGCGAAGTTAGCACCGTTGGGATGACGGCTGGCAAAACCGCCGACGAACAACGGCTTCGCTGATATTTCTGTCAGTCGCGAATCGGCTGCACCCCATTCTTGCACATCGAGCGGACCGTTGGGCCACTCCGTGGGGATCACCACGTTGATCCGCTGCCCGGCGTTTCGCAACGTCGAACGAGTGCCCGACATCCAACCTAAGTCGCTCGCGTCAACTAGCTTTTCACCGATGAGCAACGTGTTCGATAGCCCGTCGGTCACATTCTTGACGCTAACGCCGCTGTTGAGAAACAGTATTCCGCTGTTGGTGACGTCGATTGGCGATTCAACGTCGCCATGAACTCCCGCATAGTTGCTGTAAGTGGGTGTCCTTACCGTCGAGGAACAGGCCAGATACCCAACGACCTGAACGCGGGCGCGGTCGTTGCTCGCTTCATAGACGCCGGATTCCGTATCGATGTTGTTGCACAGAGTCCCTTCTTCCAAGTAGGGCAGACAATGCACAATCCAGTTTTGGTGATACCCGGCCGGCGCGTGCGACACGGGACCTTGCGGTTCGATGACGCCCGACGGAAACGAACGATGATTGATTTCATAGTGGTGCAGCGCGATCGCGAGCTGAGACAAATTGGCTTCGCATCGGACACGTCGGGCATACTCTCTTGTCGTGCCGATCGCTGGCAGTAGCAGAGCGATCAAAATCCCCATGATCGCCATTGCGATCAGCATTTCGATCATCGTGTAGGCTTTGCGTCGGCGAGCCTTCATGGTGCCTCTCCCGCGGAAGCGACGGAGAACTGGAACCGCCTTGAATGACGCACACGATCGACTTTCCCGGCCACCAAGTCGGCTTGAACATCGACAATCGCCACGCCGTGATCCGTTTCCATTCGAGTGACCTTGATGATGACTTGGCCAGCATGTTTTCGGTCTATCTGGTTGGCGGGGATCCGCCAGGTTTCGCCTTGGTAGTCTGTTTCCATGAGTCGCGAAAGCGCCCGCTGAGCGGCCGATTCGGTGAGCCACAACGCCTGCAGCTGGTCTTGTTCACTCCGCGACTGCCGGTGCCGAATGATCATTCCTTGGATGATGACGCCGGAAATCGTCGTTACAACCGCCAAGCAAATGACGGTCGCGAGCAGCATCACGCCACGACGGTTCGCGGACTGGGGGGAGTTGGCGTTTCCCGGCCAACAGAAACGATTTCGCGAGACGCTGGGATTCATGTTCTTGGTATCGCCCTGGATGAGAGTGAGAGTCCCACGGTGGCCTCAATGTGTATTAGCGGTGTAGTTTCGCGAGTCGGAATGCCGGCAGCATTGGAGATACCGACGGATCGGACGACAAGCACCGAGACCGTCGAGTGGCCCGCGTCGTCCGCTACATTCCACGTAACCACCGCTTCCTGCGGCATGACAAATGTCTCGCGATGAACCATGGCTTCACCTTGCCTATCAGTTCGATGAACATTGGGTGTATCGAGGATGTACTGAACCGCTCGCCCGTCGGCTTGCACTAGTTCGACGCCCTCGACCGCATCACTCTCCGTCGAACGAATCAGCTTGGCGGCCGTCGCGTGATGCGTATCGATACGAAGTTGCCGCGACAGCAGCGACAGGTTTTGAAACTGATTCAACTCGTCACGGTTGTTACGTTCCGCCCGCATCACCGCCGCGAGCGTCACGCTAAGCGTACCAAGGACGATCGACATCACGGCGACAACGACGATCATCTCGATCAGGGTAACCGCGCGGCGACGGAGCGCATGGCCCCTTCCAAAGTGCTTCGCAACTCGGGGAGCATGCCGTCGGGGACGTTGAATGATCATCATTTTGCGCCCCGTAGTTCGTAACGCCACGCCACCAGTTGCACTTCGACGCTCGCTTGCCTATTTGGCTGAGGCACCGAAATCTCGATACGTATTCTTTTGGACGCGGGAGATTGCTCAAGCGGAACAACCTCCATGGCCAACTTGGCTTGCGCGTGCGATCGTAAAGACGGCTCGGAGATTTCCCAGCCCGCGAGTTCGTCATTCGTAAGTTGGTCCCAAGGCAGGGCGAACGCGCGTTCCATCAAGTTGGCCGCTTCTTCGCGCGCCAGGGCTTGTTGACGGAGCATCCTCTGCTGCCCGAACATCCCGGCCATCGACTGCACGACGATCATTGTTACCGTGGACAGGACGACCAAGGAAACGACGGCTTCCACAATCGTGGCGCCACGGCGACGGCTCTTCGATCCTGAATGACAGACACAACGGGTCATTGGACACTCATCTTACTAATTAATTCTATTAGCGGCCCCATCACGCCCATCACGATGGAGAAACACAGCAGAGCAACCGCCATCACCACTCCGGGAAAAGCCAAGTTCAGCAGCGCTGTCGTACGGTAGACCATTTGCCGCTTGATGCGATCCGACATTTCGGCCATGGCCCAAGCCAGATTGCCGACTCGCCCGGCCGCTTGCAGCACGGCAACGTCGACCGGCTTAATGATACCATTGCGCTTTAGGCTCTCACACCAATCCATTCCGTTGGTCGTCTCTTGGACGGAAATCAGCAATCGGTGTCGCAGGTTAGGGTTGGGATGATGGTCGGCCAGGAACTGAATCGCCTCGCCCAGCGGTTGGCGTCGCTCAACCGCCAGCCCCAGCAGCTTGAGGACCGTGGCCGAGTCGGTTCGCAGACTCAACCAGCCCACAAAGGGAAAGCTCCGCGGCAATCGCCCCACATAGACGAGCAATCCCAGCACCAGCGACACCAGCAGCAGAACTGCGATCGGTAAATAAACGTACCAAGTAAGCGAGAAATGGCGGGCGACGTGGAACAGCACCTGAGTCGCTTGCGGTACTTCGAGGTCTAGATCCCTCAGGTTCCGATCGACCATGGGCACGAACCGGACTAGCAGATAGCACAACGCCCCCACTGCAAAGGCGAACACAATACTCAAATACAAGCACTTTTCGTAAAGCGCGCCCAAGTGCGATTCCAAGGGATCATTCTCGTCAATGACGCAGCGAATCGCGGGGCTGAGGCAATTGTGGTGGTAGCCAAAATCGACGGCGATCCGCGCGTCCATGGGAAGTTGGTTGTGAGAGATTCTCAACGCCCGCGGCAACGCGCCCCCGGACTGCAAAAGGTCCGCCGCCCGCCACGCTCGCAGCCCGATCTGGTCGCTTAGTTCACCGGCTATGGCGCGTAAGGCCTCCGGCAAGGGAATGCCCCGTTCGATGGCGACCCCCATCGACCAGATCAGCGCGCGCCGCTCCGCGTATCGAAATTTACTCAGGACAATAATCAAAACCACAATGACCAAGGGCAAGAACAGGTAGAGCATCGGCCCGTGGGTGTTGAGTACCACGCCGAGGATCCCGGCCAGAATCAGCATCCAGCCCCCGATGGTCATGACACGTTTGATCCAGTCGTCGGAGACGCGTTCGCGCCGGCCGTAAATAAGCATCACCGCCCACAGCAATGCCCCACCGAGTATCACCAATCCAGCCAGATTCAACAGGCCCCCATGCGCCGTCAGGGGAAGCTCCTGGTCCGAATTCCAACTGAGCATGTTTACCATCTGCATCAAGGGCATGATCATTCCCGTGGCGATAAACGAAAGCAACATGCCCACGAACACAAAAACCAACGGCGGCAAAATCGCGCGCAGCATGCTGGCACGCATCTGAACTCGGCATTCGTAGATTTCCGCGGCCGCGCGCAAGGAATCTGCCAGCGACTGGTTGCGTTCCCCTTGGACGACCAGCGATTTCAGCAGGGGCGGCCACCGATTGCCGGCGGCCATCGCCTTGGACAAACTTCCTTGTTCTTCCGCGGCCGTCGCGAGCCCGCGGCTGTCCGCCGCCAAACCCGCGTTGCCCGATCCGTCGGCCGCCAGTCGTAACGCCGTTGGCAAGGGAACGTCTTGGTCCAGCAGAATGGTCATCAGGCGAGACCAAGCGGCGACCGCCGACCATCGCGAAACGGGACCAAAAATTGGCACACTGCCGTAAATGCGGCTCCACCGTGCCGGGCCGGCGAAAAGCCGAATCGCCACGCACAAAACGGCAATTCCGATCACGGTCCATAAGACCATCCAGCTTCCGACGTTCGACCACCAAACCAAGGCCTGCGTGACAGGCTTCAACTCGATTTCAAATTCAATGGCGATGTTGATCACTCCTACTACAACGACCTGCTGCAGCGAAAAGATCAATAGGGTCGTCGCCGCCAAGAGCAATCCCGGATAAATCAGCGCGCCAGTGATCGACCGACGAAGCTGCCTAATCCGCCGCTGATGTTGAATAAGCTCGCCGAGTACCTCGCCAAAGCGGCCGGTTTTGGCCGCCGCCAGCAACAAGCCGCCAACCGTGCGCGGCATCTTGCCTACCGCATCCCGCGCCACCTCTTCCAGCGGTCGCCCCCGTTCAAGATCCGCCGCGAACGCTTCCAACGTGATTGCCAAGCGACGTGTGGGAGCTTCCGCGGCCGCGGCGCGCAGCCCATCATGCAGCGGCAGCGAACTGGATGCCAACTCGGCTAGACGCTGTGTCAACCGGTCCGCCTCGCTGGCGGATAGTTGTGGAAGCGCGTTTTCCGAACTCGTTGCCACGCCGTTACCTAGTGGTTCGATTCGACGGATTCATGAGCGGTCAAAGTTGTTGCCCCAACTCGTAAAGCAAACGAAACCACGGTCCCAAGACCATGACTGCCAACAGAGCGACGACCGTGCCGCCAACACCGGCGGCGGCCACAATCGGCAAACAGGCGACTAGCCAATTGGAGATCCTCGTCGCCTGGGCGCGATATACCTCGGCTAGATGTTGCAGCGTGCGGCTCAGTTCGCCCCGCCGGTTTCCAACCGCCAACATCCAGCCCAACAGCGGCGGGAATCCACATGACTTTAGCTGGCGCGTGTCCACCGCGTCACCATGTTCAATCCTGTCCGCCAGCGCTTGGCAAGACACCATCAAACCGCGATCACCGCTTGCGTCGGCCGACAAAACGACCGCTTCGCCAAGAGGCACATTCTGTTCGACAAGCATCCGCAGCGTTTCGGAAAACGCCGCCAAACGCGCGGCCTTTAACATTCCGGAAATCGTCGGCAACCGCGTCGCCCAGACGTTCTTGGAAGCATGGCCCCAATATCGTCCGCTACGATACCAGGCCCTCGCCAAGAGGCCGGCGGCCAACAAAGGCGGAATATACCACCAGTAAACGGAGGAACGGCCGAACATGGCAAGAATCTCCAGCCAGTAGCCGCCGCCGCCAACCATCTCTTGGTATCCGTCGGCGATCCAGGGCATCCAGTAACTGGCCAGCAGAACAAACATCAAATAAGAAAAACCGATCAGGACCAGCGGATAGAATAATGCGCCGCTGATGATCCGCCGCATCTCGGCCACTCGGCGCACCGAGGTCGACAGTCCCTCCAAAGCAAGCGACAAACGCCCGCCGCGAATTCCCGCTTCGACCACCGCGCGATAGATTGGCGGAAAACCATTGTCGGTCCGCGAGACAATCTGCGACAGACTTTCGCCCGACTCCATGCGGCGGCCCAGTTCCGTGGAAATCGCCCCCAACCTGCCGGGCAGTTCGTCTCCGAGTTGAATGAGACCTCGTTCCAGCGGCACTCCGACGCGGGCCAGCGCTGCCATCTCGTCGTTTAAAGCGATCAAATGTTCGAGACGAATGTTGGTCATCGGCCGGTTTGCGGGGAAGTGCTCGGCCAGGCTTTCAGCGGTAGCGGGCGTAGCGCCCGCCCGAGGCCGGTCACGCAGCAAGCTCCATCCGGCAAGGAATCCAAGCAGGCCTCCCACGATTGTCGCCGGTATTGTGGCGACGATCAAAAAACGAATCTCCGACAGGCCAAAGCCCTGGTCCATTAGTAAGAATGCCGTGGAAACACCAAATAGCAACGCGACAAGCAATTCGCACAACCTGCGTGCGACGGTTCGTAGGTGCCTAAATGCCATGACTTGGGTTCGAGCATAAAAGGGAATGACTTGTGGTGCGGGCGTCTCGCCTGCCCATTACAGCCGAGACGGCCGCACCACAATTTGGGAAGCAACCTTCTTACGAATCCTTAGCCTAGTTGTGGGCGATTAACGTTGGGCCGCGAATCCCAATACTCGTCTAACTTCCGCGGGGCTCGTTTGTCCTGCTTCGATGGCGGCGCAGGCACGCTGCCAGTTGGTTTTCATGCCGCTGTTGATGGCAATTTTCTCTAGCTCGCGGGCGTCCAGCCGGTCTAGAACGGCTTGCGCCACATCATGAGATGCAAGCGTCATGACCTCGGCAATGGCCAGCCGGCCTTGGTAGCCCGAACCGGCGCACGCTTCGCACCCGACCGCCGTTCGGCTTGAACTAACGGGCAACCCGAGCCGCGCGTCCTGTTCGTCGTTGGCCTGGGAACACTGGCACAAACGGCGTAACAACCGCTGGCTCAAGACCGCCAAGATGCCGCTACGCAGCAAGTACGGTTCAATTCCCATATCGGCAAGCCGGCTGAGGGCTTCCCCGCAATTGCCGGCGTGAAACGTCGTGATCACCAGATGCCCGGTCAGTGACGCCTGAAAAGCGGCTTCGGCGGTGGGCCGGTCGCGAATCTCGCCGATCAACAGGACTTCAGGGTCTTGCCGCATGATGCTCCGCAGGCCACTGGCCAGATCGAACCCCGCCGCCGGATTGATTTGCGATTGGGCCACGCCCGGCACGGCGACTTCGATGGGATCTTCAAGTGCAACGATGCTCTTCCCCCCCTCCGACGATTCCACCAATCCGCGCAGGCAGGCGTAGGCGGTGGTCGTTTTACCGCTGCCCGCCGGGCCGCTGATCAGAATCGCGCCGGACGTTTCCGAGAGGGAAGCCTTCAAGGTCACCCTAATTTCGTCGGGCAACTGCAAATCTTGTAAATGTAAAAAAGCTTTTTGTGCCGCGAAGATCCGCACCACGACGCGTTCGCCGTGCAGTGTCGGAAACGTGCTGACTCGCATTTCGACTTCCGCCGGCGTCGCGCGAATACGTCCCTCTTGCGGAACGTCAGTACGGTAGGTCAGCAACTCGGCCAGCACCTTGAGCCGAGCGACAACGTCGGCCGCCAGTCCCGAAGGGAAACACCCGAGATTTTGCAACACGCCGTCAATGCGCCAACGGACGTCGAGTTGTTCGCCGCTGGGAGTCAGGTGGACATCACTGGCCCCAATTTCCCGCGCGCCGCACAACAGACGCTCGACGAATTGGCTCGCATATTCCGTGTGAGCGGGATCAAACTTGGCAAGATCCTGCTTCAACTTTTCGACCGCGGATGGAACGATAGCTGCCATGGTGTGATCAGTTTAGATGAATTCCACCGTTCTCACCACAAACCGTGATGAAAGCTCATGAAGGCGAGACGAATGGATTCTGATTGCTATCGATCACAGCCTGGGGTCCACGGGCTCGCTTTCCAGGGCCAGCACGCCAAACACGCACTCATGAACGCGTCGAAGCGGTTCCCGGCGTACAAACCGCTCGAGCGCTTCGATGCCGAGCGCGAATTCGCGTAGGGCCAACGACCGCTTGCGCCCTAAACGGCGGGCTCGCAGCCGGGAAAGATGCTGGTCGGCCGTGTAGTCGGGGCCGTAGATGATCCGTAAATACTCCCGGCCACGGCACTTTACCGCTGGCTGAACCAGTCCCTTCTTTCCACGCACAATCCACTCGCTCGGTTTGACGACCATCCCCTCGCCGCCTTGCCCCGTCAGATTCGTCCACCATTCGATGCCGACGGCTTGGCTATCGACATCGGTGACATCGACAACCTTAAATTCAGTAGCCAACAGGATGCCACGGTCTTCACGGCAGACTTTGGTAAGTGTCTCCATATGCCAAACGTGATTTTGGTCTATGTGGACGGTTCCCTCCGTGGCCAGCAAGTGAAACGGTGCCAACTTGAGATCGTCCACTGATTCAACAGGCCAGCAGTATTGCCGGTAAGCCGTCACGAATTGATCGATGGACTGCCGGCGTTCGGCGTACCGCTCCAACACTTCATCAACCCCTGGCCCATTTTTGCCCAGCCGCTTTGTGGTTTGTTCGAGTACCTCCACCGCCTGAGGCAAGGAAGCCTTTCCCGCCGCTCCGACGGCAGCGTACTGGGAGCGCAAAAGCTCCCGCGCCTTGGCCGACCAAGGCATCAACTCGCAGTCCAGAACCGCCCAAGTCGTGTTGAACTGTTCCCAGAATCCCGCGCGGGTCATGGCGGATCGCAGTCGTTCGAGAATCTGTGTTTCAATTTCGGCATCGTTGAAGAACCGGCGGCCGGTGCGAGTGTGGATTATGCCGGCTTCTCCGTCGGCGATGCCGAATCTCTCACGAGCCGCATCGTCGTCCTGGCAGATGACGACAACCGCTCGGGAGCCCATATGCTTTTCTTGACACACAACTTGTGGCACGCCTTGGCCGCGGAAGTACGAAAACGCCTCGGCGGGGTGTTCCAATAGACCGGTTTCGCGAGTCGTTTCACATGGCGACATCGTGGGCGGAAGATAGATGAGCCATTTTGGATTGGCCGCGAATCGGCTCATCACTTCCAAGGCCGCGGTGGCATTTTCCTCGCGAATCGTGACATTGCGTTGAAGCCGCGTCGAGATGATTCGCTTTCCCAGAACGTCCTCGGCATCCAGCATGTCGTCGTGCAACTGCTGAGCCGATAACGGCGATTGCTGCTCGGCGTCGAGAAACGGCCGCGCTGGTTCGCAGTAAGTCTGCTTGGCCGCGACCGAGACAAATTCGTTTTCCGGATAACGGAGCGACGTCAATTTGCCTCCGAAGACACAGCCGGTGTCGATGTTGACCGTGCGATTCAGCCACTCTGGTTCCGGTATGGGAGTATGGCCATAGACAACGTTCGCCTGGCCCCGGTATTCGGCGGCCCAGTCGTAGCGCACCGGCAAGCCAAACTCATCCGTTTCTCCCGAGGTTTCGCCGTACAGAGCAAACTCGCGGACCTTGCCCGAGCCCCGTCCCTGCATCGCTTCTTTCATTCCGGCATGGGCCACGACCAGCTTCCCGCCATCGAGTACGTAGTGGCTCACGAGACCGTCCAGAAATGTGCGCAGATCCTTGCAATACGATTCGCGGACGTCGGTCGGAAGCGATTCGATCTCGGCCAGCGAGTTGGCCAACCCATGCGTGATTTGCACACTCTTGCCGTTCAGCTTCCGCAACAGCTTCACGTCGTGGTTCCCAGGAACGCAGATCGCCGATCCCGACACCACCATGGCTCGCACCAGATTTACGGTGTCCAAGATCCTCGGCCCCCGGTCGACGAGATCGCCAACAAAGACTGCCTTGCGGCCTTCGGGATTCGCAAACACTGGTCCGCCAGGTGGTCCATCGGAAGCGGGGGTGGTCACTTCGTATCCGAGTCGCTGCAGAAGTTGCTCCAATTCGTCACAGCAACCGTGCACATCGCCAATAATGTCGAACGGCCCGCGCTCGTCACGCTTGTCGTTCCACAAAGGCACTCGCTCGACCGTCGCTCCATCAACCTCCGCCACGCTTTCCATGACAAAAATATGCCGAAAGCCCTCGCGCTTGAGTTTTTTCAACGAGCGGCGAAGCTGAGAACACTGCTGCCGTACGACATGCGGGCCGAAGTTTCGATCGTCGCGTTCCCGGTTACGTCCATGGCACTCGTCTTCCGGGACGTTCAACACAATAGCGACTGGCAGGCAGTGAAACTTGCGAGCCAGCGGCACCAACGATTTCCGCACCTCGGGCTGCACGTTCGTTGCATCGACCACCGCCAGCCGCCCTAGAGCCAGCCTTTTGGCGGCAATGTAGTGCAGCAATTCAAAGGCCTCATTCGTAACGCTCTGATCGTTCTCGTCGTCGCTGACCATCGCCCGGCAAGCATCAGAGGCAATCACTTCGGTAGGCAGGAAGTGCTTTCGTGCAAACGTACTCTTGCCCGAGCCGCTGGGGCCGATCAGCACGACGAGTGATAGATTGGGGATCTTGATGTTCATGTTGAAGGCTTCTCCCAGAGCTTCTGCCACTCAGGGACGGCTGCGGCCCATGTTTCTGTTTCTTCCTCTTGCCATACCGACCACTTTGCGTTCGATGTTGGCCGTCTTGATCAGTTCGACCAAATCTGCTTCGACCTCGCCTGTCCACATCAGGTGAATCCCAGTCAGCAACACGTGAAGACTCCTAGCCGTGTTCATGAATCAGCCATCAAACTGTCCAATCCACCGCGTCCGCGTTGGCTAGCAAACGTGGAAGTTCATTGATTCGTTCTTCAATCAGTTCTTGGCAATCCGGCAGGTCATGCTCCATCTGTTGAGCTTTCTCGAAATCTGGTTCTTCTCTTAGCCGTTCCGCTGCGTTTACAACTTTATCGTGGACGAAATTGACCGTGAGTGTCGTTGTTAGGAAGTTCAAATTATCGTCAGCCCATCCAGTGTCGAACATATAGCTATCGTTTTCCCAAATATGTGGGCCACAGCCGCCCCACATTTCGAACAGCGGATTGTCCCCGTCGAAGTACATCAAATCCGAACAATACTGAAGTGCCGCGATGGCTCGTCCCGGCGTGTCAAGCGACCACCACGGATTCCAAATCAGATCAATCTTCGGGAGGATGATTCCAAGAGAATTGAAGCGGCCCATCCAGGCAACGGACGGAATCTTGTTTTGAAGTTGTGCGAACCTTCGCTCGATGTCCAAACGTTCCAAGAACCCGTCTCGAAAGAATTCCAAAACGTCCCGCTGTTGTTGGGGCGTCAACATCTTCTCGAAGACATTTCCGTGATGGACGCCATAGTGGAATTCGGAGTCGCCATGAGAACAGGGTTCGTTTCTCATGAGCGACTGGCACCAATCCATTAGACATGCTGGAAACAAGTAAGCGAATAGATCGGGCTGGAGTTCGGAATACGCAAGATCGTGGTAGTAATACCACAGATCCGAGACATCCATCTGTTTGTATGGAGTTCGGGCAAGCCGCTTCAAATCGTCGTCGAAATAGTCAAACTGTCGTTCCCACACAGTCTTGGGAGGCTGTGGATTCCCGAAGATTGCGCAGGCCCGAGCCCAATTGATCGATCTGTCTATTTTTCGATGAGGTCTAGTCACGCTTAAAAACCCCCATCTGCGTCGGCGATCCAACATGTTCGTCTTCGGGTCCCACCGGCTGAAACCGGACCGAATAATCGTGCTGTTCGGCGATCCGCTGCGCCCAAACTTGAAACTCTTGCCGAGTCCACTCGAAACGATGATCGGAATGCCGGAATTCGCCCGCGGTCAGCGTCTCCCACATTACGTTGTATTCCTGATTCGGCGTTGTCAGTACGACCGTCTTGGGCCGGGCGAATTCGAACACCGACCTCTCCAGGGAGGCTAGCCTCGGTTGGTCGAGATGTTCGATCACTTCAACAACCGCCGCTGCGTCGAAACCCTCTAGTCGATGATCGCGATAGATCAAGGATCCGTGAATCAACTCCAATCGTTGAGCTTGTCGTTCCGGCAATCGGTCGAGCTTCAGTCGCTTGTGGGCCATCTCCAGCGAACGAATCGACACGTCCATTCCGACAATTCGCTCGAACTGTTTATCCTTGAGCAATTCGCGCAGCAGCTTCCCTTCACCACAGCCAAGATCCAAAACGCTACGGGCACCGCTGTTTCGGAGGGCCGCCATGACCGCCCCCTGCCGCTGCTCGTTGAGACTGAGCGGCCGTTCTAGTGCATCTTCCTGACCGTCGGCCTTCTCGCTGTCCGAGTTCGCTGCTGCTTCTTCGTCGACAAGTCGAGCCAGAGCTTGGCGAAACAGACTGGCGCGGTGCTTCAAATAACGCCGGCTGATCTGCTCTTTCTCGGGATGGGACGCCAGCCAGCCCGTTCCTTTGGCCAGCAGTTTTTCCAGTTCGTCCTCGCCCACAAAGTAGTGTTTGTCGTTATCGAAAACCGGGATCAGGACATAGAGGTGCGTAAGCAGATCGGAAAGCGTCTTAGTTCCGCTAATTGTGACCGAGTAATAGGGACTCTCGCCCCACTCAGGAAATCGCTCGTCCAGCGGATGCCGAGTGGCTTTAACGGTGTAACCCAGCGGCTCGAAAATCTCATGCACGAAGCCTTCGCCCGCCCGGACGGGCAGGACATCGATGGCAGCCGTCAAGGGAAGCGGGGTCGCCGCCAGTTCCGCGCGATCCTTGCACCGGCCACTCAGCGCCGTGCCGAACAACTGCGAAATGGCCACGCTCATGAATGACGAAGCGACGTAGGGCCGGTCGTTAACGTAATGGCCCAGCAAAAAGCCTTCATTGCGATTCTTGCCGCGAGCCATGCCGACCGGATCCACATCCAACAGGACACAGGCCGCGCAACGATCCACGGCTGCCTCGGAATAGAAGACATGTGCCTGGCCGAAGCTGAGATCGAAGCTCTGAAACCGATCGGGGTGTTTGTGCAGCAGATACCCGAGATCGGTCGCCGGTTTGTGTGTGGTGATGATGGTCAGGAGCATCGGTCAGGTCATCCATGTTTGGAAAATGTCGCCAAGACGATGAATCAGAAGCCGGGCATAGCCCGAACCAACTCCGATTCGGAGTGTCTTGGCAGGCACGGCTGGCCAGCGTGATTGACGTCCGCCGCCGGAATCAGAAATTAGTTTACTCCGATCAGGACACTCGGGTGCTCCGCCGGTTCACTTAAGGGACGCGGGGATTTCAACGAAAGGCAAAGGTAATGGCACGAGGTTACGGGCTTTGAAGAGCAAGCGTTGGCTGAGATTCGCCGCTGATCGCGGCCGAGGCGGATTGTCCGCCCGGCCTATCCGCGCGCATCCATCGGAGCCAACCTCATGCCCCCGTACAATCGCAAACAGTTTGCCAAGCGGCGTTTGGACGACCTGCTGCGCAGCTTTGCCCAGCCGCTTAGCCAATCTCGAAAGAATCACTTCTGGAGCTTAGTTCACGCCGTCCGCGCGTCGACCTCGCTGCTTGTTCCATTTCCGGAACGCGGACGTACGGATCCGCGTGAGGCCGAGCGGGTTGTTCGTGCTTGCGCGCGAATGTCCGAGCGCTGCCACTTGTGGCAACAGCGTCCCGAGTTTTGGCCCGCGCCTCAGGCCCCACCCTTCGTACAATTTCGTTCGCTAGTGAGCCATCTGTTTGACCAGCATCCCGTGCCGAATTTCATGGCCCGGGTCTGGATGGGCGAGGACGAAATGCCGTGGGAACTTGCCCTGTACTTGCATCTAGCGGCGGGCCACAGCATTCGGCAATTCGATCCGGAAATGGGCTATCCCGTGCGAATGACGAAACAAGCCGCTCGGTTCTTCATGCAGGCACCCGACGATGTCCTTCCGATTGAAGCGTATCGGTGGGCTCAAGTGCGGGCACTCGGCGGCGACGACCGGTTGGCTCGTCTGCTGATGATGAGTACCACTCTATACGTGGCGACCGAACACGAGGAGTTTTGGGAATCGGTGATTCGGTTTCTCATCCGCAATCTTCCTATCTCGTCCGAGGAGATTTCAGCGATTATATGGTTTATCGACCAACAGAAGTTTCGACCCGCGGAGACGGTTTGGCGACGCGGCGCGGGCAAACTGCCCTTACAGCCGAAATTCACCTTGCGAGGCCGTTCACTGATGTCGTTGCGGCGTCACATGGCCAACTGGCCTACGGATCTGCAGGAACGACGGCCCGAACTGCTGCCGTTGAAATTGGAACGGCAAACAGTAGTGAGATGGCAACGAACGCTGATCGATTCGTTCCGTCTTGAACGGGACCACGAACTGTGGACGATCGACGAATTGCTCACGGATAGGGAGCTGCGCGCCGAAGGTGGAATCATGCGGCATTGCGTGGCGAAGTACATTCACTACTGCGTCAAACGAAGGACGTCGATTTGGTCGATGAGGGTGCACCGGGGCGAACGCTACAAGCGGGTTCTAACGGTCGAAGTTGACCCCGAGGCCAAGATGATTTTGCAGGCAAAAGGAAAGCGTAATTCGGCACCAAGCGAACTCGCCATGGAAATGCTCCACCGGTGGGCTAATCAAGTGCGACTGCGGTTTCAAAAAATCACGTAAGGCACCTAAAAGCAACAGGGCAGATCGGCGGACCGAATATTCCGCAGGTCCCGCTGTTTAGTCGGCTCTTTACCACGAGAGTTGACGAGTCTGTGATTATCCACAGCATTTTTTGCCGCGGGACCGAACGCGAATCGCTTGAATTCCGGCTGGCCAGGTATATAATTCCGCGTCAAACAATTTCCATCCTCATTTTATCCTGGAAAGGACCGCAATGAAAAACACCGAATTCACGTAGGTGCACGACTCGAAGGCGACAGTGCCTTATGTCTACGCTTTCGTTCGGCGCGACCTGCCCCACTCGTCTCAAACCGTTCAGGTCGCCCACGCGTGCATTGAAGTTGCACGCCATCTGATTTCTCCCGCGGACCAGCACCCTCATCTTGTTGTCTGTGGTGTCTCGACCGAATCCCGGCTGTGGAATGTGCTTCGACGGCTCGAGGGTTTGGACATCGTCTGCCATCCGTTTCTGGAACCCGATCTGGGTGGCCAACTTACCGCGATTGCCACGCAACCGCTGCGCGGCCGCCAGCGCCGTCCGCTGCGCCGATACCAATGTCTGCGCGTCCAGGGCCAGTCAGGAGCCAAGCCGCCGTTGTAAGCCAACGCGTGGGAATGACATTCTTTTTGAACGAAAGTGAGTTTATTGATATGAGTAACACAACAAGCGAATTTAAGAGCCGCTGGGGATTTCATCCCTGTAGTCTTGAACAGTTTCTGCAGCTTCAACGCCTTCATCGCTGGTATTGGAAAACGGTGTACGATTTCCATCGCTGGCATCGTTGGTGGCGCAAGGAAGAGCAAAACCGAGTTGGCCCCGAGCCAAAGTTTTGCCCGCATCTTGTCGAGGATCGTGTCTGGTTCAAGCCGGTCGAAGTGCGGGGCGAGCCGGGATTCAAGGTCTACCCCAAGACGGTCGTCGATCACGGCGTCTTGGCGCTGTATCGACAAGCCCGGACACCCCTGCACGATCCGGTTGATCCCTGGGATGACCGGACGTTGAAGATAATCGACAGCCTCGACTTGAAGCTGACCGAGTATTTTGACGAGTAAGGCAAGTACGATAATGAATTAGTGATACCAAACTGTCCGCTTCCGTGAAGTCGGGCAGCCTGCCTGTGTAGCTCAACGGCAGAGCAGAGCGCTCTAAACGCTCCGGTCGTGGGTTCGACTCCCGCCACAGGCGCTTGTGTTCAAGGATCACTTCCCCAACGGCCGCGCCGCGGATGGCGAGCGGCGTAAGGAGTGCCCAGTCTGAACTGATGGCCGGGTAAATGAAAGTAGCAAGTAAAACAACGACAAGACCACGAACCATTCGGTCGCGGTCAGCGAAGGCCAGGTTTTGGCCGGCTCATGCAGACGAAAGGCTTCGCAAACGAACAGGAACAGCACGACGGCATAGCCAAAGAAAAAAAAGCCGTGATAGCCGAACCACCGCCACAACGTGGCAACCACGGCCACCGCGGTGACAAAGACTAGCAACCAGGATAAGGAAAACTGTCTTCGTGCGAGCAACCTTCTCACGGGCCAATCTCCTCAAACTCACTTTTAACAGGATCGCGTGGTTTCGCTAAGGACTTGGTGCATTGTCGTCGCAAGCACCACTCACCCTCTCAGCCTGCGTCTTGAACACTTGCATCTCGGATTTTGAATTTGTTTCGTATTTCGATACTCGGATTTTGAATTTCCTAGCCCGCCTCATCTCGATTTCAACGCCGGTGAAAAGATCACTTTCGGCGAGAGTGACCGACCACCAGCGACTACCTCGCTTGAATATCTCGTGGTGTTCCTGTCAAATTGTGGATTCTGCTTTCCTCAAGATGGCCGGCGGATGGAGAAACACACCATGTCAGCTACTGAAAATCCGCTCGTGGGCGTCATCATGGGCAGCAAAAGCGATTGGGACACGATGCAAAAGGCGACGGAAGTGCTGGAGCAATTCGGCGTGGCCCACGAAAAACGCGTCGTTTCCGCGCACCGCACTCCCGAATGGATGTGTGAGTATGCCCGCACCGCCGAGGAACGGGGATTGCGAGTCATCATCGCCGGCGCGGGCGGGGCGGCCCATTTGCCGGGGATGGTCGCATCGCAGACGACGTTGCCGGTGTTGGGCGTGCCAGTTAAAAGTCGAGCCCTGTCGGGGCTCGATTCACTGTTGTCGATTGTGCAGATGCCGGGCGGGATTCCCGTCGCCACGCTGGCGATCGGCGACGCCGGAGCAAGGAACGCGGGCTTGCTGTCGGTGCGAATCTTGGCAAATGAGTTTCCCGAATTGCGCACCAAGCTGCGAGAATTTCAGGAAGAACAAACCCGGAACGTGTTGAAGGAGTCGGAACTGTGACACAAGTCGTTCAACCGGGATCGACGATCGGCGTTCTGGGAAGCGGCCAGTTGGGACGCATGTTCGCCATCGCGGCTCGGCGGATGGGTTACCGGGTCCATGTTTTGTCGCCGGATAATGATACTCCCACCGGACAAGTGGCCGATCTGGAAATCGAATCGCCCTACGACGATCTGGATCAAGTCGAACAGTTTGCCCGCCAGGTGGATGTGGTCACGTTCGAGTTTGAAAACGTACCGTCCGCCACGACACAGGCCGTCGAGCGATTCGCCCGCGTGCGGCCCAGCGGTGAACTGCTGCATACGACTCAGAACCGGCTGCGCGAGAAGACGTTTTTGCAAAACGCCGGCTTCCCGGTCACACCGTTCAGATTGGTCCATGACTTTGAACAACTCGAATCGGCCGTCGATCAACTGGGGCTGCCGGCGGTTCTCAAATCCAGCCATTGGGGATACGACGGAAAGGGCCAAGCGTTGTTGCGGTCGCCAAACGACCTCTCGGATGCCTGGGCAAGTATCGGACCGGATGAAGCCGTACTCGAACAGTTCGTCGAGTTCGAAAGCGAAATGTCTGTCATTGGAGCCCGCTCGGTCGGCGGCCAGTTCGTCTGCTTTGATCCGATTGCCAACCATCATGTGAATCACATTCTTGACCTGTCTGTCGCGCCAGCGGGGCTGCCGCCGAAAACGGACAAAGACGCGATGGAAATCGCTCGCGAGCTGTTCGAGAAACTACAAGTCGTGGGCGTACTTTGTATCGAGTTTTTCGTGACTCGTGATGGCGGCTTGTTGATCAATGAACTGGCTCCTAGGCCGCACAACTCGGGTCACCTGACGATCGACGCCCATGTCACCTGTCAGTTCGAGCAACAAGTCCGCGCGGTGTGCGGGTTGCCATTAGGAGCGACCACGCAACTGCGACCGGCGGCGATGGTGAATCTGTTGGGTGATTTGTGGAACGCCGGTGAACCAGACTGGAATGCCGCCTGTTCGCATCCCGACGTCAAACTCCACCTATATGGAAAGCAAGCTCCCCGGCCGGGACGCAAGATGGGACATCTTACCGCGCTGGCCTCGTCGGCTGAAATCGCGGCCCGGATTGCCAAGCAAGCCCGAGAAAAGCTCAGCCCCGGCCTGGCGACGTGTGCTTCGTCAGCCGGCGAACCGCGACCAATTCCGTCGCCAGGATCCTGAGCAATCACTCTTGAACTGGTTGTTTACTCGCGACGCGGTTCCGCTCCGTGCAAATGTCGCACGAAGAAGTCTCGCGTCCGCCGCATTCCGTACGGTGAAGAGCCGACTCCATGGCCACCACCCGGTACGACCAGCAAATCAAAGTCCTTGTTGGCTTTGACGAGCGCGTTGACCACCTGCATCGTTGACGCCGGGTCCACATTGCGATCGAGTTCGCCAACGATCAGAAACAGCTTTCCCTTTAGTTTGTGAGCGTTGGTGACGTTCGATTGCTCTTTGTAGTGCGGGCCAATCGGCCAGCCCATCCATTGTTCGTTCCACCAAATTTTGTCCATGCGATTGTCGTGACAGCCGCAATCGGCAACAGCCGCTTTGTAGAAGTCGCCGTGGGCCAACACGGCACGCAACGCACTCTGCCCGCCCGCCGATCCGCCATAGATGCCAACGCGCGACAAATCCATTTGTGGATACTTTCGAGCGGCCGCTTTCATCCACAAAATCCGATCGGGAAAGCCGGAATCTCCAAGATTCTTCCAGCAGACATCGTGGAATGCCTTCGAGCGATTGTTGGTCCCCATTCCGTCGATTTGTACGACGATGAAGCCGAGTTCGGCCATCGACCGCGCCTGATTTTGAATCAGAAATCGCTTGGGGACAAAGGAACCATGCGGCCCGGCGTAAATGTATTCGATCACCGGATACTTTTTGTTTTCGTCAAAATTCGTCGGCAGATGGATCACCCCAAAAATGTCGGTTTTGCTGTCTCGTCCCTTCGCGGAAAACGGAATGCTGGCTTTCCAATCCGTCGCCAGCAGTGCATTCCAATCGCCGGTTTCCAATTGGCAAGCGAGCGAGCCATCGCTGACGCGCCGAACGTTGGTAATGGTGGGCTGATCGACTCGAGAATACGTATCGATCAGGTATTCCTTGTTCGGTGAATATTGAATCGAGTGCGTTCCGTTGCCGGCGGTCAGGGTCACCAGATTCGAGCCATCGAAATCGATTCGACAATGGTGGATGTAGTACGGGTCTTGCCCGATCACCATGCCGCTGGCGCGAAACCAAATCTGCCGTTTCACTTCGTCGACCCGGTCGACTCCGCGGACGACCCACGGCCCCTTCGTGATCTGGTTCTTCACCTTTCCCTTCCGCCAGTCGTAAAGATAAAGATGATTCCAGCCGTCTCGCTCGGACATCCAAACAATTTCGTCTTGGTCTTCAAGATAGCGCGTGTAGACCTTGTTGGTGTAGTCGACGAAGGTCTTCGCCTGCTCGTCCACGATCGCACGAACAGAACCGCTTTCAGGACGGATGCCGATCATTCGCATCACCTGATGGCCCCGTTGATTGAACAGAAAACTGAATTCGGTCGAGTCGGCTCGCCAACGAAACTGGCCCAAGCTCCACGGGTTCTTCATGAGGCTGGCGTCGAGTTCGATCTCTTTCTCGTTGACCATATCGAACATGCGCGGCCGTTCGGTGCGTCTGCTGTCGCCCGGTTTGACATAAGTCATCTGATGCAGCTTGGGTTGCAGTTGGTTGCGAGGTGAAGACTCGACCATGAAGATCTTGCGTTGCTCGGCCGGCTCCACTTCCATGGCCACCAAATAACGCGAATCGGGAGACCAGTAGAATCGGTTGTCGGTAAAGTGGTGGAATTCGTTCTTGAGTTGGCTGAGAGAAACTTCCTCGTCGTTTTGCGTATTGCGGACGGAAAGCTGGCCACCCTTGGCAACCGCTCGAAACTTCCGGTCGGGACTTGTAGCACCAGACCTGGAGGGCCGAGGACGTTCTCGGCGTTCTGGTTGCAATTTCAATTTGTTTTGGCCATCGATTCTAATCTTCGTCGAGCCAATCGAAGCCTCGAACAACGCGACCGCTTCATGCTCTTCATTCACCACCAGCCAAATGTGTCCCGCGAACGTGTGCTGGCGAACTCTTTTTCCCTTGGCGATCGTCTGGTAGGGTACGCGTTTGCCGCTCCGATCGATCCAGATCGTCCGCAAAGTTCCCTCGGAGTCGTTGAAGAACTCTAGTTCCATCTCGCCGCCCTTGTCGACCGAAGGACGGAGCGACGTCAAGTTGGAAGATTTGACTTGGGGCAGTTTTTCTTCGTCGATCTCGAAAAGCACTGAATCAGTTCGATTGAGTTGCCACGCCTTTTTCTTCGCGCGAAAAAACAACGTCTTCAGATCGGTGCTAAACCGCAGCGCCGTCAATTGAAGATCCGCCGACCGGTGTTGTTCGCCGGTCAGCTTGGAAAGCTGCTTGGCGACCTTGTCGTGATCGAAGGCTGGATTGCGAGTTCCGTTTTTCAGATCGGCCAACACGAACTCGTGGGTCGAAGGTCCCGTTTGGACGCGATACCAAAGATGATGCCCGCCGTGCAGCCAGTTCGGCGTCACATTGATACGAAATACCTTGTTGCTGGTCAACCTTCCCAGTCTCGCCATTCGATCATAGTCGGCCTTGGTGCCTTGCGCGGATACGCCTTGAATAGCCAACGACAGCAAGCCGACAGAAACGAACAGGCGACAGGCCAATGAGTTCATGGGAATCGTCCAGGGAAATTGAGAGGATCTTGACGGTGCGAGAGCATCAATCGCTTTAGCAGTATGGCAGGAACGGGTGACAGTGTTGCTGTTCCAAGGTTGGTGCCGAGCGAGAAAACAACGACGAAGCGACACCGCCCGTTACATCAGCAACAACCAATGCCCGCCCCACATCATGCATTATACCGCCGCCGCGGGCGATCGGGCTAGTGTTGGAATTCGCCCGCAATTCCCACGATTTCCGGGATAATTCCCATCCCGCCCCGAGCAATAAAACACTCACCGTGCCAGTAGCGAGCTAGAGGAGGACCTCGTCAACCGAAGCCTCCAAAGCGGCGCACTCACGACCTTGTAACATACGAATCGTTGCCCGCATTAACGTTGGCCGTTACCACATTACCCACCATTCCATCTTGCCATTATTGCGTTCCTTCGAACTCCGGCAAGTTATTTGCCGCCAGTCGAACCGCCCACGCCGCAACTAATTTCGATATGCCTATCCGCCTACATTACCGAGAAGTAGTTTTCGACCGCGAAGTCGAAGGCCGCCGGTGAGAGTTCCAGCGGTTGCTTTTGATACAGGCAGTGGTTGCGGACCTGCAGCAGCAAGTCGCGCGGTTGGCAGCAGCGAAACGGCCTTTCGACCGCCTTGTAGTGCGTGGCGATTAGATAGTCAATCGCGTCGGGCTTGTGTTCGAAGCCCAGCTTGGGGCACAGGATTTCAAACAGCTTGCGAAAGTCGGCCTCGGGCGGATCGGTGATTTCGATTTTGTACGGAATTCGCCGCAGAAAGGCCTCGTCGACCAAGTCGCGCGGTTCGAGGTTCGTCGAGAAGACAATGAGCTGGTCGAAGGGAACTTGGATCTTTTTGCCGTTGGGCAAGTTCAAGAAGTCGTAGCGTTTTTCCAAGGGCACGATCCAGCGATTGAGCAACTCGTCGACGCTCATCCGTTGGCGGCCAAAGTCGTCGATGACCAGTGTGCCGCAGTTGCTTTTCAGTTGCAGCGGCGATTCGTTGATTCCCGTGGTCTTGTTCATCCTGACTTCGAGGTTATCCATCGTCAATTCGCCGCCGGCCACGATCGTCGGACGTTTGATGCGGACCCAACGGCGGTCGATCCGGGTGGAATCCAAGAGTCCGTTGGTCGTGGTCAACGGCACTTCGACGTGATTCATGGGGTCGAACAGCCGCATGATTTCGCCGTCCAGCCCCAAGGCGCGAGGAATCCAAATCGTTTGGCCAAAAGCCTGGGTCACGCGTTCGGCGATGCTGGTCTTTCCGTTTCCCGGATAGCCGTACAAAAACATGCCGCGGCCGGAATTGATGGCCGGGCCCAATTTGGCGAACAGGCGGGGATTGATCAGCAGATCCTCGAACGCCTCTTGCAGGTGTTCTTGGGTCGGTTGCTGGCCTTCCAACGACTGCGCCTCGACACAGGCGATGTAGTCTTTCAAGGAGACCGGTGCCGAGCCGAAGTAAGTACACTGCTCGACGTGGCGACGGGCATATTCGCGACCATGCTCGCCAAGCTGGCAAACATAGTCGTTCATGGCGGCCGATCCTTTGTAGGCGACCAGGCGGTCTTCCTTCATGCGCCGCAGCAGCGGTTCGACCAGCGCGAAAGGAAGCTTGACCTGATCGCAGATATCGCGCCCCGATCCCTCACCGCACGCCAACAAGAATTTCAAAATCAGAGCTTCGACCTCGCTCTCGGTGAGCTGTGCTTCTTGGAACGATGTCGGTTCCGCGGGAATGAATTCGTCGGGCCGTAAATCCGTTGGCTCGGCCATGATGGACGTTTTGTCGAGTCCGGATTCCGAATCGGCTTCCTGTTGATTGGCCAGCCCGTTGATGCGTTTGATCAGATCGTCCAGCTTGGTTTCCACTTGCTGGGCGGGTTGGCCTGGAGGTTGCGATGCGGCCAATGAGGCCATGACCTGTTCGTCACCGCTCGGCATATTCCGCGCCGGATTTTCCGCCAAGGTCTTGTCGACGTGGTCAGCCATTCGCGGCACGCTCCAGAGAGGTGGACACCGATGATTCGAGGGCGAATCTCATTGCAAACTTAGGTTCCCCCCCATGAGTGGTCAAACCATGGAATCCAACAGATGAAAGAGAATGCGTTGGAGCCAAGGAAGCATTGGCGATTCGGCCGATTGTGCCGGGAGGATGACCACCAAGGTGTCCCCTTGCTCGCCAGCACTCAAAGCGTCGTTTTCGCTGGCGGAATGCGTCGCTGGCACAGGCTGCCGTGTAACGCGGTGCGGTGAGATAAACCCTGCCAATTGAAACAGTTATCCGTCCTCTGTCCGCAAATAGGACAATGAGGTTCATGCGGAAAACTCAAAATCGGCTCGACAAACCCCAATGCACCATCGTAGATTTAGTGGTGGTAGAGTTGATGGAATTCGACCCCAGCTACATAGGTGACTCGGCGATGAGAGGCCATTACGTGAGAAGCGTGGTAACTGTTGCGTTTGTTTTGACGATTATGGGATTGCAAAACCAGGTCCGATCCGGCGACGCCGTTGCGCCCCAGGAACGCATTCAGAATCTGATCGAGCAGTTGGATAGCGACAAATATGCCAATCGCGAGGCCGCTACGTTGGCCTTGGTCGAAATGGGCGGAACCGCCATCCAAGCCGTCACCGAAGCGGCAGCCAGCGACAGTCCCGAGGTCGCCTGGCGGGCGGGCAGCATATTGGAGCAGATTGGCTTATCAGGCGACGAAACAACTCTGCGGGACGTAATCCAGGCCATGCAGCGGTTGCAGAAAAATGAAAACTCAAAGCCGTTTGGAAAACGGGCTGCGGGGCTTGTAACGCGTTGGCAAACGGTGCGACACGAGCGAGCCGCCGCCCGGCTGCACAAACTGGGTGCCACCGTGCAGAACTCACCCGCGGGATGGATGATCGATGTTGGCGGCGGCGGCGGCGGTTTCGTTTTGGGGGGTGTCGGGGATGTTTTGCTGGATGAGATCGTACTCGACGCGGCGGATTTCGACCTTGCCGAGGATGGGATCGCCAAGGAAGAAGTTGAAGCCGCCAAAGTCGACCCCGCGAAAGACGCCAAGGAAGCCGATGGTGAGGAAGTCGTCACGGTTAGAAAAGTGCCCGCCGACGATGCGCCGGTATTTGAACCCATTGTAATTAAAGATCCCGCCGAGGATCCGGCACCGGTCGTCCCCGCGGATCCGGATAAAAAAGAAGACGAAGGACCCGCTGAAGATGAACCAGCCGAGATCGTCGTCGAACTGGCGGATGGCGTGGACTTTGATTTTGAGGTGGTCGGCGCGGACATCGCGGTCGGCGGCCCCATCTTTTTGGGCGGAGACGTCTTGTGGGGCAGTTCAGGTGAAGTTCAAACGACGCGCTCCGTAACCATTGGCAAGGGCTGGAAAGGGACGGATAAAGACCTGAGATTGCTGGCGGAGATCAACAAACTATCCGTGCTGACCATTGATAAGACGCATTTGTCCGACGAAGGGTTTAGGCAGCTTGCCCGTATCAAGGGCCTCTCCCGGCTGTCACTGAACTATGCCAGCTTCAACCGCGCGGCCGTGCTGGAGTTCAAGCGGCTGCGTCCCGACGTCACCCTTTACGCCACCGGCGAAACTCTGCTGGGAGTTTCGGGCGAGGCACATGCCGACGGATTCCTGGTTTCTCATGTCGTGCCGGGGTCCGGGGCGTCGAAGGCCGGCATCAGGATGGGCGATGTGTTGGTTTCCGCCGATGGCGTCAAGCTGAAAAGCTTGGATGAGTTGACCCTGGCGATCGCTCACAAAAAGGTTGAGGACAAATTGGCCGTGACTTACATGCGGGGCGGCAAACAACATTCGACGGTGGCCATCCTCGGTCCACGAGATGCTCCCGCTCCGCAAATCGATTTCGGCAGCATCGAGTTGACGCCGCTGCGTGATCCTTAAGCCCGCCGACGGGCCGTCTTTCGTGCGAGACGAGAATAATTGAGAACTCTCACGAAGTGACCTGCCGCCGGCAATCATCCAGCCCCCTCGGGATGCTCGGAAAGGCCGGATAATCGGAACTTTCGTGGCAACTCGACGGCCGGCCGGAATGAATCGTTGTCCCACTTTTACCCTCGTGGTAGGATTGAGGGAGCAAGGTTGGGCCAAACGAGACCGAAGTCAATAGAGGGCGAGTAATGTCGATCTCCGTGGAGTGTCCAGCCTGTGAACACCATTTTTCGGTGCCCGAGCAGTATTCGGGAAAGAAGGGCAAATGCCCACAGTGCGGCGGTGTTTTTCAGACGAATGGAGTGGCCGCGGCCCATCAAGGTCGGCGCTCGGTGCAGAGCGCGGCCAGCGCCCCGTCCGGCAAGTTGGCCCACGGGATGCCGCTACCTCGCCGCTTGTCCGCGTTGGCGGAAGCTCAGCAAACGTCGCCTCCGCCACCGCCCGACCAGCACTCAATTCCTGATCTGTCTCGGGTCGATGCGCCGCCTCAGCAGGCACCCGTCG
>JAJDEH010000320.1 GCA_029259935.1 Planctomycetota bacterium
GTGCGTCTCCTAGTGCTACGAAGACTGGGGGCTCGCAAGGCCTCGACCCCAGGCACCAACTGTAGAAACTGGTTTCGCGTTGCCGCTAGGTCACTTGGTTTTTGAAAGTTGTTGTGTTTGAGTCAAGTTTTCAGATGGCGAGTTTTTGTTGTTTGATGAACGCATCGATGGCGCTGTCGAACTGTTCGAAGGCGCGTTGCAGCGGTTGGTGATTTGGGAATTTGGGCGCGGTGATGGTTGCCAATCCGGGTCGCAGGAGCCGGGCATAGCTGCGTGTGAAGAACAGCGCGATGCGGAGCCCGAAGTCGGTGACGTGGTAATTGTTTGTGCCGGGTTGGCGGATGATCAGACCATGTAGGCGGAGTCGACGGAGTTGGTAAGTCATCCGGCCCGGGGTCATGTCGCTGGGATGTTGACCCAGCAGGGGAGCGAGGTGCTCACGGAGTTCGCGGTTGGAAAAACCTCGGGGCAGCAGACGAAACACCAGCAGCGCCGTCAACAGTGCCAGCACGGTCGGGTCGTCGAAGCGCAGGGCCGAGACGCGGTTGCCGTCGATGGTGAGGGGCCGCGTGACTTGGCGGAATGCGTGGTCTCCCAGAGTCGGGTCGTGGCTGATGTGTTGGACGTGCAACAGACGTCGGTTGGCTTGGAAGCCGATCTTCCGCAAGGCGGAGAGATTCTTGAGCCGTTTGCCGATTTGGAAGTCACGCGTGTTGTTGATGGTCGTTTCGGTGCGCAGCGCACGACCTTCTTTGTGATACTGCTTGATGCGGCTGTTCTTGTAGTCCACGTGCAGCGAAGGAGTCACGCCGTTGGTGAGGACGCGCGTGCGGAACCGGCCGGGCGTGCTCTTGATCACACGGCGATTGAAGATGAGCTGGACGCGATCCGGCCGACCGATGTCGAGGTTCTCGCGGATGACTTCTTCGAAGAAGACGCGACCGGAGAGGGGGCGGTCGAGAACCTGAGTGAGAGAGAATTCGGCTTGCAGGATGGAGATGTCGTAGCGATAGCCGGCACGACGATCTTTGGCGGTAAAAGGGTGCGGCAGCTTGGCCAGCCATTTGCGAAGCAGGGCGTTGATCTTGGCGGCAGAGAGACCGTCGCAGATCTTCCGGATCCCGGCCGGATCGTCACAGGAGAGAATGCCGTTGTCGAGGGCCTCGTAGGGGATGCCGGCTTTGTCCAGTTGCCGCTTGAGGTATTCGTGGCCGTTGAGACACAGTTTAGCGGTATAAGGAAAATACGAGCAGAACTTCAGGAAGAACGGGCCGAAATCTTCATCGACGCAGTAGAAGTAGTAGTGATTGACCATGGCCGTGGAGCTGACGATCCAGGGATAGGTACGACCCGTCTCGGGATTCCTCCGTTTCTCGGTGCGGAACACAGAGGTCTTCTCTTGGGCCTTGCCGACGAAGAGCACGCCTTCGGTGTGGGGACACTTGGCCAAATGCTCCAATGCCACGTCATCCTTGCGTTGGTTCTTGGTGAACCGAATCAGTGGAATGTCGTTGGATGTTACAAACTGTTCGATGGAGTCGACGAAGGCACGCGTGATGGGAGCCATCATCGCCGACGACGGAAACTGGTGTCCGCGATGAAATCGCAGGAACCCCACCACGCCGCGGTCCCACTGCAGTTGCGGAACGTAGACGTTGAGGTACATGCGATCAATCCCCTCGACTTCGAGAGTCACGTGATCATTCAGGACGTCGGCCACCGTTCGTGGTACACTCATGATCGGGCTCTGGTTTCTATAGGCCAAACGGCCAACCGACCGCAAAGCGGTCACCATACGACCGACGGCTTCGACCGTAAGGATTCGCAGTCAGCCAGAGCCTCTTGTAATCAAATCAACCCGAGTTATGCCACAATACAACTCGTCCGTCTGAGGCGAGCGGCAAAGCCGCGAAGCCTCGTTAGGACTACAGCGCAAGGTTGGTGTTGTGTAGATCTTCTAACTTTGCGAGTCTTCCGGCTTTCGCTTGGGTCTTGGAGGACGAGGCATGGATGCCGCTCAGATTCGGCGGTTGAAGCCGGAGTTGACGCGTTACTTGCAGCGGTTCGGCAGCTGTTTCTCCCGAAAGGAAAGTCGCGGCTACTTGTCGGTGTACGTTGAGGGTCAGCTGTCTGATCTGGACGAGAAGAGCTGTGAGCCAATCGCGCTCGCTGCGGGCATTCCGCCACGGAACCTGCAAGAGTTCCTGGCGGCCTACAAGTGGGGCGAGGATGCCACACGCGATCGGCTGCAGGAGTTGGTCATGCGCGACCATGCCGGTCCGAATTCGATCGGCGTGATTGATGAAACCAGCGATGTGAAGAAGGGCGACAAGACTCCGGGTGTGAAGCGGCAATGGTGTGGAACGGTGGGCCAGTCTGAGAACTGCATCGTGACGGTGCACTTGGGATATGCCACCGGGGATTTTCATGGCTTGATCGACGGCGACTTGTACCTTCCGGAGGACTGGGCTGCCGATCGCGACCGGTGTCGGGCCGCCGGCATTCCGGATGAAGTGGACGACAGGCCGAAGTGGGAGATCGCATTGGATCTCTACGATGCTGCTCGTGGCAATGAGGTCACGTTCGACTGGTTGGCTTTCGACGAAGGATACGGCGGGAAACCCCCGTTTCTGCGGCAGATGCACGCCCGTGGGCAGGCGTTCGTGGCTGAGGTTCCCACGACGTTTACGGGCTGGATCAAGCAGCCGCGAGTCACAGAGCGACCGTTTCGGCGCCGCGGCAAAGGGCGTGGCCGCAAGACGCCCAGGCTGGTCGCGGGCAGTCCGTCGGCGATCAGTGTGCAGAATATGCTCACGCACTCTCCCGCGCTGCGAGACCAAGCGTGGGTCCGATATCACGTCAAGGACGGTCAACAGGGTCCGATCGTTTGGGAAGCGAAACGCACCTG
>JAJDEH010000033.1 GCA_029259935.1 Planctomycetota bacterium
ATCCAACCAACACTCCAACAACGTAGCTTGATTTGCGTTCGCGGCGATATGCCCCTGGGCGTCGAGACAACGGCTGACGCAATCCACGGCCGCGCCCGCATCACTGGGCCATGAATCGGTCGCCAGACGGACGGCGCGGGCCAGTGTCTGGTCGAGTTCATCGCTGGCTTGACCCACGAGCGACCGCGCCAACTGGCTGTAGAACTGAGTTGCCATTTCCATCACGCGCCGCATCCGGTCGCGTCGCGCCGACGCGTCCTTTCCCGCTTCCTCCACGAACGTCGACAGTTCTTTGGAAAAGGCGACGGAGTTTTGGGGAAGGTGGCTCAGGTATTCCAGCAGCCGATTGCGAAACTCGCGCACGGTCGGTTCGGATAACTCCTTGGCAGTCCACAAACTGCCTTCGGCGAGCGCGGCAATTTGATTTGCTTCCGCTTCGTCGCTGGCGATGCCGGTGGAAAGAACTTGCCGCGTCACAAAGTCACGAGGCAGCGGTTGAAAACGAATGATCTGGCAACGCGACCGAATGGTGGGCAACTGTTTTTGTTGGCTAGTGCCAATCAGAATGAGTACCGACCGGGGCGGCGGTTCTTCCAACGTCTTCAGCAGGCAATTCGCCCCTTCCTGATTCAATGCGTCGGCGTCATCGATAATCGCCACTCGGCGATTTCCACGAAACGGCTTGAGACCAATGTCGTGGCACATGCCGACGCGCATGCGATGTTCGCGGTCGCCAATGAACGTTTCGACCGGAATAAAATTCTTGTCCGCCGGTTTGGCGACCAAAATCAAATCCGGATGGGTCGCGGCCGTCACTTGTTGGCAAGCTGGACACGCGCCGCACGGTTGCATTTCTTCCGCCGGATTGGTTTCGCATAGCAAGGCTTTGGCCAGTTCCAAAGCAAACTTCCGCTTGCCCACGCCGGGCGGCCCGACAAACAGAAACGAACTGGCCATGCGTCCGCGTTGGAGCGACCGCTTAAACTGTTCAACGACGGCGTCGTGTCCGTGAATTCCTTGCCAAGACATGGCGGTAACTTCCCCTCAACTTTGGCTAATCTTCACTTTGTCTAATCTTCAAAAGGCGGCTCTCGCCGCGAAACTTGCCACCTAAATCATCATGAAACGCCGCGCGAGGAAATGACCTCGGAAGCGACCCCGCAAATTGCATCTTGAATCGCCCGCACATCACGCGACGCGTCGACGATCGCAATTTCCTCGGGGCGTAATTTCGCCTCTTGCAAAAACCCTTGCCGAACTTTTTCTTGGTATTGCGGACCGCGGGCTTCAATGCGATCCAGCGACCGGTCCATGCGAGTCGCCGCCTGCTCCACGTCCAAGTCCAGCACGAAGGTCATCGCCGGCGAGATGCCTTGAGTGGCGACCGCACCGACCCGTTTGACTTGTTCGACGTCCAAGCCGCCCGCGTATCCCTGATAGACCACATTGGCCAACAGGTAGCGATCGGAAACGACCGTCTTGCCCGCCTGGAGCGCCGGACCGATCACTTCCTCCACCAACTGGGATCGCGAGGCCATATAAATCAACATCTCGCTAAGAGGCGAGATCCGCGTAGCGCCGTCGTCGGTGAGCAGAATCGACCGCAGCGACTCGCCAAGCTTCGTTCCACCCGGATCGCGGCACTGGACGACATCGTTTCCGGCGTCGCGCAGCCACGAGCAGAACAACTGCATTTGCGTTGTCTTTCCTGCTCCATCGATCCCGTCAAAACTGAAAAACATGTCAACTTTCTCATCCCCACCGGCGCCTCTGGAGAGAGGAAAGGTGAGGCCGACTAGATGTCGAAACTAAATTGAATCATCGCCTGGCAGCATTGTAGAGTCCCGACCTTGCTTTCAACAGCACGGCGACGAGGACGCTGCGGGGCAAACTTCGTTGCGTTCGACGGCGAAACATGTCGAGCTGCCCGCGACCGGAAACCCCTTCCGACTGCCCTTCGTTGTATTGTATCGATCGACGTGGCCATGCGGCTAGTATTATTTGTCGTGCGGCCATTCGCCATCGACGTTCCGTATTTGACCGGTGCCTCGTTCAACAGTTCGGCTCAAGTTTTTTGCCCACCCAGCGCCGGGGCGACACTCGGCGACACTCCGTCGAGGCAAGCGGGGCACTCACGAATGTGTAACATACGAGAACCGCTCAAGCCGCTTACCGTTCGCCTCGTTTCAAGACCCATCCCTCCGTCCGCTGCTCATCGCTAACCCTAGAGGAGGAAACAGTTTGTCTTCCGTTCGTCGATTTTCAATTTGATCCTCCCTTCAACATTCGGCACGATCCGCCGGGTTTTTTGCCGCCGCAATTTGCAATCGTTTTGCAATCATTCAGCCAACGTCGGCATGCAGCGTCCCACTGTCCGCCCACGCTTGTAAGCGGCTTCAAGCATCATCCTCGCGTTCGCGTAAGACTTTATTCAAGCCTCGCTCGCTATCACGAACGCTCCTTCCAACTCCATTTTACAAAAGTCAACGAATCTTCGCTTGGATTGTTGCCATCAGACCTATGGGGCCTTGAATACAAAGACCCGTCTCCGAAAGCCCACGATCGCCCATCCCCAAAGCGATGCCACGTTCTACATGCCGTGCGGTAGCATTTAGTCCGAGAGTAGGTCATGAATCACGGACTGAGATTTTGCGGCTTCATCCGGGTTCGATCCGCGATGACTTCGCAGTTGGAGTAGCGATTTCCAGAGCCCCCACCCGCGCCCTCTGGCCCAGGTCGCTTCGTCAACCGCCAGTTCCCCGCGGAACCTCTCCCTGCTTGCTCCTGAAAACAGGGTCCAGGCAATGGTGACATCACATGCTGGATCGCCGGCGGCCAACTGGCCAAAGTCAATCACGGCGCTCAACCTTCCCTCTTGAACCAAAAGATTCCCAACAGCGACATCACCGTGTATCCAGACCGGCATGCCAAGCCATTTCGCGTCGAGGGCGGAATTCCAAACCGCGGTTGCTCGCCGAGCATCAACCACGTGGTGCAATTCATCAATACACTGACGAGTTTGCCCATCGTACACCGAAAGGTTTCCGCCTCGGAAAAAGTTTTCCGGGCCTGGGGAAGGCGCGTCTTTCGCATCGATATCTTGCAAGGCGTTGAGAAAAGTCGCCAAGTGTATTGCGAATTGAGTTAGATTGTCGATTCGTTCCGCGGTGGCACTCTCGCCTTGCAGCCATGTGTTGATCGACCAATGCCATGGCAGCCCGCGCCCCGGCTGGCCCATTGCGACGGGAACGGGAATCGGCAAGGGAAGATAGGGAGCGAGCTTCGGCAGCCACCGTTGCTCGGTGTTGACATGGGCCGCGTATTCCGGCCCGCTCGGCACCCGAACACTCATCTGGTCGCCCAAACGAAAGGTTCGGTTATCATGTCCGTCAATTTCGACGGGCTCAACCGAAAGATCCGCCCATTCCGGAAATTGATCGGCGATCAAACACGCCACGAGGGGCGCATCGATCTGAATCAATTCGTGCGAGTGATCATGCAGAGTCATTGGCGATTTGTAACTAGCGCGTTGTCACAGCTAAGAATTAGGGTTAGTTGAGTTCGCCAGGGGTGCCACTCTACGCCGTGAACCGAATTAATGCTGTCAGTATGTTTTGGATCTGGAAAACAAGTGGGTTTTTTGACTTCCGGAAATAGTCAACAACTGCGCCAACTCTGCAGCCGCAACGGGGCAAGCAATGCCAGCATTGCTGCGGTCGCCCCGGGATCTTGAATTAGGAAACATCGTAAAACGCAGGGCAAAACCATTGTCAACACTCTCGCAAATAACAAGTTACGCCTGATGACACAGTATTTCGGTTCACGGCGTAGGGTGCCACTGGCGTCTCGCCAGTGGACGCTACGAACACGGGCAAGATGCCCGAGGCACCCTAACATTAAGCTGTGACAAAGCACTAGGTAGCTTGAAGCTTCTCAATATCTGGCATCCCGTCGGGATGCGGAAAATACGCGCTCAGCAACCGGTGGTGCGCCTACGGCAACCACCGGCTAATGGCTGTGAGCCCTATCGGGTTCAAATCCATCCCGAAGGGATTTCAGCAATTAGCCGGTGGTCAGCGCAGCGCCACCACCGGTTACCAAACATGTACACAACAGCATCCTGACAGGATGCCAGCCCGATGCGCAAAATGACGAATTCGGAAGACCGAATAGACTCTCGACGTCGAGAGCCCATCAATCTGAAACCTGGTCGATTCTCCCACCGCTCATTAGCATTCTCCCCATCGCGACGACTCCTTGGACGGTCAAAGCAATGCCAAGATCGAATGCGGCTTGTTGGCGATCTGCCTTCGGACGATACTGGTGTCAATGATAAATCAACTGGGTGGAAGGCTATTCTTACTAGGGGGATATGGGTGGCATGGCGATCTTGATCGCATTGGACACGGTTGTCATTTGCTGGCTGGTTAGACTGTTTGACAAAGAGCGGCAAATGGAATGGGGCAAAGCCGCTTTGTGCGCGGTGGCGGTTTACGTAGCTACCTTCATTGTCTCGATGTTGGTGGTGGCGCTGGACATCTGGAGTTGGTCCGCGTTGGACGACGAGAGCTTTTCGATGTTGCCCATTATTCATTGGGCCGTTTCCCTTATCACTGCATTTATTGTTACGGGGTTGGCCTTCCGCCTCGTCTTCGGCATGCCGTTCGCCCGAGTCGCGATAGCTACCTCCCTGTTCTTCGGATATCGCATCTGCCTGGTCATCGCGGGTGTACTCGTCCTATGGGCGCTGTTCGCGGCTTTGCCCGACTAGCTGCAAGAGCCACGGCATCCAGTTCATCCGCGGCTTGTTGCGTATAGACGACGCGGCAAGTCATGACAGGCGCTGCGGGAGGCCCAGCTTTTCCCGGATGCGGCGATCTACTTCGTCAAACGGCACAACTCGCCCAGCCTGCATGTCGTCAATGCCCGCCTGGATCGCCGCCCGGTCATCCTGCCGTTGAAGGGCCTGCATGGCACGACGGTGCAGGTCGACGTCAGTGAGATAGACTTTTTGGGTCTGATCGTCTTCGACCTCAATACCCTCCGGCTGTTGATCGAGGGCTCGCCGCTGTTCGTCGGATAACGAGGGTGATTTCATGACCCCATTATACGCCCAGCGGCGATTTAGCGGCAAGAAAAACGTTCCTTGTTTGTTCTATGCTTCTGTCTTTTATCCTTTCCTCGAAGCCATGATTGGACCGCAACCAATCAGCCCATGGCAAGGCGAGCGGCGATCACCGCGTCGCGCTGGGCCCCGGCCACAATCGTCAGCCCAGCGAGGCAACGCCTTGAGCGATTTTGATTCCATTGTCTGCGTTTCGTTCGATGGCTCGACGGCATCATTGGCCAAAGGCCATCGTCACCGTCGCCTAGGGCAACGCCCTAGGAAGGAATTGGCCACGCCTTGCCGGTTGGCTGAAAGCCATACTCACCGACCCCGAGTGAATATGGCCTTCAGCCAACGAGGCGCTGTTCCATGTCGACCTGGGGCGTTGCCGGCTTCGCCGGCGCTGCCCCAGGCTACGGTGACGATGGCCTTCAGCCAAAAAATCCCTCAGGGCGTTGCCTGCAAGGGCGAAACAACCAAATGGGCTCAGCCTGCGAAGTCGCGATCAAGAGAAGAGAGTTGGCCAGGAGAAGCACGAGAAGACACGAAGAGAGAAAACGTAACCGAACCGTATCTGTTTTTTCGTGTATTTTTGTGCTTCTCGTGGCCAGATGCCGCGCCGTTGTGTCGCCCGGTCAGGGCTTGTTTGATTCGGGCTAGGTAGCTTCTCGATGTCTGGCATCCCGTCGGGATGCGGCAATTACGCGCTCAGCAACCGGTGGTGCGCCTACGGCAACCACCGGCTAATGGCTGTGAGCCCTATCGGGTTCAAGTCCATCCCGAAGGGATTTCAGCAATTAGCCGGTGGTCAGCGCAGCGCCACCACCGGTTACCAAACATGTACACAACAGCATCCTGACAGGATGCCAGCCCGATGCGCAAAATGACGAATGACGAAGGAATGGAAGACCGAATGGACTCTCGGCGACGGAAGCCCCTCCGTTCTTTGGCATTAGTCATTCGGAATTCTTTACTCTTTTGGAATTCGTCATTCAACCAGCCGCCGGGCGTTATCGCCGCTTGTTGCAATCCCGATTCGACGCCGCCACCCCACCGACACCGCTCGCAAGGCGAGACCGTCATGGCATGATCAAACGCCGTCAGGAATCTCACGTGAAAGGACACGGCGACCCGAGATGCCTATCTGATGAGTGGCACTTTCTGTTCTTGATAGTCTACAATTATTTGGATTCCTGCAAGGCCGTGGCGGTGATGTAGCGACCTTCTAGGTGATTCCGATTTTGGTCACCCTTGACGGGAACAAGGCGTTTTGAATTCGCATACGGCAAGATCGGGTTCACTTCGTCCCGATCTCGGTGTCTGCCGTGAGTGACTCGACAGATGCTTCGCAGAATCTGTTGAAATTGTTGCACTCGGAACGGCAGTGGTGTTAGTTTATGTGACTACGGACTTACTTTGGCATCCTAAGGGACCTGTGGTGCGGACCTTACAAAAGGCTTGCTTCACCCCCATCGCAGGGCAATTCGAATGGCGATCCTCTGAAATCTTACCACGACGCAAGCGAACGAGGATCTCCACAATTCCGGTGGGTGCCATTCCTTGTTATCTCGTTTTTGTTTATTAGCTCTATCTGGTTGGCTTGGCCTGCCCGCCACAAAACACGGTCGCCGTCGAGCGAAACGCCGCCAGAGTCTGTCCGTCGTCAACCGCCAGCCACGAGCGAGTTGGTGATCCGGCGCGAAGTCGAAGTTTTCTATTTGGATGGGCATGACTCGGTCGTTCGTGCGGTTACTGTTTCGGGTGATGGAAAGTATCTCGCTTCGGCGGACGAACAAGGCACTGTACTTGTCCGCCAGATCGACGTACTGCAAGTCAACGACGAATCGCGAACGCTGAAATACGTAGTTGACCGGGACTTCCCAACACTGCCCATCACGACATTGGCGACAACGGAAGCGGGACGGCATTTTCTGGTGAGCGGCAATCTAGACCCGCCTCGCATCGCGGTGGTTCCATTTGAGTCTGGCGTCGAAAGGTCGGTGCTTGTGCGGACGGACGCAACGATCGCGAATCTGTTCACGTACAACGCCGATTCGATGCTTGCATACGCCAACCAACGAGCGGTGACGTTCTTTGATTTGAGCGCCGCCAAAGTAGTTGGATCGGCTTCAATTTATCCTCATAAGGAATTCGGTTCGGTGCGGGCGTTTGCGGTCGCACCCGACCGGCGGCATTTCGCATTAAGCTCAAGCAACTTCGTCGGCAGGTACAGTAGCGCGCCGGATAGGCTAACCATCTTCAATACTTCTGGCGATGACGTTTACGTTTGGCAGTTCAAAACGAACCAAGACTACAGCCGCGCACAACTACAGTTTACTGCGTCCGACACACTGACGGTTTATTTGCCTGGCGGTGTTGGTGAGCCTCATTATTCTGGCCTGCCTGGGGAACTCCGCCGATGGCGGTTGGCTGACGGGAGTTGGCACGAAGCTGACAACTCTCCTGGGCCCTCTGGATGGTTTCACACAAGCACGGTGTCGCTCGACGGGAAAACCATTTATTTGGCGGGGGAGCCTGTAGCGAGTTCCTTCGTCGGAGACCGCACGTGGCAGGTAGTGGCCATGTCGTCGATGACTGGAGACCTACTATGGAAACAGGAACTCAGAATCGGTGTCAAGAATTCCAAAGCTGATTTCGGGTGTAGGCCGATTACTGCACTAACCGCCGTCCCGCGATCAAACATCGTCGCAGCAGGACTTTGGGACGGTCGAGTTGCGTTGCTCCGACCTGTCAGCGAGTCAGAGGATGGATATTGAAAACAATTTCCTCGTTACACCATTTAGAAAAACGATGGACGAGCGGTGTGCGATAATCAGGGAGATTGGTAGACTATTCCTCGGCTGGCCGTATTCGTCCGGCTTAAGGGCGAGTCGTGTGAACGTCAAAGAAAGTCATCATGGTTGAAAGAAACGAGCTTAAGCCGAACACTCTTTTTGTTGAGGTGTCTGGAGCAGGGCTTCCCGAAGTGGATGGTCTCTTCGTTTCCTCAACGGCTCCTCCAACCAAATCGGAATCGGGAACTGTATCAAGTGTCGGTTACTGGAATGGCAAAATGGCGTGGGATCGAGCCGATGGCAAAAGCGCTCGAAGCCCCGCCCTTTCGTACTCCAATACCTACCAATCATGGAGAATCTGTCGTCTGGATGGCCATCTCGCATACGACATGACCTGCGAAGATGAATTGCCGCCTACCGATAGGGAATGGCACGTCTATAAAAAGGGAGTCGCACCTGCTCCGAAGGTCGTAATCCATCACTACGACCCACGGCAACCTTGTCCCGAACCTAACGTTGTCTTCGTTCTTGGAGGCCCTGGTGCTGGAAAAGGAACGATGTGCGAACTTGCCGAGTCTCAGCTTGGCTGGACGCACCTTTCGACGGGAGATTTACTTCGAGCCGCGCGCGAGGCCGGAGGTCCAACCGCCACCACCATCGACGAGTTTATTGCTGCGGGAAAGTTGGTGCCGAATGAAATCACCGTGACTCTGCTCAGCAGCGCGATGGAGAAAGTCACCAGAACGACAGGCAAGAACAACTTCTTGCTCGATGGATTCCCACGCTCCCTGGATAACTTAGAAGGCTGGTACGAGATATTCGGCCGCGAAGCTGAACTGCCTAAGATGTTGTACTTTGAGTGCCCCTACGCTGTTCTTGAGGAGCGTATTCTGGGCCGCGCGAAATACACAGGTAGAATCGACGATAATGCTCAGAGCCTGAAGCTGAGATTCGACACGTTCAAGGCTGAAACGCTGCCAACCATCGAGTGCTTCAAGAGTAAAGACAAGTGCGTGGAAATCGACACCAGTCAAGACCGACAGACCGTCTATTCCCTCGTCCAAAGCAGCCTCGCTGAATACACCGACAGTGATTTCGCTGCCAAACCGCTCACCGAACGAGCTGAGATGCTTCTCGGTCTGCGACCTTTTTCCAACTAATCGACCAGCAGAATCTTCGACCAACGGACCTTGGTCGGTCACGAGTTGCAGTCTTGGCTGTATCGCGCGGAGGGTCGGGCCTGTATTCCCTGCGTTCCCCCAGCCACGCTCGCCGTGCTCTTGGGTATGGGGTTTGATTTACGCCTGACCGCCGGAGAAGAAAAACTGCAGGGTTGCATCGAATCGGGTACAATGAAAAGAGTCGCAGGTGATGCTTTGGCATCCCGGTTGCGATGGCTGGAAATGGCATTCGCTTGGGTCGTGTTCAGCTTGGTATTTTTTCAGGCGGACAGGGGCCAGGGGCGCGGATCGGGGCACTCGGTTTCAAACTTGCTTGGCGAGTTTTGCGCAGGGCTTGCGCGCTTAACCGGACTGAATGCTGGCAGTTTTGCAAACGTTTTGGCAGGCGATTGGCCTCGCCGTGATGGCCGGGGCGTCGCGTTAACTCCTTGACGAGTCTTTCCTTGGGGCAGAATCATGCAGAGAAAAAACACCTCGTTGGGGCAACCCGCGTATGTTACACGCGACGTAGTGCCCCGCTTTGAAGGCAGGTCTGCCCAACCTCCGTTAACGCGTTTGCTGGCGGCGGGCCCTCGTCCCCGAAGCCGTGCTGTGAAAGCAATGCTACCAACTCCGACCAAACCACGGTTGACCGGCAATTCACCAGTCCCTATATCACCGGCGAACTGGATTCCAGGTGCGAGCTTCGATAGTTGCGATCTCATGAATACTCCGTCAACGGAAGTTGCTACCGAGCGCGCTAAGCCATGGTGGCTGCTGGACGTTGCGTGGATCGTCGTCTGCGGCGTCCTGTCGTCGATTGGTTGCGTCACGACAGCCTCGCAAATCGGGGCGACTTTCGACGAGCCTTTTTATCTGGAAAGTGGACTGGAGCATTGGCGCACCGGCAGTTCCGGAAGTTTGTTACGCAAGGGCACGATGCCGCTGCCGGTGGACGTCGAGACGTTGCCGGTCCGCATTTGGGAGATCGCTCGCGGCAACAACTTTACTTCGGAAGAGTTGCACACCTATCTACCCGTGGCTCGAGCTGGCAATCTCGCGTTCTGGTGGATCTTGCTGGTCTATGGTTTTCTGATCGCCAAGAAGCTGGCCGGGCCTTGGGCTGGAAGGTTTGCCGTGGCTTGGCTCGCATGTGAACCGAGCTTGCTGGCGCACGCCTCACTGGCGACCACCGATGTAGCGATCACGGCCTGTCTCGTAGCCTTCGTGTACCACTTCCGCATGGGAAGAGAAAAAGGCTGGTGGTTGCGTATCGCGATCCCCGCTTTGTGGTTTGGCCTGGCGATACTGACCAAGGTTTCGGGAATGGTGTTTGGTCCGATTTGCATGTTGGCAATCGAGATCGAACGTCTTGTTCGCTCTGGCGAGTTGCGTCTGCCGTCCGTCGATTCTGGAATGATGGGGAAAGTCTCTGTCGCATGGCGACGGCTGTGGGTTTCGTTAGCGCCGCTGCGGCGCGACGGTTTGCAAATCGGTATTTTGGGGTTCGTATTGGTGTATGTGTATTGTGGCACCGATTGGCAGCCCGAGCCGTCCTTTGTCGAATGGGCGCATAGCTTGCCCGCGGGACAATTGCACGACTCGATGGTCTGGACTTCGGAGCATCTGTGCATTTTCAGCAATGCAGGCGAAGCGATCTTTCGCCAAGTAAAACACGGCATTCGCGGGCACGATGTGTTCGTCCTGGGGGAAAGCCACCGCCGCTCGATTTGGTACTACTTCCCGGTCGCCCTGTCGATGAAAATGGCGATCCCGGTCTTGTTGTTGCCGGTGGTGTTATTGGTGCTGCGCCGGCGAGCCCTGTCGAATTGGATTCTGTGGGCTGCGTTTGCATTGTTGTTGTTCAGCCTCAACTGCAAAGTGCAAATCGGCATTCGGCTTGTTCTGCCGCTGGTCGCTTTGTTGCTGGTGGGCCTAGCGGCTGCTTTGGTGCAGGCCGTGCGAGACAGTCCCCAGCTTTGGCAAAAACGAATCCTCGTCGCTTCGGCCTTAGGTTCGGTTCTGTGGACGGCCCAGTCCGCCTACACCGTGTGGCCTAACAGCTTGTGTTACATCAACGAGATGTGGGGCGGCACGGATCAGGGATATTATCGACTGAGCGATTCCAATTACGACTGGGGACAAGGCCTCAAAGAGCTGGCCCAGTGGCAAGAAGAACAAGGCGTGCCGGAACTGGGCGTTTGGTATTTTGGCAAAGACCCTCGCATCGATCGCTCGCCACTGTATCGAATCGATTTGCACCAGTTGCCGATTCAGCAGGCCGAAGATGTTCCACTCCACCTACAAGGCAAGACCGTGGCGGTCAGCACGACGTTGCTATTCGGCTCGTACAGTTTGCATGCGAACGACGCCTACCAATCGTCGGTTGAGTTTCTGCGACGTCGGCAGCCCACTGCGCGAACGACCACGTTTTTGATTTACGATTTTCGCGGCGGACCAAACAGCACAGCAGCACGCATACAGGTGAAGAACAACACTCCCGCTCCTTTTACAAGGAGTGGCTAGAGAGAGGTTCTTTCTTCAACCTTCATCATTCCGTGTTCGATATTCGATATTCCAACCGCGCACTTTCGACCCCCTCTAACTCCCACTTGGCAAGGGGGAGAACAAAGAGCGACGATCACGGAAGCAGCACGGTAGCCCCTGTCGTCTTACGGCCCTCAAGATCGCGATGAGCTTGTTCGGTTTCGGCCAGCGCGTATGTTTGATTGACTTCGATCTTTATCACACTTTTCGTAACGACATCGAACAGCTCTGCCGCGTTGGCCAGCAAGTCCTCGCGCGTGGCGGTGTAGGTCGCCAGAGTTGGGCGGGTTAGAAACAGAGAACCGCGCGCCGTCAGTTCGTGAACAGCTAGTGGAGGTACCGAACCCGACGATTGACCGAAGGTAACCATCAGGCCGCGGGGTCGCAGGCAATCCAACGATTTCATGAAAGTGTCGACTCCGACCGAGTCATAAACCACCGGCACGCCTTCGCCGCTAGTTAGCTCGCGAACTCGCTGAACGAAGTCCTCCTGACGATACAGAATCGGATGGTCGCATCCGTGAGCGGCGGCAAGTTCCGCCTTCTCCTGAGTGCTAACCGTCCCAATGACTGTCGCGCCGAGATGTTTGGCCCACTGGCAAACGAGCAATCCCACACCTCCCGCGGCGGCGTGAATGAGGATCGTATCTCCCGCTTTGACTTCATAACACAGTCGCACAAGGTATTGCGTCGTGAGGCCCTTGAGCATTAACGCGGCGGCGGTTTGGTCGGTGATTCCCGCGGGCAGTTTGACCAGACGACCGATTGGCATCAACCGCTCTTCGGCGTAGCTTCCGATGGGCCCTCCGGCGTAGGCCACCCGGTCGCCGACTTGAAGTTCCGCAACGCCGGGTCCGGCTTGTTCGACGATTCCCGCGCCTTCAACTCCCAGTACGGTTGGCAGCGAATCGACCGGATAGAGCCCCGTGCGATGGTAGATGTCAATAAAATTCAGTCCCACCGCGGTTTGTCGGAGACGCACTTGGCCTTCTTGCGGACCGCCAACCTCGACATCTTCCCAACGCAGCACCTCTGGCCCGCCGGTTTCATGGATCTGAATTGCTTTGGTCATGGTTCACCTGTCGATGCGTTTAGAACTTCGGCCACTGCTTGCCAAGCGTCTTTTTTTGAATGTCCGTCAGTTCCGCGATGCCCTTGCGCGCCAACTTGAGCAGTGACGCCAACTCACGATCGCTGAACGTCGCTTCTTCTCCCGTCCCTTGAATTTCGACAAACTGTCCCCCACCCGTCATCACCACGTTCATATCGACGGCGGCGGCGAAGTCTTGTTCGTAACATAAGTCGAGCGTCGCCCGTCCCTCGACAATGCCCGCGCTGATCGCGGCCACACTGTCGCGCAGGGGATACGTTTTGGGATCTGGCAGTTGTTGCTTGATGCTCGTTATGGCATCGACCAGTGCGATGAACGCTCCCGTGATGCTGGCGGTTCGGGTGCCGCCGTCGGCTTCCAGGACATCGCAGTCGACGGTGATCATCTGTTCGCCCAAAGCATCCAGATCGGCGACAGCTCGCAGGCTGCGGCCGATCAGTCGCTGGATCTCGGTTGTCCTTCCATCCACTTTGCCGGCCCGGTCGCGACGCTTTCGCGGATTGGTGCTGCCGGGCAACATGTTGTACTCCGCCGTGATCCACCCTTTGCCTTCGCCGACCATCCAGGGCGGCACCTTGGGCTCGACGCTGGCCGTGCATAGCACGGTGGTTCCGCCCGCTTGAAGTAAAACACTGCCCGGCGCGGTGCGCGTGAAGCGGCGTTTGATCTTGATGGGGCGCAGTTCGTCGATCTTACGTGAAGGCGGCTTGGCCATGATCAGCGGTTTCCTTACGGTTCAAGTTTTGCGTCTAGCAACCAGGCCAGCAGGCCCTTTTGCACGTGCATCCGATTGGCCGCTTGTTGAATCACGACGCTGTTCGGGCCATCGATCACTTCGGCGGTGACTTCTTCGCCGCGATGCGCGGGAAGGCAATGCAAGAAGTAGGCGTCGCTGGGCGCGTGGGACATGAGCTTGGCATTCACCTGCAGGTCGGCGAATTTGCGAGCCCGTTCTTCGCGTTCCGCCTCTTGCCCCATGCTGGCCCAAACGTCCGTATAAACAGCACACGCTCCTTCGACCGCCTCGACGGGATCTTCGGTTTCGGTCAGGCGGACATCGGGGATTTCATGCTTCAACTTATCGAGAAACTTCGGGTCGAAATGATATCCCGCCGGAGAAGCAATCGACATGTGGACATCCAGCCGGCCGCAAATAATGGCCAAACTGCGCGCCACATTGTTGGCATCGCCAACGTAGGCCAGCTTCAACCCCATGGGATCGCCACGTAGTTCGATCAAGGTGAACAAATCGGCGAGCGCCTGGCACGGATGATAGCTTTCGGTCAGTCCGTTGATCACCGGGCACGTGCTGTACTTGGCGATTTCCTCCACCGTGGCGTGCTGCTTGGCGCGACACACGATGACGTCGACGTATTCGCTCAACACGCGAGAAAAATCTTCCGCCGACTCGCGCGAACCCCACCCCACGTCTTCGCCAAGAAACAGGCTGCCTCCGCCGAGCTGCGTCATGCCCGCCTGGAAGCTGACTCGGGTCCGCATCGATGGTTTTTCAAACAGCAAACCAGCAACTTGCCCAGTGAGTACGGGCTCGCGAACACCTCGTTTGAGCTTTGCTTTCAATTGGGCTGAAACAGCCAACACGGCATGGATATCTTCAGTGTTCAAATCGAACAAGGAAAGTACGTGTCGCATGGGAGGTTCCTTCAATAGCTTGGCGACGTGCCAAGTAGCAGCGGTCCATTCAAATGTTCAACTCAGCGAATCCGCGAGATTTAACACTTTGAACATGTGATATTCAGATTTGAATTTGTTTCGTATTTCGATGTTTAGAATTGGGAATTCCTGGCAACATCATTCAAGCGTTCAGTTCCTTGAGAGCGCTGGCAAGAATATCGCACCCTTCCTCGGCCTGTTCCGCGGTCAGATTCAACGCGGGCAGCAAGCGGATCACCGTTCCTTGTGTGCAGTTGACCAGCAGGTTTTGCTCCATGCACGACTTCACGACGTCGCTGCCATCGACACTCAATTCGATGCCGATCATCATTCCCAGAATGCGGACATCTTGCACCAGTTCGCACTCTTGTTGAATCGCTGCCAGTCGTTGTCGAAAAACGTCGCTGACGGCAACGGCATGCTCAAGGAGGTTTTCGTTTTCGATCATTTCGATCGCCGCCATGCCGGCCCGCGCGGCGATGGGATTTCCTCCAAACGTGGCGGCATGCATTCCGGGTCGCAAACTGGGAGCAATTTCGGCGGTGGTGAGCAGCGCCGCGCCCGCGATCCCACCACAGACCGCCTTCGCTAACGTCATCACGTCGGGCGTGACACCAAAGTGCTGGTAAGCGAACCAGTGGCCCGTTCGCCCGCAGCCGGTTTGTACCTCGTCAAAGATGAGGAGCAGGTTATTTTCGTCGGCCAATTGTCGCAAGCCGGCGAGAAAACCTTCGGGCGGAATCCGGATTCCACCTTCGCCCTGGATCGGCTCGACCATGATGGCACACGTTTCATCGTCGATCAGTTGCTGGACGGCCTCCAGATCGCCGAACGGGGCGTACGAGAAGCCCGCCATTAGCGGTCCCAGCCCTTCATGATATTTGGGCTGCGCCGTCGCGGTGGTCGCTCCCAGCGTGCGACCGTGAAACCCGCCTTCGAATGTGATGATCTTGTAGCGATCTTGGGGTGTGTGCAGTCTGGCGAGTTTGATGGCCGCTTCGTTGGCCTCCGCGCCGGAACTACAAAAGAACGCTTTTCCACCAAAGCTTTTTTCCGATAGCAACTTCGCCCATTGACCTTGCGACTCGACATGCCACGTGTTGGGAACGTGAATCAAGGTCGCCACTTGTTCTTGGATTGCTTCAACGATCGGTGGCGGACAGTGGCCCAAGAGATTGCAGCCCCACCCCGGAAACAGATCCAGATAGCGTTTTCCTTCGCTATCCCAAACGTAGGAACCCTCCCCTCGGACAAGGCTCACTGGATAACGTGTGTAATTCGGAATCAAGTACTTTTTGAACAGTTCGACTGTGTCCGAGGAACTCAATGTTCCAGTTGCTGTTGTCACGGAATGGCTCCTTTTTTACTTAATTCGAAGATCGCGGCCCTCGGCGTCCGCGAGTTGTCAGTAAGGCGACCGCTGGATCCCGCTTCAGGTTCGCGCCGCGGTCTCCTCGCTGCCATCGTTTTCTAACGATCGTCCTTTACGATCTGCGTGCCCACGCCCTCCGTCGTATAAACCTCAAGCAACAACGAATGACGAACGCGCCCATCAACGATATGTACTTTGCGCACGCCTCGATTTAGTGTTTCCAAACAAGCTTCCACTTTGGGAATCATTCCCGTCCCAATGTGTCCCTGGTCGATCATCTGTCGAGCGGCGGATTCGGTTAGTGAATGGATCAGCGAGCCAGCATCGTTCGAATCTCGCAACACTCCCGCGACGTCACTGAGAAACACCAGCTTTTCCGCTCCCAATGCCTGGGCAACCGCGGTCGCCGCCGTATCCGCGTTGACATTCAGTTTGCGGCCGTCCTCGGTCAGGCACATCGATGGAATAATCGGAACCTGGCCTGTATAGCAAAGCTTTTCAATCACGCCGCGATCAACACTTGTCACTCGGCCGACATGACCCAGATCGACCGGATTGCCATCTCCATCGATCAGAGAAAGCGGTTCGCCAAACAGCACATTGGTTGAGCGAAAATTGAGCGTCATTGCCCGACCGCCCACTCCTTCCAACTTGCTGGCGATCTCCTCGTTCACTTCATGAGCGAGGACTCTCTCCACGATTTCCAACGTGGCGTCATCGGTAACTCGGCGGCCTTGAACGAAGTGAGGCTCAATCCCCGCCTGATCCATCGCTTGACTAATTCGCTTGCCGCCACCGTGGACTACCACGGGCCGCATGCCGACAGACTCCATGAAGACAATGTCCAGCAGCATATGGCGAAGCGCATCTTCATCCTCCATCACGCTGCCGCCCAGCTTGATGACGGTGACCTTATCTCGAAACTCGCGGATCCAGCCCAAGGCCTCGATCAGCGTGTCGGCCTTCGCGATCGCTTCTAGCAAGAGAGAAGCTCCGGTAAAGAAGAGCTGCCGTAGCTTGGGAATTTGAAAACGCGTCATTCTAAACCGCTGGTCTCCGCAAACATAGCGGGGGTACAATCGTTGGGGCACGTCCGCGAACTCCTTCAGCCAACAGGACCAGAATCATGGAAATCAAAAACAAGGCGTTCCTTGTGACGGGGGCTGCCTCGGGTTTGGGACAAGCCAGCACCAGAAAGCTGGCTGCCTTGGGCGGAAAGATCGTGATCGCGGATATAGATGAGCAGGCAGGTCAGAAACTGGCCGAGGAGCTTGGCTCTCAGGCCGCGTTCATCGCCACGGATGTCACTTCGTCGAACAGCGTCAATGCGGCCGTGAAACACGCTCAGGACCAGTTCGGCGGCTTGCATGGAGTAGTTCACTGTGCCGGGATTCTCGGAGCGGCGAAGGTGCTAGGGCGGAATGGCCCACAAGAGCTAGAGTTGTTCGCCAAAGTGGTCCAAGTGAATCTAGTGGGGACCTTCAACGTGGTTCGGTTAGCCGCCCACGCGATGGCCGCCAACGAGCCGACCGACGAGCAAGAACGAGGCGTCATCATTACGACTTCATCGGTGGCCGCATTCGAGGGTCAGATTGGCCAGGCCGGATATTCCGCATCCAAAGGGGGGGTCGCTGGAATGACTTTGCCAATCGCTCGCGAGCTAAGTACTCAAGGGATTCGAGTCGTTTCAATCGCTCCAGGCGTCTTTTCCACTCCCATGATGGAGGGAGCTCCTGAGAAAGTTGTCGCCGCGCTGCAATCGCAGGCATTGTTTCCACCTCGATTCGGTGCACCGGAGGAGTACGCCGCTCTAGCTGTCCACATATTCGAGAATTTGATGTTGAATGGCTCGGTTATCCGTCTTGATGGTGCCGTTCGCATGCCACCTCGCTAGAGTGCGGGCAAAGAAGTCCTCTCAAACTTCCTAGAATGTCCTGATTAACAAAAGAAGTTTACTTTCACCACAAGAGGGGGGCAATGCAAGTAAGGGCCTTCCATAGTTCGAGTTTATCCGATTGAATCGAACCACTTCCGGATGGAATTCCAGCCTTTTCCAAAGATGTAATCTTTTACTGTAAAACAGTTTAGGGTTTTGTTCGTCACGCCAGGGTAAACGGTTGCCTTTTGGGACTGGGTGGTCGCGGGTGGCGTTTCCAGATGTACCATGGCGTCCCCCAGATTGGCCTGGAAATCGGGGTGATTTCTATTTCGTTTCCTTGACTCTGCTAAGCAAGCACGTAGAGTGGAATGAAAGGCGGCCCAACTCGATATTAGTAGGCTTAATAAAACGCCAGTGTCATGCAACCGCCACCGCAGCGAATAAATGCACTAGCAACCGGCCTCCATCAACCTTTGGACAAGGAAAACGCGGAGCGCAAGCCCAAAGGAAAGGATTTGGAAAGATGCTAGTTCTATCAAGAAAGAAGAATGAAAGTATCGTCATCAACGACGACATCACCATCGTCGTGGTTGAGATACGGGGCGACAAAGTGCGCCTAGGAGTCGAGGCACCCAAGGAAGTGCCCGTACACCGTCGAGAGGTGTATGACGCTATCAAGCGGAACGAATCCAGGGAAGACGTCGAGAGTCCCGATCCGGCCGATGAAAACTAGCTACGTGGCAGCGCGCTATTTCGGGCAAGTCTTGGCGATCGACGCAAGACTAGCTCCTCTTGACGATGACGAGCGCCCTGGCCGCGTTTTTGCTAGGGAATTCCTCCTGAATGCGTGCCAGCCGGGCACATTCGTCAACTGCCATCTTCTGGGATGGGAGGATCGGTTGGCCTTCCCTCAATCTTCCCCACTTGACTCGACACCCGGCCCCCTATTATATACCTGAACACTTGAGACGCATTCCAAAGCGGAAAATACGGTAACTTCGGCCCCATCGTCTAGCGGTCTAGGACTCCGGCCTTTCACGCCGGCAACACGGGTTCGAGTCCCGTTGGGGTCACTCTTTACCTATTTCCACCGGATGCGTCTTTTCTTATGCGCTTCGGGTCTGCAGGTTTCCCGCTTGCCGAACGTCTTCCGCAAAATCCGTTTGCAGGATAGACACAATTAGAGACAATATGTCTGGTTCTTGTCAGGGGTTTCCAAAAGGAGTTGAGCAATGCGTGGAATGCTGATCGTTGCGTTGTTGTTGTTCTGCCAGACCGCGTCGGCGGTGGACTGGAGCAAGGTCAATCGAAAGATCCTTGACGAACCGGACTACCAATCGGATACGCCCAAATACTGCCTAGTCGCATTCGGGCCCAAAGCCGAAACGAAGGTCTGGATGGTGCTTGACTCTTCGAAGAAGGACCTCGGTAACTACGACGTCTTGTACGCCGACCTGAACGCCAATGGCAAGCTGACGGATAAAGGAGAACGGTTCACGACCGAATCCACCGGCGGTTCCGCGACCTTCAAACTTCCGGACTTTGCCGATCCAACAACCGGCCAAACGCATACCGAGTTTACCCTGCGCACGCGCGGCGGTGAGAGCGGTTCGGAAATGGTCAGTGTATTGCTCAACGGAGAGTACAAATTCGGTGGAGGTTATCCCACCACTGGAACTGAAAATTACAACCAGTTTGCCAAGTCGGCTGACGAAGCTCCGATTCTGTGGATCGACGGCAGCGGACCGTTTGGATTTCAACGTTGGTACAGCGACGAACTAGAAATCGGCGGCTCCTCGTCCCTCAAGCTGTTCCTTGGTTTGCCGGGACAAGGGCATAGCACTTTCTGTGCATTCCAGAGATACGTACTGGAAGAAGACGAACAGTTGCAGGCAACGCTGATCTACGAAGACGCGGAAGGGAAGACGAAACAGACCGTTTCCTGGTTAAAGGAGCGGTGCTGAGGCATGTTATACCACGGCCCGGTTCGGGTCCCCGCTGATGCACGCGCTGGTAAAGCTGTCGTTCGAGTCCAGTTGACGGATAAATCAAAATTCAAGTCGGTGCCAACCGATATCGAAATAACGCTCGTGGGTGAAAATGAGTAGCGGTTGACGAGATCGGCGTAACGCTGGGGATCTCCCAGTGCTTGCGCGTTGGGTTTCATAAACTCGGTTGCTCGCCTAAGATTCGTGGGTTCGCCCAAATTCACGAATCTGGCAGGCTACAACCGTGCATCCATTCAGCGACCGTTTGGCGGAGGCTGTGCGTCAGAGAGGCAATCCGGCGCTGGTCGGGCTCGATCCGCGCGTGGAGAACCTTCCAAACGGTCTCCTGGATCCTTCAAGTGTCAATCAACCGAATGACGTCGCGGAAGCTTTCCGCCGATTCTGCGAGCAGATCATTGATGTCGTTGCTCCGCTGGTTGCCGCCGTGAAGCCACAGGCCGCTTTTTTTGAACAATACGGGCCCCCTGGAATGCAGGCCCTGGCCGATGTCATTGCATTTGCCCGGCAACGCGGTTTGCTGGTCGTTTTGGATGCCAAACGCAATGACATTGGCTCGACGGCGGCAGCTTATGCGCGGGCCTATCTTGGGGTTCCTCCCGCCAGCGCGTGGGGAGCGGATGCGTTGACAGTCAGCCCCTACTTGGGTGACGACAGTTTGACTCCGTTTGTGAGCGCGGCCGAGCAGCACGACGCCGGCATCTTCGTACTCGTAAAAACTTCCAATCCGGGCGGTGGCCTGTTTCAAGACGTGGAGTCCGGCGGCCAACCGATGTACGAACGAGTCGCCGAGCACGTCGAGGCTCTCAACTTGCCGCATCTCGGCCAATGCGGCTACGGCAGTATTGGTGCCGTCGTGGGAGCGACCTACCCCGAACAACTTTCTCGACTCCGCCAGATCATGCCTCACTGCTGGTTTTTGGTTCCCGGATTCGGGGCTCAGGGCGGATCGGCTGGCGATGTTGCCGGCGCATTCGACCGCCAGGGTTTGGGTGCGATCGTGAATAGCTCGCGCGCGATTATCTTCGCGCACCAACGCCCCGAGTACAAAGAGAAGTTCGGCAGCCATTGGCAAGGGGCGGTTGAAGCGGCGACAATCGACATGATTGAGCAGTTACGCGCCGAAACGACCGCGGGAAACCTGTCGCAATGACCATGAGGCGGTGATTGCCTTGAGGGATGATTAGGGCAGCAGGCTGATAACCGCAGCGCTGGGGCGAGCGATGACATGGGCCGCGACGAGGGTTCCGAGAGCGGCCACATTTTCCTTGCCCGCGGTCACCGCGGCTTTGACGGCGGCCACGTCGCCCTTGATGATCACGGTCACGTATCCGCCGCCAAGTTTTTCCTTGCCAACGACTTCCACATTGGCCGCCTTACAAGCCGTATCGATCGCCTCGAACACGGCAGTGAAGCCTTGCGTTTCGATGAGACCTAGCGCATAGGTGGGGGCTTCGCTCACGGATGTCTCCTTGTTTGAATCGTGTGCCTTGCCGGACCGAGCCTCTGGCACATACACGACTTCTTGTTGAATGAGTGGATTGTATTCGCGATCACTTTCGATGGCGGACCAAGCTCCCGAGTCCGGCCGATTGATGATCTTGGTGACGGGGCCGCCACCCATTTGCTCGGCAACGGCTCGTCCGGCTTCGATTGCGGCGTCGATCGCGGCGGTCGAGCCGACCAGTTTGACGCAGACGCCGAGGAAGTCGTTAATCTCGACTTGTAATACCCGAATCGACGCCGCTTTATCCATCACGTCCAGCGCGGCGATGGCAGGAGTCAATCCTGTCGTTTCGAGCATTCCCAGCGTTTCGGTCATGGAAGCGGTGGCTTGTTGGAATAGCGCGATGAACGCGACACAGTAGTGGAATATGGATGTCTTGGAAAAGGGCCGGGCGGATGGGTCGTGCCGGCAGCCTGTTCTTACTGCCAGTATAGTTCAAGCCCAGGCGGGGGATGGAGCCAACCGGTGTGGCCCCGACAAGCCCGTCCCAGCACCGGTGGGCCGAGTGGCAGGTCGGTCCCGCGACTAATCGGTCGGCCGCGGCCATAAAAAAACCCCCGACAATTGTCGGGGGCGTTCTCCCTGCACAGGAGATTCCAGCAATTCAACGTATCGTTACTAGTGGCCGCATCCGCAGGTGGGCTCACAACCGCAACCACAGTGATGGTCGCAGCAACGGGGCTTGCAGCAGCGCTTGAACAGACCGCCGAACAGGCCACAGCGCGGCTTGCAGCAGCAAGGATCACAGCAGGGCTCGCAGCCGCATACGGGCTCACAACCACAAGCGGGCTCGCAACCGCAAACCGGTTCGCAGCAGCAAGGATCACAGCAGCGTGGCTTGCAGCAGCGCTTGAACAGGCCGACGAACAAGCCGCGCGGCTTGCAGCAGCAAGGATCGCAGCACGGGTCGCAGCAAGCGGGTTCGCAACCACAAGCGGGCTCACAACCACAGACGGGCTCGCAACAGGTATCGCACGCGGGGGCGCAACAGCCGCCGTGGTGCGACTTGAACAGAAAACCAAACGCCTGGGCGTTGGAAGCGCTGAACAAATACAGCAACGCGATGGCCAACGCGGGAACAAGAACTCGTGTCTTCATCAGGAGGGCTCCTTATTGAACCGAAAACCGAAAACGTGACCTAAGTCTAAAACACACCTCAAATAGGCAGCCCGTTGTTGATCGGCGATCCTACTTCGCCGCCGGATCGACATTGGTATCTGGCCTATGGAACACCAGCCCACACGCTGGCATCTGCAGGTCGTATCGTCGATGCAACACGAATCTCTTCACTCGATGGCCTAAAGCCTGCATGTTTCCTGTTTTCAACGTCCAGTTATTCGGGTTCTATTGATTGCAAAAATCTTCCGACGGTGGGACCAACGATGGGGCGTCAAATTCGGACCTAGGACTAGGCCGGCGAAGGCTGCATTCGTTATTGCGAACTGATCCGAGGGCCATCGTTGACCGCGGCCGCGCCCTATCGATATGATGCCTGGTGCCCTTCTATCCTTTCCACAGAGAATACAGGGATATTCAATGCCCAAGACCATTCGATATGGCTTACACGAGTCGATCGACCTGAACCTCAGGGCCGAGCAGCTCGTTGCCGAGTTTCCTGGACGTCGAATTGAGCCGCTGGACGATCCGGCCGCGGCGGTCGCGGCGGCACTTTCCTCGCCATTGGAATTTCCCCCTCTTTCGCAAGCAACCGTTGCAGGCGACAGAATCGCCGTGACCCTTGAACCGGGTGTGCCTCGGGGGCCCGAACTGTTGGCGGGGGTCATTCATGCTCTGGTCGAGTTGGGAGCCGACCCTCAGTTGATTTCGGTCGTGGTGGGCTCGTCGGTCCACTTCGACGCAGCCCACGAACTCGACGCCTTGCTGCCCGAAGAAACAAGGCGCGCGTTAGATATCAGGCAACACGATCACGGCGAATCCAACGCGTCTGCCTATCTGGCGGCGACGAAGGACGGGCAACCGATTTACCTCAACCGAGCCATTTGCGACGCCGATGTCGTGTTGCCTATCGGCGTGTTTCGTTCGGATGACCGTGCGGACGACTTGGGGATTCATTGCCGCTTTGTCTCGACGTTTTCCGATGAGGCGACTCGCCAGCGCTTCACCGTGTGCGGAGGCAAGGGCGGCCATCGGCGTACCAAACTGTTGCGCGAGGCCGCCGATGAAGCGGCCTGGCTGCTTGGGATTCAATTCTCCATCCAAGTCATACCTGGTCCGGGAGAGACTGTTCTGCATGTACTTGCCGGTGCCGCCGAGAAGGTCGCCAGTGAGGCCCGGTCGCTCAGCCAAGCCGCCTGGGCATGTCAATTGAGCGAGCGTGCTGGAGTCGTGGTGGCGACTGTCGACGGCGGACCAGAACAACAGACATGGGAGAACGTGTCGCGCGCCGTGCGGGTCGCTCGTCACGCCGTTGCCAGTGACGGTGCGATCGCGATTTGCAGCGAACTTGCCGAGTTAGCGCCGGCGGTTGGTAATTCGTCCCGGGATTCAGAATCAGCGTCAGAAGAATTTGCGGAAGGCGAGTACTTGCCGCCAGCCGATTTCTTCGCGGAGGATTTTGGCGAACAGCGCGTCTATTTGCTCAGCCGGCTTTCTTCCGAGTCGGTCGAGGAGTTAGGATTCGCCCCCGTCGCGCGAGCGGATGAAATCCAAAGACTGTGCGAGCAAAACAACTCGTGTATTCTTCTCAACAGTGCGCAAAACGCAATCCTTGTGCCTTCCGATGAGTGAATCGATGTCGGGGGAAGCGAATCCGAATATCGAGGCGCAGTGTGAAACGCTGCGCGAAGGCGTGGGTTTCGCGCGACTTGAAACCGCCACTCAGATCGAGCTGAGCGGGTCGGACCGGGCGAAGTTCCTGCAAAACTTCTGCACGAATGACGTTCATCGGTTGGAAGAGGGAAGCGGGTGTGAGGCCTTCATCACCAACGTACAGGGCAAGATCCTGGGCCATGTCCACATCTTCCGCTACCCAGAATCACTCATCATCGAGACCGTCGCCGGACAGGCCGAAAGTCTCATTTCCCATCTGGATCGATACCTCATCATGGAAGACGTCCAGATGCGAGACATTTCCTCGGACCGTGGCGAGGTGATGGTTTGCGGAAAGCAAGCTCCCGCATTGCTTGCAAATCTGTTGAGTACCGGGGAGATTCGCGAAATTCTCGGTCACGTGACGGGCCGCATGGGCGAAGTGGAGATCAACTTGCGGCGCTTCGATACTTGTGGCCCGATGACGTTTCTAATCGATTGTCAACGCGAGATCCTGGATGCCGTGGTGGATCGATTGACCGCCGAGGGCGCGATGCCTTGTGACCATTCGGCGCTTGAGATTTGTAGGATCGAACAGGGGACACCGTTGTACGGTCGGGACATTTCGTCGGACAATCTTCCTCAAGAGATTGGACGCGACCAGCGGACGATCAGTTTCACGAAGGGGTGTTACCTCGGTCAAGAAACGGTCGCCCGCATCGATGCACTAGGACACGTGAACAAAATCCTCGTCGGCCTGCGTTTCGACGGGAACGAACCGCCCGCTCCTGGAACTCAGTTCGAAATCGACGGCAAGCAAGTGGGTCGCCTCACTTCGTCCGCCTTTTCGCCTCGTTTGGCAACGGCGATCGGTCTTGGTTTTGTACGCCGCGAGTACAGCGCCGCCGGCACTGCCGTCCATTGCGAGACTGGACAGGCCGAAGTGGTTCAACTGCCTCTCTGATGCCGGTCAACGACTAACTGACGTTGGGAGCCGCGGCGATCGACATCGATGCACCAAGCTTCGCCAAAAACGCGATCGTCCGAGGGATCACGTCGCCGTCGGCGGGAACCTGTCCAATAACTTCGTAGGCCCCGGTGGCCAATTGCGAGTGAAGGTCTTTCAGTTGTTCGGTCGCCTCGCAAAGAAATTCCTCTGTTTCTTGTGGGGTAAAGTCGTGGCGCAGCAACTGAACCTCGCCAGCGCTTCGTTGCCGAGTTAGCGACGCCAGTTGCCCCTGTTGGGCTGTTAGCAGACGCCCTGCCAAAAAGCCGCGACGCAACTGGTACTCCGTATTGAACTGATAGACGGGATCCGCTCCAAAAAAAATAGAGGCGGCGCCGTTCCGCCGAAATCCAACAACGACCGGATCGGCGATGCCTTGGACCAGCAGTTCGGCTCGCTCGGTTAAAGCGGTTGCTTCGCCCAGCAGGTCTTCGCGATCCTTCTCATTGCGCGCCATCACGGAGTCCACGGGGTTGGAGGAACGCCAAAAGGCAATCAGTTGATTCTGGTTGGCCAGATGCGGACCATGCCGTCCGAGCAGGATGCCGTGATCCGAGATCCGTCCGGCGAATACGATACATGAAACACCGCGGCCTTTTCGGCATCACTTGTGTATTCGGCTTCCAAGCGGCCAGTTTTAGTGTCCCAACGCGAAACCCGGCCGCCAAAGTGTCCTGTTACTATCGATCTTCCGTCCGGAAGAAACGAGAAGTTTGTAAAACGCCTGGCCGTTGAGATTGTCGTCAGCAACTGTTTTGTGCCGACATCCCAAATCTTCAGTTTTGCATCATCGCCGCCCGCTGCCAACAGTCTTGCATCCGGGCTGAATCGCACACAGCGCACCGAATGCGTTTGGGGTCCCAAGTTGGCCAATTCCCGGCCGGTTTTCGCGTTCCACAATTTGACTTCTCCGGCTTCCCCCCATGGCTGCCAATCGCCGGTCGACGTGGCCAAGATGCTTCCGTCTGGCGAAAAGGCGACGCTGGTGACCGGAAGCGTTTGCCGATCCGACGCCCATCGCTTCTCTCCGGATCGAGCATCACAAACCGTGACCATGCCATTCGCATGTCCGGCGACCATCCAAGCACCGTCGCTGGAGATGTCGATGGCCGTGGTCCGTCCGGCGCCGGTTGCCGCTTGGGCGATCTGTTTTCCGGAATCCAAGTCCCACAACAGTACGGAATCGGCATGCGCGCCGGTTGCCATGGTGTTGCCGTCTGGTGCCAGTGCGGCACATGTCGTGCCGCGATCGACGACCAGCGTTTGCAAAGGCCGTTGCGATTTCGCATCCCAAATGCGAATCGCTTTTTCGTCGCCGGCCGTGATGATCCTTTGTCCGTCGGGCGTAAACAGACAGACGCGGCACTTCAGTGCGTCGTGGTTTGTTTTGAACGCCCCCAAGGGGGCGATGGGCGTGAGTTTCCTCTTCCAAAGGTAGTAACGACCGTCGAGTCCTCCTGAAATCAAGTTCGATCCGTCCGGCGCGAATTTTAGTCCGCTGACCGCATCCACATGAGCCCGAAAGATGCCTTGACTCTCTCCCGTTTTCGGATTCCACAATCGGATTTGATTGTCTTCACCACCGCTGGCCAACATGCTTCCTTGAGGAGAAAAAGCGAGCCGCGTCACCGACTCCCGATGTCCCGACAAAGTGCGCGCCAGTTTCCCGGATGCCGGTTCCCAGAGCTTGATGGTTTTGTCTTCACCGGCCGTGGCCAGCAGTTGGCCATCCGGCGCGAACTCGACGGACGACACACTGGATGCGTGTCCTTCAAGCAGATGCAGGGGCTCGCCGGTTTTGAGATCCCAAATCCGAACGATCTTGTCTGACCCGGTGGACGCCAACTGTTTGCCATCGGGAGAAAAAGCGACGCCGCGAACCGCCGCTTTGTGTCCGGCAAGCTTCAAAGTCTGTCGGCCCGAAGCAACATCCCAAAGCCGAACCATGCGATCGTACCCGCCGGAAGCCAATTGCTTGCCGTCGGGCGAGAACCTCACGTCATGGATCAAGTTCTCGCCCTTCAGCGTCGATCGGTGCTCACCCGTTTCCAGGTTCCACAGCCTGATGGTAAAGTCATAGCTGCCAGTCGCCAGCAGCTTGCCGTTGGGCGAAAATCGCACCACGGTGACGGCATCTTCGTGGCCTTTCAACTGATGTTGAACGCGGCCCGATTTTGCATCCCGCAAACTGACCGTGCCGTCGCCGGCCGCGGTAGCGACCGTGGATCCATCCGGCGCATAGTCCAATGCCAAGACAGGCTTGGGAAGTTCATTCTTATTCTCTCGGGGCATGATCAACTGTTGCTGCAGCGTCTCCGCATTCCATAGCTTCACTTGGCGGTCCCACCCGGCGGTTGCCAGTTTGGTTCCATCCGGGTGGACGGCGATACTGTAGACCCTCGATGCATGGCCTTCGACCGATTTCAACAACTCCTGAGTTTGCACATCCCAGGCAATCACCTTCCCCCCTACGTCCCCGGTCCACAGGATCGTTCCATCCGCCGAGAATTCCGCGCTCAAAACGGAGTGGGGATGGCCC
>JAJDEH010000321.1 GCA_029259935.1 Planctomycetota bacterium
TTTCCATCCCATCGATCACGACCGCCGCCGGAGGACGGACCTTTTTGGCAATTGGCCATATCGCTCATCACCGTCGTGAATGGGACATGATGAACAAGATCATCGCCCGCAACGGCTACAACGGAACAATTTTGTGGCAGCGGCCGTTGCCCCCGGGGTACTTGGTCCATCGGTCGGCCTTCATCGCGACCGCCGACGCTTACTACATGATTAACGGCGACCACTGCCTGCTGCTGGATCCAGAAACGGGCGCGGAAAGCGGAATCATTCGTATCGACGACGTTGGTGGAGAGTGGAAATGGATGGTGATGAAAGACGGAGTCCTCTACGTTTTGGCGGGCAACAAGCTCGACGGCGTCGAGACCATGAAAGGAGATCGGACGTTCGGCGGGTGGAGTTGGGGCGATCTCAGCAAAGGCTACTACCAAAAACCTCGCGTGCCATGGGGATTTGGGAATACGCTGGTAGCTTACGATTTGGAATTCAAAAAAACTCTTTGGAAACACACCGAAGACGAGCCGATCGATTCGCGTGGGATGTCCGTCGGCGAAGACCGTCTGTTCGTCTACTGTCCGGAAGCACACATGCGTTGTCTGGATCTTGAATCGGGAAAGATCTTGTGGAGCAACAACAACAAGGAAGTGTTGGCGCTGTTGGAAGAAGAAGGAAAGGGACTTACTTCAACGCCCGGTTTTCGCAGTGCTTGCATGAACGTCTACACGCCCAAAGCGCTGATCATGCAGGGTCAAACACGCCAGAACGTTGTTGCCATCTCGACGTACTCCGGTGATCTCCTTTGGACCAAGAAGAAGTTCACCAACAACCCCAATGCCATCTATGTCGATGGGAATGTTATTCTGGGAGTTGGCGAACGTGGTAGCCATGTCGCGATCGATCCGGTTTCGGGCACGGTGAAAGAAGATCTAAAATTCCTCAAGCGAGCCTGTACACGGCTGACGGCTTGCTCGGATTCGTTCTTTGTGCGTGGCGAAGGCACGTTGCGATTCGACCGTGAAACGAAGAAAGTGCTTGTCGACGGCTCGGCCCGCCCCGCATGTAATGACGGCGCACTGCCGGCCAACGGACTGCTCTATGTCGGACCCTGGCAGTGCGACTGTAATCTGTCGCTGATTGGCCGGATCGGAAAATGTTCCGCCGGCGACTTCAAGTTCGATCACGTGGCGACAGAAGATGAGCATCTAGAAGTCGCGGTGGCCGACGTTGACAAGGTGGCGGCTTTTCCAACGTCCGGCAACGATTGGCCCACGTTCCGCGCGAATATCCAGCGCTCGGCCGGTACCAGTGCCCAGGCCGCTCGCGAGGTATCTTTCAAGTGGCAATACAATCCCAATTCGTCAAACACTCCAACCGCTGCCACGGCGGCCGGAGGGTTCATCTTCGCCGGCGGCGATGACGGCAAAGTGAGGGCCATCGATGCCGACAGCGGCAAATTACAGTGGGAGTTTTACACGCCCAGCCCGATCAAGGCATCACCGACGATCGCCGACGGACGGGTCTACGTTGGCGGCGGAGACGGGTTCGTCTACGCGTTAGAGGCGGCGACGGGACGGCTACTGTGGCGTTTCCGCGCCGCGCCCGTCGAGCGACACGTTCCGATTTACGGATCGCTTACCTCCACGTGGCCGGTCAACACGGGCGTTTTGGTCCACGACGGGACGGCTTACTTTGGCGCGGGCATCATCGACTACGACGGCACCTATATGTACGCCCTGGATGCCAAGACTGGGAAGATCAAGTGGCAGAACAATTCGTCGGGACACGTCAACGATGAATTGCGTAAGGGGGTCAGCGTTCAAGGCAACTTGACCATCGTGGGTGGCCATCTGCTAATGGCGGGCGGCAACCAAGTCTCGCCGGCGGCTTTTGACTTGGAAACCGGCGAATGCCTGGCCAGTTCGTTTGCTCAGGGAGCGCCCAAGGCGAACCACGGACAATTCGTCGGCGCGATGATGAATCAGCATCCGATCTTTGGTGGCCGCGTGCTGTATTCGGCCCCTGAAAATGTCGCTTCGAAAGGCAGCTTCAACATCCGGGCCAAGGGCCAACAGCACACGTTCACCTATGGCGGCGTTCCGCCCGCTTGGAATGAAAAATCGATAGTGTTCGTCAACTTCAAGCATGGAAAGCTGACCAACTGTTCCACGGACAACGTGCTGGCGCATTTAGAAAAACCGAACCCGCTGGCCGGACAAAGAGATCGCCGCCGTAACACGGTCGCCCAAGCACTCGAAGCCGCCGGCGAGTTTGGTTGGCAAACCGATTTGGGCGAATCCAACAAGTTCGAAGCCGTTTCGCTGGCGGTGTGCCCGGAAACAGTCGTGGCGGTCATTCAATACCAACAAAGATTCCGGGCTCAGCCGCAGCGCTATGTCGTCGGATTCGACGCTAAGAACGGCAAGCCATTTTGGCGTCAAGAGTTGCGGCAAACTCCGCTTCCGGGCGGCTTGTTGGTCGACAGCGAAGGCCGCGTGATCGTGACGATGCTCGACGGCAGCATGCAATGCCTTGGCCCAGGCTAACGCCGCTGGCGGATGTATCGCACGAAGTCTTCGTCGAACATTTCCAGATCGGATCCGAAGACCGCCTTGAATTCGGCGATGCGTGTTTTTGGGTCGTCATCGAAGATCGGCTGCTTCTTGGCCAGTGCCTTGAGGTAGCGCACGTAGTCTTCCTTTCGCGACTTAAATAAGTAGTAGTTCAGCGCCCAAGCCTCGGCGTAAGCATCGAACCGTCTTTCGAGACTGGGATCTTTAAGTCGTTTGTGGTCTGACAAGAGTGTGATCAGCGAATCGGCAGGCCGCTTTCTCAAATACTTTCGAAATCGCAGCAGGCGCTCGCGATTCACCGAACCGATTCCGCGCCAGCCCTTGGAACTCTTCAAGTCCGGAGCCTCGAAGTAAACGGCTATTCCCTCGCTTACCCAAAGAGGATTATCGGCATAGCGCACTTGCAGACCGCTGTTATAAGCAAGTTGGTGCGTCGCCTCGTGAACAATCGTGGCCACGGTCGGCGCGGCGCGCGGCTGCTGCAGGATCTGGTTGATTCGATCCGCGGAACTGATCCGCCCACGCGGTCGCTTCAAGCCTTCAATGCCCGTCAGGTCATACATATTGACGCGGTTCGTTTTCATGTTGTAATAGCCGATCATCGCGCCCGCGTCCTCGCCCAGGTCCCGCCGTTTATATTCGGTGTAAGAGTCTTTGCTGGCGAAAACAAGCGCAACTAAGGGAGTCTCTGGCTTGACGAGATCGACGCCTAAATGCGACCAGTACGTATAGAAACCGCGAAACAGGCGTTCGTAGAGCGCTCCGCACCATTGTGCATAAGCAGGCGAAGTGTTGTAGCAAATCACATAATGGGCGGTATGGTGAACACGAAAGCCGGCGGGCAGCGAAGCCAGCAAGTTCTCCGCGACTTGCGCGGCGCTGAGCGGATCAAAGGGATCATCGTCGTGGTCGCGCTCTGCGATCTCTTCGGGCTGGATCTCCCACAGCACGCCATCTCGCGCGCAAAACAACAGTCCGCCGTTCTGGACTTCGACGACGACTTTGCCCGAAACCCGCTTCGTCGTACCATTCCGCTTTAACGAGACGTGGTCCATACCGAACAACGTCTCGGGTACTCCAACGAAGAAGGCGACGATCGCCACGGCAACCAGCGCGTGGAAGTGGAAGATGTGCGTGCTGATGAAGTATTTTTTGATGTTCACGACTTGCTCTCAGTGTTTCCGCCCCATTTGCCTCAGTCCTCATTATACGCCAATAGTGAGCTTCCTGCCGACAGGTATTTGCAACCGGGCAGCCGGCGGATAGCAGTAACACGGGTGCCCGTCAGGCCGAGTCGGTTGGCGATGGGGGCTCGAAATTACGCTCTGCTTGCCTACGAAAACGCCCGAGGATCCAATGGAGGCCACCAGCAAGCACGATATAAAACGCGATCGAGACTAAACAAATTCCGGCGACTTGATCGTCGACACCCGCGTGAATCAGGCCGAAAACTCGCCGGGGAAGGGTGTCAATGCCGGGCGGCACGACCAGAATGCTGGCCGACAATTCTCCGAAGGCGATGGCAAAGGCCACGATCCAGGCTCCCGCGATCACCAAAATTCGCTGCCGCAGCACGATATGAAAGAACCGCGCGGCGCGGCTTGCGCCTTCCGTGGCCGAACTATCCAGTTGATCGGTGCCCACGCTGCGCAGTCCGTACCACAGGATCAGAATGGCCAGTGGCAGCGCCCGAATCGTGGTTGCCAGCACTGGCGGCGCGATACTGCGATCGTAGAGTGGATGCAGTAGCGGCAAATGGGGCGAACTCATGAACTTAATAATGCCCACACCCAACAAGGGGCCAGGAATCGCCAAACTAACGGCCGTTACGATCACCGTCGGTATCGAAGCAAGCCCGCCTCGTCGCGCGATCCACGCCAAGGGCAGCGCGGCCAACACGGCGAGCGAAGCGCCGGCCACTCCAATCACTGCCGACCAGGCAAACTCTTCGCCGAATCGCTGGGGTGTCCGTAGCAGCACGTCGAGCAACTGCGACGGAGACCAGAAGCGAACCTTTTCCTCTCCGACTTGTGAAACCGTCATGCCAGCCTTGAAGAGCAGGTTGCCAACCGGGACCGCGACGATGAACACCAGCCAGATGATGGACAACATGCTGGCGGGCCACCGGGACTTCTTCAAGCGAAACCTATGCGGCGACCGCATGGCGCCACTTTGCATTGTCGGCGCACAGCTTACCGCCAGCGCAAATGCGGACAGCACCAGTGCCCCGACAACAACAACCGAGACGATCGTTCCCGTGCCGGAAGCTCCGATGGTTTCGCTTTCGTTCAAATAGATTTCCTCGGCATAAGTGCGGACGCGATACAGGTCGCTAACCGTCATTTCCGTACCGGCCACGATTAGCGTCCACAGCGCGCCCACACAGACCGATCCCATCACGCGAGCCAGCGTGACGCGGTAAAAGACTTGTGCGGGGGAAGCGTACAGCAGGGCTTCTTCTTCCAATTCCGGCTCGACGTTGCGCAGCCCAATGCCAACGATCAGGGCAACCCAAGGAATCGCCGCCACGCCGTGAATCCAGACCGCCGCCCGCCAGCCGTCCAGAAAGGGGCGCGTGAGTCCCGCTTCGCTGAACAGAAACCAGCCGCGCAGCCCGAAGCCCGCATCCCAAGCGGCCGCCTGCAAGTAAAGCGGAACAAACAGCATGGCGACCAGGGAAAACGCGATCGCGCGGCGGGCAAACATGTCGGTGCGGACCGTGAGTACCGCCAGCAGCGAGCCGATCGGCAGACTGATGAGGCAAGCACCCGCGGCGAGCAGCAGGGTGTTGCGTGCCAGTCCTAGCACGCGGTGGGATTCCGATAGAAATATCGAGGCAACCGCGCCCGACAGTAGGACCGCAAGCAGCAGCAGCGGTGCCCAGCGACGTGCGGCGTACAGGCGGGACGGAGGCGTATTCCTAGCGGATGACATGAATTCAGTTTAGCCTGCTCATGACATCCGGCAAACGATGGTCGCTGATCGCTCGGCCATCAGGGCGTTAGGTTCGCGGCGCGAACCACGACTATCGTCGCAGCTTGGGTTTTGGCTTCGAGTCGTTGCCCGCCGTGGAAGGCGTTTTTCGCCGCGCTGAAGTATTCTTCGACGGTTCGGCGGTCTTGGCTTTTCGAGCGGTCGACTTCGCTTTGGGAAGGTGGTCTTCAGTGATTCTGGCGAGGTAGTGCATCATGCTCTCGGCACCGTTGAAACCGACAATGGTCTCGTCCCAGTCCATTTGCCGGCTGAGGATCATGCCGGCGTCGAGGTCGAATTTGATCGTTCCCTTGTTGAGCCGTTGCAGCAAGTGAAGCTTTATTTTCTCATCGCGAATCGGCGTCAAGACTTCGGTTTTGACCGCGATCGTCGCGAGGCCGGCGTGGACTTTCTTTAACGTGTAGAGACGGCGGATTTTGACCCGCTTAACCATGCCCTCGTCGGTTCGAATTCGAAGTTCTCCGGGTGAATGCCAGTTCGATCCAACTTTGACGGACTTTTCAGGCATCAAGATCGTGATTTGTTCAAGGCCGATCTGCGAGTTCTCGGTTTGTTTGTGATGGCTTTCGCGTTTGATGATGTCGCCGCGAGGGTCGACCGTTACCACATACATCGGCACGCCGACGGTTTCCGCCACGGGCTGATAGATCAGCGGCGGTTCCTTGTCGGTTTTGCTATTGTAGGTGATCTCGTCCTGGTCGGTCACTTTTTGCCACATCTCGACATCTTCGACGGAGTGGACGAACGTGATGTTTCCGTTTTCGGCGACATTGGTTATCTCCCAGACTTTGGTCGACACGCTGCTGGACCGCGACCGCTGCTCGTCGCCTTGGATTTTCGTCTCGGTGGAAGCGACGTGAGATACCTTCCAGCGAATCGTTTGTCCCGGCTGAAACGTGTATCGCAGCAAATAGCGCTGCGGTTCGCCGGACGGTTCCTTGTCGTCGGCGATTAGGTTGCCCGAGGTCGCCATGAGACCGAGAATGAGACAGGTAAGCAGTGCAGTTCTCATCATTCGCATCCTTGCTGATTGAACTGGGATAGTAATTTTTTGGTGATGTACGTGGCCGACCCCCACGAACTCCCCCATGGCAAGGGGGAGAACCAGTTTCCCTTCCTTTACAAGGAGGGGTTAGGGGAGGTTCATTTCAGTGAGTAGGTGGGTGGATTACTTTTTCTTTAGCACCCCGCCCCAACCAAGTTTTTCACGTAGGGTCCGATAGTAACTGCGACCGGCCACTTCCACGAGTTGAAATTTTGGCTGGGCGCGTTCGATTCTGACTCGATTATTCGGCAACAAGCGGCGCATCTCCTGCCCATCCACCACGACGGCGGTCGACTCGTTGGGCTCGCCAACCACGATCTCAAAAACTCGTTCGGCGGTATCGACCACGGGCCGGACGGTTAACGTGTGCGGACTGATTGCGGAAATTACAAAGGCGTTCAAGTTTTTTCGTAGTATCGGGCCACCCGCCGATAAGTTGTGGGCCGTCGAGCCAACAGGCGTGGCGACGATCAAGCCGTCGCAACTATAGGTAGTTGCCAATTCTGCGTCAACGTAGAGATTAATGTTCAGCATCGAGTAGGGCGGGCCGCCCAAAACCGCGACTTCGTTAAGGCCCAGTTGCTCCGCTAGCAGCTTGTCGCCATCATAAACACGGCATTGAAACATCAAATGCTCGACCACGCGGCAGTCGCCACAACACACGTCGGGCAAGACGTCGCCCAAGTCGTCCGGCTGGACATCCGCGAGGAATCCCAATTCACCCAAGTTCACTCCCAGAATGGGAAGCTGCCGCGTGTGCATCAGGCGCGACGCGCGGAGAATCGAGCCGTCGCCCCCCAACACAATCGCCAGATCGGCGTCGACCTGGCTTAGGTCGCTGGCGTAATTCAGGTCGGTGAGTACGATATCGGCGTGCTGCTGGATGACCGGACGCAGCCGTTCGGCTTCGGGGATAATCTTTGGGCGGCGATCTCCGGATCCCAAAAGCATGACGCGCGGACGTTTGGAATCGGCCCACGCCGGGCGGGCTTCGGGAGATCCCGATGGGTCGATCATACAGCCTGCCGCCTGTCCGTCTCATCAAGCGACGGCAGGCGTCCAGCCATTTCGCGACACGCACTGGCGATGCCCGCGGCATCCAGTCCCAAATCGGCGAGCAGTTCGCCACGTTCGCCGTGTTCGATAAACTGATCGGGAATTCCCAAGCGGCGGACGTGTCTTGTATCGATATTTTCGTCGACGGCAAACTCAAGCAACGCGCTGCTGAATCCGCCGACCAAGGCCCCTTCCTCGACGGTGATTACGAAGGGTGATTCGCGGAGCGCCTGGCCAAGTGTTTCGCCGTCCAGCGGTTTTATGAAGCGGGCGTTCACGATGCCGATGTCCAGCCCTTCCGTGCGAAGTTTCTCCGCAGCCTCCAACGCCGCGCCAAGCTGGGTGCCACAACAGACGAGCGTGCCATCGCGTCCCCAGCGTAGGACCTCGGCTCTTCCCAATTCAACCGGACTTGCTTCTCGTTCTAATTGCTCGGCCGTGGCTTTGGGATAACGAATCGAGCACGGCGCGTCGTGCCGGATCGCGAATTCGAGCATCGCCTCTAAGTCGACCGCGTCGCCCGGTGCCATTACGACCATGTTGGGGAACAACCGCATGTACCCATGGTCGAAAACGCCGTGGTGGGTCGGTCCGTCCGGCCCGCACAGCCCGGCACGGTCGAGCATGAATGTGACGGGCAAATTCTGTAGGGCGACTTCCTGGAAAATCTGATCGAAAGACCGCTGTAGGAACGTACTGTAGATCGCCACGATGGGCCGCAGTCCGGCTTTGGCTTGTCCGGCGGCGAAGGCCACCGCATGCGATTCGCAAATCCCCGTATCAAAAAACTGAGTGGGAAACTCATCGCGGACGGGTTCCAACTTGTTGCCCTGGCACATGGCAGCGGTCATCACGGTGACTCGCGGATTGGCTCGCATTTGGTCGCCGATCGCATCGCGGGCGATGTGGGTATATGCCCGCGAACTGCTGTTCTTAACCGGAACCGCCTTGCCATTTTCGTTATTGAACACGGGCGGCGTATGGAAGAAAACGGGATCGGAAGCCGCCGGGTGAAAGCCATGCCCCTTTTCGGTAACGACGTGAAGCAGAACCGGGCCTTCCAGATCCTTTACCATCTTCAAGTACTTGCGCAAGATGGCGACGTTGTGGCCGTCGATCGGTCCCAGATAACGAAAGCCGAGGTCTTCAAACAGCATCCCGCTGTAGAAGCCCGCTTTCACCGCCTCTTTCAGTTGTGCCAAGAACCGTTCGGCCGGATCGCCCAGCAACGGAACCTTGTTCAACACTTTGACGACTTCCGATTTGAACCCGGTGTAATAGGGGTTCGCGCGCAGCCGGTCGAGATAGCTGGCCACGCCGCCCACGCGCGGGCAAATCGACATCTTGTTGTCGTTCAAAATGACCAGCAAATTCTTCCGCATGCCGCCCGCATTGTTCATCGCCTCGTAAACGATGCCCGAGGGAAACGCCCCGTCGCCGATTACCGCGACCGCGCGGCGATCGGTTTCGCCGTTTAACTCGTCGCCCACGCGCAAGCCGAGTACGGTACTGACACTCGCGCCGGCGTGCCCGGTCATGAATAGGTCGTAGGGACTCTCTTCCGGATTCGGATAGCCCATCAAGCCGCCCTTGGTCCGGATCGTGGAGAATTCGTCGTAACGGCCCGTGACCAACTTGTGCGGATAGACCTGATGTCCCGTGTCCCAGATCAGCCGGTCTCGCCGAAAATCATAAATGCTATGCAGCGCCAGACAGAGTTCGACGACCCCCAAGTTCGAGGCAAAGTGAGCGCTCCGTTCGCTCATCAAATTGCACAGCACGTCGCGAATTTCGTCGGCCAATTGTTCCAACTCGCTGACCTTCAGTGAGTGCAACTGATCGGCGGTTCGAATGGTGGACAGCAATTCATGCATGGCGTTACTGATTCCTTTCTAGCACATAACGAGCCAGGGCTTCCAAGCCACGTGCGCGTCCGCCGAAAACGGACAGAGCATGGCAGGCGTCGTCGATTAGTGTTTTTGCGCGGGCGGCGCTCTCTTCCACGCCCAGCAATCCGGGAAATGTCAGCTTCCCGCGGTGTGAATCTTTTTGCGTTCGTTTACCCATGGCTTGTTCGTCGCCCTGAAAATCTAGCAGGTCGTCAGTTATTTGAAACGCTAAACCCATCTCATGTCCATACGAATCAAGTGCTGCTAGCTGTTCGCCGGTGGCATGGGCCACCAAAGCTCCCAGTCGAAGCGAGGCCTGAAACAAGGCTCCTGTCTTTCGCTGATGAATGCTTTCCAGCTCCTCAAGGCCGCCCGAGTTAAACTCGGAGGCCAAATCGTCCGCCTGGCCTCCTACCAGAGCCGTGGCACCTGCCGCTCGACCCAATTCCGCGCAACATTTGGCGGCGGTCGACGGTTCCAGGTCGCGGGCAAGCACCTCGAAGGACAATGCCAACAGGGCGTCGCCGGCCAGGATCGCCGTCGCCTCGTCGAACTTGGCGTGGCAACTTGGTTGCCCGCGCCGCAGGTCGTCGTCGTCCATCGCCGGCAAGTCGTCGTGGATCAAAGAGTAGGTGTGAACCATCTCGATCGCACAAGCGGCCGGCATTGATCGACTGTAATCAGAACCGCACGCCTCGCAAGCCATTAACACCAGGATGGGACGCAGCCGCTTGCCCGGCGCGAGTAAACTGTGGCGAATTGCCTGCCGCAGGCGGTCCGGGCAACCGTCGTCATATTCGGTATAATCGCGCAGCTTTATCTCCAACTCGCCACGCATTGGCTGTGCAATTTGGGAGAAGAGCGGCGAAGTTGATTGAACCATCGAGGCTTGTGTGGGGAGGCAGGAGCGGTCGAGCGAGAGAACACCCCCTTAATTTCCCCCATGGCAAGGGGAAGAACCATCCCGCACAACACCAACATTGGCGGGGGGAGTGCGACGGGCCCTATTCTAAAAAAGCCCGCCCATTTCGTCTACGTCGGACTTTTTGCCGCTGCGTGACTTGCTGGGCTGAGAGCGACCGCGCCGCTGACCTGGCGTTCGCTGTTTCTCTTCGAGGGCCTCTTCCGGCTCGTCGAACGGTTGGGTGATCGGGTTTCCTTCCGCGTCGATACCGGCGAGCAATTCAATTCGGCGTTCCGCGCCGGTCAGCGCCTGGTAACAGTGTTTCAGATGTTTGACGCCTTCCTCGTATCGCTTCAAAGAATCGCTCAGACCCAACTGGCCGTCTTCGAGTGCTGCAACGATTTCCTCCAGCGCCAGCAACGAATCTTCGAACGACGGAGTTCGTTGCGGTTGCGCAGGCTGTTCTTTGTTGCTGGTCAAGTTGGCTCGCTCCCGTCGTCTCCATCGATCCGTTCCACGCGGCTAACGACCGATCCGTTGGCCAGCCGTGAAGTGATGCGATCTCCAACCGATAGATTATTCGCATCGGTTGCCAATTGTCCATCGTGCTCGGTAAGGCTGTAGCCTCGCGCGAGGACGGCCAACGGGCTGAGCGAGTCGAGCCGGGCGGCGAGCGAGCCGAGTTGGTCGTCGAATCGGGTCATTTGATGGCCCAGTGCCCGCGAGCCGCGCATCTGCAGTTCGTCAACTCGACGAGACAAGTCGTGAACCAACTCGAACGGACGCCGCAGCACTCGCCGTTCGGCGAGCGCGTCTATTCGCGAACGAGCTTGCTGGGCACGCGTCCGCAGGGCGGCGGCCAACCGCTGTTGATGCGTCCGCAGATTGGCTCGGATTTCGTCCTGCGAAGGAATGACCCGCTCGGCCGCCTCGCTGGGCGTCAAGGCTCGCACATCGGCGACCAGGTCGGAAAGCGTCACATCAATCTCGTGGCCAACGGCGGAAACGACCGGGATTTGCGATGCGAAGATTGCCCTCACGACTTCTTCTTCGTTGAAGCACCAAAGATCTTCCAAGCTGCCGCCTCCACGGCCGACGACCAGCACGTCGGGCGGCTCGGCGAGACTATTGGCGGCTCGCACCGCGTCGGCGATTTCCGCAGCCGCTTCATCACCTTGAACGCGAGCGGGAATCACCAGCACTTCGATGCCGTGCCAGCGCCGCCGAGCGACTTCCAAGAAATCGCGAATCGCCGCGCCGGTGGGACTGGTCACAAACGCGATCCGGCGAGGGAATCGGGGCAACGGTTTTTTGTATTCTTCCGCGAACAGGCCTTCCGCCAACAGCCGGCGATGCAGTTGCTGAAATGCCAACTCCAGTGCGCCGATGCCCTTTGGTTGAACCTGGCGGACGATTAACTGGTAACTGCCTCGCGGAGGATAGACATCAAGTTCTCCCCGGCAGATCACCTCAAGGCCGTCGCGCAAATCAAATCGTAGATGAGCCGCCGTGGTCCGCCAAATCGCGGCGCGGATTTGCGCCGATTCGTCCTTCAGCGTCAAATAAATGTGGCCCGATTGAGGACGGCTCAGATTGGAAATCTCGCCGCTCACCCAAGCGCTGGGAATCGACCGCTCGAGGGTGTCCTTGATGCGGCGCGTCAGTTGCGAAACCGTGAAGACCTGGTCCGGCTTCTGCTGATCTTCAAAATCCAATTGGCGGCCAGACATCAAATAGTGAGTCACTCGAGGAACGGGAATCCAGGATGGGTTATCCCGGCGGAGCCTGTTCCTTGTCAAGGTCGTCAAGTTTCCGCTTGATGGCACGACGCGCGGCTTCTAGATCTTCCAGTTGTTTCTGGACGGCATCCAGTTCCCTTTCCAACTCCAGTCGCCCTTTCACCGCGGGTTCGGCCGGGGCCTCTCGTCCGATGGGCACGACGAATACTTTCACTTCTTCTTCTTCTCCTTCTCCTATGATGATACGGGGAGCGATCCCTCCGAGCATGAAACGCCCTCCACCTCTAACCGCGGCTTCGCCTGGCAGGGGGCCTTCATCGGGCTGGCGGTCGCTGGCGTAGGAACTGCTGGCTTTCACGCGGATGGCCCACTGAGTCTTGCCGTCGGCGTCTTTCATTCCGATGGCGTCGATTTCGTTCCATCCGGGCACTTCGGCGGACTTGAAGTGGACGCGTAGGCGTTTGGTTTTGAAACCGGTGTCGAACTTGATTTCAGAAACTCCCCGAGCCGCGCCGATCTCCGTGGGGTCTTTTCCCGACCACAGTTCCGCGCCCATCCCTGAATCCGAGTAGGCGGTGATTTTGAAAGCCGCGCCCGGATTGTAGGTCTCGTGGATGACGACGGATGCCGGCTCGACTGCCTCGGCGAATTCCACTTCCAGCCATTCCTCCTGGCCGTCTTGTGTTCTTGATGCCCAAGCGGTTTGGATATCGCCCGCGCCCGGCGTGTCGGGTTTGCCGAGGACCTGTTCCGGTCCCCAGGCACGCTTCCCTCGAACCACGGCGGGTTCGTCAGCTTGGACGGCTTCGTCAGCGGGGGCGGCTACGTCAGCCTCAGCAGATTCGCCACGGCCGAATATCGCCTTGAGTCCGCGAATAATTAATTCGTCGGCCGCCAAACTCTGCGTGCAGAGCGAGAATAGAAGAACTACGCCGCAAACGGTTGTAAGTTTCATCGTCGTTCCTTTGCTCTTCCAAATGGACAGGGTTCGTAACGGCCCGCCTCCCGCTAATTCTGTCGCAGGGAAGCGAATTCCGCAACATATTTGCGTGCCAGTTTGCTCGGCCATGGGCTTTGTAAGGCAGTTTCTTCTCCCAATTGCAGCCGAGACGCCTGCACCACAATTCACTTCATTACGTGCATTTAGGACGCACGACGACGCGAAAGAGTTTCTTCCGTCGGCGAATTCGATGGGATCGGGTAAATTGAGGGACCATCGGGCGACGATTGGGCGGATCGCTGGATTTTTCTGAGGCGACGGATTGGGTATTCATTCACCATCCTTCGGCCCGATTCGGCCCACTGTTCGGCTTCCTCGGTGAGGCGGATTAAGATCTTTTCGATTCGCTGGCGGTATTGGCCGAGTTGCTCGCGACCCGCTTTGCGGGGGACCAGAATCGGCGGACCGAAAATCGATCGGGCGCGGCTGCCTGGACGGGGCAGAGCGAAGCGGTCCCAGGTTGGCATTCTCAGGGGTCGATCGTAGCCAAAGCCGACAGGAACGATTGGCACGCCCAAACGCGATGACAAATAGACCGGACCGGGTGCCACACCCCGGCGCGGCCCCTTGGGTCCATCCGGCATGATGGTCAGGTTTGTCGATTCGCTTTGGCGTTTCAGTTTACGCAAGGCCGAGGCTCCGCCACGGGTCGTCGAGCCGCGAATGATTGGGAATCCCAAATGTCCCGCCGCGCGCGTGATCCATTCGGCGTCGCGATGCAGGCTGACAAGCGCCGCCACGTCGTAGCCGCCCCATAAAGTGACCGGAAACGTGATGTACTCATGCCAGAACAGGTAGATGTAGCGACCGGAAAACTCGGGGCGCGCGGGATCGGTGGTAATGTCGTAATGAGTAATCTTGTAGTCAAGCGAACCCATCAACGAGCGTAGCAACGCCGAGATCCACAAACCGCCAAATTTTGCCAATAACTGTTGTTTCACTGTTCAGCTTCCGTGCTGCTCAAACCTTGTTGTCGCTCAAGTTCTGTCTGGCCACTGGCCAGTGAACACTTCCGTTGCCGGACCGGTCATATAGACATGATTGTCCGCCTCGTTCCATTCCAATTCTAAATCGCCGCCAAGCAAGTGGACCGTGATGTTTCGCTCGGCGCGTCCTGTCAGCACGCCAGCCACGCACACGGCGCTGGCCCCCGTTCCACACGCCTGTGTCTCGCCTGATCCACGTTCCCAGGTGCGTTGCCTCATTTCCGTGGGGGAAATCAGTTCCACGAATTCCACGTTCACTCGTTCCGGAAAATGAGCATGCTTTTCAATCTTGGGACCGTGTCCAAGGACCAGGTCGTCGTCCGCATGATCAACAAATATCACGCAATGTGGGTTACCCATGGACACGGCCGTGGCGGCGAACGGCTTGCCATCAACCTCCAAGGGAGCATTGACGACCGGGTCACCTGGCAGGGACGTTGGGATGCGCGCCGCTTCCAGAATTGGTTCTCCCATGTTGACTTTGACTCGCTCGACCAGCCCGTTGGCAGTTTCCAACTCCAGCGCTAGAACTCCCGCTCCGGTCGCGATCGACAGTTTATCCTGTTTGGAAATGCCGTGATCGTATACATATTTGGCCACGCAACGAATCCCATTTCCGCACATTTGAGCTTCGCTGCCATCGGCATTGAACATTCTCATTTCGGCATCGGCCTGATCGGTGGGACAGATCAGAATTAACCCGTCTCCCCCGATTCCTCGATTCCGGTCGGACATTTTTCGCGCCAATTCGGCGATGTTATCCGGAAACGACTGCTCGAAACAGTTCAAATAGACATAGTCATTTCCGGCTCCGTGCATTTTGGTGAATCTCATGAGCGGCTTGTCCATGGGCGAAACAGGTAGTTTTGCCCGGCATTCTAGGCGGTTGTAAGGCCCCGGTTAAGGCCATCAGCCGCTGAGATCGAGTTGGCTGCCGCTTTGACCCGTGGGGTCCTTGCTTTGTGGACCGGCGGACGAGGCGGATTCGCCGGAATCATCCTCGTCAGAGGTTCCAGGATCGTCAGGACCTCGTTCCCAGATCCTGCGTCCGTCGGCATCCCGGTCCGATGTCTGCTCGTCCTGTTCCGTTTGACCAACACCTTCGGCGAGTTCGGCCTTGTCGTTGGACTTAGTCGAACGGCTTTGGCTGGCCGTGTCTTGGGCGGCCTTGTCGGCGTCCGACCCCTTGGCCTGCGACAATGGCGTACCAGCCGCGCTGCCAATAATTCCAAGCGATCCCACGTTCATTTTTCACCTCCTTTGCCAAGGGTGGAGCGGTTCATCGACTCACGGAACTCTTATCAATCGTACCTCCTCCCTATGAGGGAGGCCGAATATCCAATTCTGGGAATAGTTGCCTAAGGGTTTCATTGAGCGCGGGAAGGACCTCCCTGACGGGGGGGTTCGGGTTATCAAGTGTGCCATCGACGTGAATCTGCAAGATCTGCCGGCTGGCCAGGCCCAGGATCGGGCTGATCAAAGGAACTAGGAATTCGTTGCGTCCCACAATGGTGTAGAAATTCAGATTGATTCGTCGATCGAGGTTCATCTCGCCGTTGCCACGCAAGCTGAAGGTGTCGCCGTTGAAGTCGATGCGGTCGAAGTAGATGTCCGGCCCCACGATATGAAATTCCATGTTGCTGGTCGTGAAGGCCCCAGCATCGGGGCGTTGCAGTCGCATGATATTTAACAGCGACAACATGACGGGCACTTCGTAAATGTCGGCATCGTACAATTGCATTTGTCCCGTGCCCCGAAACGATGGGATTCCTTGATAATTGCCCTGCAAGTGGATGTTGGCATTTGCCTTGCCGGAGACCTTGGCCGGAGTGGTGGCCAGATCCCGCGAGGATCGGGCCAGGTCGGCCGCTTTCAGCACGGTGCTGATGTCGAATTTGCGGTCAGCGGCCAGCGAAACGTGAATGTCGGATTCCAAGGTGCCACCAAACAGCCGCGCCGTCACCGGTCGCGCGCTGGATCCGGCGGCCGCGGAAGCCCAGCGTCCCAGGCCAATCTGAAAGTCATCGATCCATAGTGGTCCTTTCACCGACGTGAATTGAATCTCGCGATGGATCAGCGAATCGATGTTTAGCTCGCCCCGACTACGGAGCGCTTTACCATCGTGCTCACCGACGAACCGCACCGCGCCGCGGACATCGTTGAGCGTAATGCCGCAAAAGACGTCGGCATCTTCCAAGTCGAGTACCACGTCCCAAGTTGTGCGCGGCGGTTGCAGGGGCTGGGTCCGCTGGGACATGCCGATCGAACCTTGCAGCGACAGCACGCCGGTCAGCTTGGTTTGGCGAACGGCGGTGGCCAAACCGGCTGGCAAGGCTTGAATCAGTTCGTTGTTAGGATAAATGCCGGTGGCCGTCACTTTCTCGAACAACAGATTCCAACCGCTCGGCGAAAATGCGGACTTGCCGTCGATCGTAACGTGTGTCCCGCCATGTCGGCCGGCGATGTTTCTTAACTGGACCTGACCATCGGTGTAGTAAGCGGAACCGGTTACCTGATCTAACTGATAGGGAAACCAAATCGGGTTTACACTGAGGCTTTCACCGTCTTGTTTTTGCTTGACGACCTCAATGTCCAGGGATTTTTGCTGACGGGCCTTGGAATATCGGAACACCACGCGAATAAAGTCCAGCGTGCCACGGGGCCGCAAGTCGCTCCATAGTTTCTGTTGTTGCGGGGTCAGTGCCAATCGTAGATCTTCCTCCAGCGGGATCGAATCGCCGAGGATGACCAGTTCCAGTTGGTCGCCGCCGTTGTCGTCGCGCAGAAAACTGCCGTCTAACTTTAGATAGCCACTGTCATTAAATCCTTCAATGTTCTGAAAGGCCCACTCGTCATTCCTCATTTCGAGCTTCCCGCCGATCCGCTCGACGGGATAAGCGAACTTCTCGTATTTTATCCGGCAGTCGACCAGTTCAACGGTCATCTGTTTGTCAAGTTCGGTCTGCTCGGCATCCTGCCGTCCGAAGGATCCGTGAACCTTGATGGCGCCTTGCGGGGCAAACGACCGAACAAGTTGCTGTTGTTTTTCGGGAAGGGCTCCGATGATCTCATCGTTGATCGTGACGGGTCCGTCGAGCGCGACATTCACCTGGCCGGTAAACTTGGCCCCGGGATTCTGGACCTGCCCCACGAAGCGAGCCAAGGTGTTTTCGACCGGCGCGAGAAGATCGAAGGCGCACACATTTTCTTTGTACGTGATCGTCCCCAAACAGTTGTTAACCCGATAGGGAAACTTGTAGAAGCTGAAAGAAACGTCTCGGCAATTGACTTCTAAATCGGGTGCCCACAGCAAACCGTCGAAGCTGAGCGCCAGGTCGGCATCCACGGTTCCGGAGGGCGAAAACTTGTCCCATTCCTTCCGCAGGTTGGGTGGCAAAGCGGCCGACAACCGCTCGTCCAATTCCAATTCGCGGACTCGGGCGGATATTCGCAGCGGGCTGTCGATCGTGAGCCCCGTGGTTCGCCCCGAAACGGCGATGCTGCCCGCTCCGCTCATGGCCGTTAGTTTGTCGATCGTCAGGCCCGTGTTCTCGACGCGAAAGTCGGCGTCGATTTTCGTCAATGGATAGGGCAGATGCGAGTCTTCGATTCTTCCGTCGCGCAGGGCTCCTTTAATGGAGAATTGGAACGGCTGATGTTGCTGCGAACTGGACAGAGAGAATTGCAGCGAGATTTGCGCCCGCAACGAAGACAGCAGCGATACCGGCTTCTCAAACTCCTTCGGCAGTGAAGAAAACAAGGCGGGCGAGACCCGCACATTTTCAGCGCTGCCTTGCACGGTCCAGTGTCCCTGTTCTGGATCAATCGTGCTGGCGAACTTGATTTCATCCACGTGATCTGCCCGCAGGGTGCCACGCACCTGCAGTAAATTGGACGCCTGCATTTGAGGCGTGTCACCGAGCGTTGAATCGGGCGCGATCGAAAGGAATATATTCCGCAATCGAACTGGATTTTCGGCGTCTTGTTCTTCACAAATCAAATCAATGGCGGCGTTTTCGATGGAAATGGGAGCGGGATTGTCGCTGAACTTTGGCAAGGGCCAAAGCTGCGAAAGATTCCATTGGCCATCGGCGTGGCGCACGGCTCGAATGTGGGGCCGGCGAATGGCGATGTTTTTGGCCACCGGAGACGGCTGCGAGAGCAATTCCTGCATGGTCACGTCGCAGGATACGAAGATCTCGTCGACACTAACCGTTAGCTCGCGGACGCCGTCGCTTCCCAATCGCGAGATCTTCAACTGGCGAAACTCGATGCCTCGTCCTTCCAGCAGACGCGCCGATCGAAGCGAAGCGGCAAACCCCAATGGCCGATAGTGCTCGTTCAGCCGAGTCTCCAGGTTGCGACGAATCTCTTCATGGACTCGATTGTGGGCGTAAAACCAAACGACCAAGAACCCAAGCCCCAGGATGATCAGCAACACCATCACCTTGCGCAGGAATGCCGTCAGCGCGGCAAATGCACTGGGTCGACTCTCACGTTGGGTTGGGTTGGCTTCCATGCCGATTGCGGTTAGTTGACGAGCCCTGTTTGTTTTCGGGGGGATGGACGAAGGACCATTCCCAGCGCCGCGGCCGCCAGCACGATGATCGTCAGCATGGCCGGCTGCCGATAGCGAATCGAACTAACAAAGACCACGTGCAGCAGCGTGAAGTAGACCGCCGGAAGAAAGCACAGTGCGTAGGGCCATCCCCGCCGTGCGTAACGAATAGAACCCACGACTCCCAAGACGATCAGCGGTGTATAACCGAGCATCATGGCAATCCGCATTGGCAGGCTGCCTAGTTCCGACGCGTTGGGCAGCACGTTCCACATCCGCACGAACTTGATCCCAGCGAGTTGAGCCGCTCGGCCAGGGTTTTCTCTTGCCCACTCGATTGCGGCTCGGCGCAGGCGGCGGTCCACATGAACTTCGAACTGTCTAGGCGTGAGCGGACCGGTCGACTTGTCTTGGTGCTGCTGCCTTACAAAGTCGTTGATGAAGTACATGTCACTGGCACCGGTTGCGCGAGGATTCAGTCCGTCGTACAGGCTCGCGCCCACTTGCAGCGTCGTCGGCACGAATCGTCCGCTGACCTGCCAATTGCGAACCCACCAAGGAGACATCACAATGCAGAGTCCCGCCAACATCGCCGCGCCGACCCACAACTGCCGCCGTCGATGTTGAAAAAACGCAATCGCGATCAGTAGGGCAAACGGAGTGAACAGCAACCAACTGGGTCGCATCAGAGTCGCCGCGCCGGCACACGCACCGCCCAGCAATGCCGCCAGCCCTTGGCCGCTCGACTTTTTGGCTCGATAAGCAACCGTCCACCCAATCAAGTGCAACACCATCAGCGGACAAAACGGCGCTTCGGCGAGTACCAGCACGCCCAGCGCAATTCCTCCTGGATAGAGCGCGGCCAACAAACCGGCAAGCCGCGCGATCCGAATATCGAACAGCAGCCAGGTCAACCACATCACCGCGCCGACCGCCATCGTGCCCAACACGGCGCTCAGCGCGCGGGCGCACCAAACCGGCGGATCGTCTCCCGTTAATCGAAACAACCCCGCCAACATGATTGGATAGCCGGGTGTCCGAAATATGCTGAGCCATTTTTCGCCGTACTCGAAGGGCTCGCCGTGGGCAATTCCCTGTCCCAGCAGCCAGTAGCTCTCGCTGTCGCCAAAGCGGAACTGCTTGCCCTGCGGCAATCCTCGCTGCCACCAAACGCCGGCCCCCAAGCGCAGGCAGAGCGCCAGCGATAAGATCAAGACGATTTGAAAACCGAGCGACTTTGTAAGGGCCATTATTCATTACTTACGCATCCCGCGCATAATCGGGCGGGATAGTAGGCCCTGCAATCGGATTGGGTCAAGACAGGTTAGTCCAGGTTGTGGCGAGTGTGCGTCGCAACAGCTTATGCTTCAATAGGTTATGGGATGGCCGTGTGCGGAGGCGACAGCCGGCCTCCCAATGTTGCACCGGGGCTAGCAGGTTGGAGGACGCAAGTTGGCGTTTGTCCGACGTGGATTGAAACCTTCTTGCCAATGCGCGGGATGATTGAAACGAGTGACCTAGACCGGATCTTGCGTAAGCCTATGCCACGTCATTGCATAGGTTTACTTCCAATCGCTAGCAAGTATACTCAACGGCTTGGAAAATTCGGACAGCTCGTCGAGTGGCTCACGAAGTCGCTCGCTTTCTCTAGTCAATTCGCCTGATGCGACGTCTGACGGCACCCCAACGGAGTTCTTGATGGAATTCAATCGAACCAAGCTGATGTGGGCCAGTTTTCTAACGCTCGTCGCGTCCGGAGCCGGATTTGCAACTCGTGCCGCATGTGGCGGAATTTGGGAACGCGAGTTGGGGATCAATGGCGTTCAGTTTGGCGAGATCATGGGATACGGCTTCCTGGGATTCGGCATCATTATTTTTGCTGGCGGAATCATTGTTGAAGCGTTGGGATACAAACTGGTCCTTGCGATGGCTTTCGTGTTGCACCTTATCAGTGCTGCCATGCTACTTGCGGCACCGTACCTTTTCGCGGGATGGCTGGAAGCGGATTCTGCGACCGCTACGTACAAGGTGTTCTGGCTACTGAAGATCAGTTGTTTCACGTTCTCGGTGTGCCAAGGTCTTTACGAATCGGTGATCAATCCGATGGTTGCCCAACTCTATCCGGAAAACAAGACACACTACCTGAATATCCTGCACGCGGGGTGGCCTGCTGGAATCATTGCAGGCGGTCTGTTTGCCGCTGGATTCATGGGGAAAGACGCTTGGTTCACTGCGGTTCCTTGGCAATACGCGCTTTCGACCTTTGCCGTCTTTGTGTTGGCGTACGGCCTGTTAGCGTTTCCCGAAAAGATGCCCGCCGCCGTGGGCCAACGCAGCAAAGAGAGTTTCTTCACTCTGTTTTCTTGCTTCGCCTCGTTGCCGTTCCTGCTTTTAATTGCTCTGCACGGGTGCATCGGTTACATGGAACTCGGCGTTGACTCTTGGATGACCAAGCTGATGTCGAACCTGCTGCCCAACGCGGTCGTCATTTTGGTTTATACATCGTTCCTGATGTTCATCCTGCGATTTTTCGCGGGACCGATTGTTCACAGAATCAACCCCATCGGTTTGCTGTTCGGCAGTTCGTTGATTGCAATTATTGGATTACTTTGGCTGGGATCGGAAATCAATAGTCTGGCGGTCATCTTTGTCGCTGCGACGTTTTATAGCCTCGGTAAAGCATTTTTGTGGCCCACCATGCTTGGAGTGGCTGGTGAACGATATCCCCAAAGCGGCGCGGTAGCGATGGGAGCCTTTGGCATGGCAGGTGTCTTGGGAGTCGCGCTAGTCGGCAACCCCAGAATCGGTGCGCAGCAAGGGTACCATATGTCAAAGAACGTCGAGGAGCGTTCCCCGGAGACGTTCGCTAGGTATGCTTCGGACGAAGAAACGTCGAAGTTTGGATACGCATTCCAGGGGCTCGTGCCTGAGCGGCTGAATGCCGCGAACTCAGTTAAGCTGAATGCGGACGGGACTACCAAAGACACTTCGTCGATAAGAGACGCAAAGCTACTTGATGAAAAGACCAGGAAACTGCTATTGGACCACGCGGACGATGACGTCAAAAACGTGCAAGCGGGCTATCTTTTTGGCGGCAGAAAGGCCCTTACCCTGACCGCGATGATACCGGGGATCATGGCCGGCGGATTCTTGATTCTGTTGATCTATTTCATGGCGATTGGCGGCTATAAGGTCATTCATCTCGATGAGGACAAGAAGTCAAACAAACCCGATCCAGAAGAATAGCTCCAATTTAGTCCCGTTGCTTCGGTTCCCATCGGACCCGAATCTTACAGATTAGTCGGATTAGGCTGCAGCACGAGAAAATCGTCGTCGCGGTTGCCCCGAATCTCTCCGGGAAGAAGAACTGTAGATGGAGCGGCCGGGCCAACGGTGCCTTCCACCTGTTGCGATAGCATTGTCCACTTTTCATGCGACATGTCTTGCAGAGGCCAGTCTTGCTGTTTCCAAACGAGAATGAACAGCTCGCGGATCAGATAGGAATCGATTCCAGCCATGCGGCGGCAGTCCAGTTTGACGGTGCCGTCAGACTCATGAATCACCGCTTCGCGACTCAGGATTTCGACTTGTGCATCGACCACGGCTTGCGCTTGGGCCGACAAATCTCCTAGCCGCAGCAGGGCTTCCACGATTCGCGGATTGTAATTTTCGGCCAGCAATGGGAGCAGTACGTGGCGAATGCGATTTCGCGTGAAGGCGACATCCGTATTGGTGGGATCTTGGCGAAAGGACTGACCCAGCGCTTGCAGATAGCTTTCGATTTCAATACGGCGAAAATCGAGCAGAGGGCGCATGAGAGTCACTGTCGGGGCAAGACGTCGCAATTTTGGAATCCCCGCGACTCCCGCCACGCCTGTCCCTCGGACGATCCGGTGCAGGATGGTCTCGGCCTGATCGTCGGCAGTGTGGGCCGTAACGACGTAGCGGGCTCCATGATTCGCGGCGGTCGCTTTGAGGAATTCGTATCGCGCCATGCGGGCCGCTGACTCCAAGCCTTCCCCGGCGGCCTGTTGTCGAAGCGACTGGTCGGGACTCCCAAATTCCACGGCTTGCAACTGAACGGCGGATGCGCAAGGAGAGGTTTGGCAGAGGTCGACGATGAATCGCTGGTCTTCGCCCGAGTCGTCTCGCAAGCCGTGATTGAAATGGGCCACAACAAGGTGGGCCGGTCCGTCAGCACACAAACTCAACAGGCCTCGCAGTAGGGCGACGCTGTCGGCACCTCCGGAAACGGCCACCACGACGGGGACTTCCCGCCAAAAGTGGCAGGGCCAAGCGGCAGACAACTTGGCGAGAAATGACGATTCGACCGATTTTGGGGAATCCGCGGTCATTTGCACCCGTGAAATTTAGCCTTGGCAGTCCAGCTTACCAGTTCGCAAAATCGGCCGCCGTACTTATTGTCCGGGAGAGTTGCAGCGAACTCGATCTCTGTTACGATACTTCTATGTGTCGAGTTGGCAAAGGGTTGCTGCTCGGCCCGAGTTCAAAATCGTATCGTGTCCGTGGCGAACCGAGGATTTGAGTCGTCGCGGAAAGAATTGAACTACGTTGTTGATTACGCCTGGAATTGGAACAGTTTCCAATCCCTTGATATCAAGTCAGGCTGTAAAATGAATCTCTTTCTGGTTCTCATCAGATTCCTTCTCGGAATCTGGCCGCATCGGCAAACTCAATTCAAACCCATTCCGACCGCCTCCTTTCGACGATCCCAAGTGGATCAAAATTGGACGGTGCGGTTCGTGTGGCTGCCGTTGATTGGGTGGCTCGCGCTGTCGGTTTGGCGTCCGCATTCTGGGGGACGTCACCGGTTCGTGATTGACCGTTTGCCGACACCTTCCACTTCGAAGAGGAGTGGAAAGCGAGAGCCAGACAAAGGGCCACGACATCTTGCCGGGCGCGATTCGCCGGGCACCCACGTCGACAACGAGTGATCTTCTTTTCGTCGGCAAGTCTCCGATTCTTGGAAGGGACTTACGCGTAGCCGTTCGGCTTTCGCGGTCTTCGTCCTGGCGCGATGCTAGACGCGAGGGCTTGTGAAGTGGGAAGATTAGCTCTGTTCGCCGAAGGCGAAATTACACAGATCGTGACCGCGATCGTTTCCGCCATCATTGCGGCGGCGTTGGGCATGATCGCGATCAAACTGCTGGATCGGCTGCGGAAGAAAGACGCGGAATCCGAAGCAAAACAGATTCTCGAAAATGCGGAACGCGACGCCACCAATCGGAAAAAAGAAGCCGAACTGGAAATCAAGGAAGCCGCGCTCACGCAGAAGACCGAGTCCGAGAGTGAACTCAATAAACTTCGCGACGAAATGCGCGAACGCGAGCGATCCTTGGACAAACGCCAGGAAACCGTCGAGCAGCAAACCGAAGACTTGCGGAAACAAGAGCGGATCGTCGAAGGTACTCAACGGCGTCTTTCCGAACGGCTGGAAGATACCAGCCGCCGCAACGAGGAACTTGCGAAGGTCTTGGACATGCAGCGACAAACGTTGCACGATATTACCGGCTTGAGCCCTGACGAGGCGACCAAGCGATTGCTCGAATTGCTCGATCAAGAGTTGACCCAAGAAACCGGCGCATTGATTTCTGCTCACGAAAAGAAAATCGCCGAGACGTGCGAGGCCAAGTCACGGGAAGTGTTGCTCACCGCCCTGCACCGTTATGCGGCGGCTCATACGGCGGAAACTACGACCAGTACGGTCGACATCCCCAGCGACGAAATGAAAGGCCGCATCATCGGTCGCGAAGGCCGCAATATCCGCGCCTTTGAAAAGGAAACCGGCGTCGACGTCATCATCGACGACACGCCCGGCGTGGTCATCGTCAGCGGCTTTGATCCGGTGCGCCGGGAAGTGGCCCGCTTGTCACTCAATAAGCTAATCGCGGACGGCCGCATCCATCCGTCACGCATCGAAGAAATCGTCGCCGAGACGTTGAAAGAAGTCGAAGCGCTGATTTGCAAAAAGGGCGAGGAAGCGGCACAGGAGGTCGACGTTCACGGGCTGCACGATCGGATCATTTACCTGCTCGGACGGCTGCACTTTCGCACCAGCTACAGCCAAAATGTGTTGCGGCACAGCATTGAAGTGGCGTTCCTAACGGGAATGATGGCCGAGATGATCGGTATGGATGGCGCGATTGGGCGTCGCGCCGGCCTGCTGCATGACATTGGCAAGGCCGCCGATCATGAACACGAGGGAGGCCATCCCAAGATCGGCGCTGACTTGCTGAAAAGGCACAGCGAAGGTACCGAAGTCGTGCACGCCGCTTTTGGCCATCACGACGAAATCATTACCGAATATCCTTACACGATGTTGGTGGCCACCGCCGACGCCTGCAGTGCCTCGCGGCCCGGGGCGCGGCGCGAGACGTTGGAACGCTATATCAAACGGATGGAAGAACTGGAGTCGATCGCCACCGAGTTTAAAGGTGTTCAACAAGCCTTTGCGATCCAGGCCGGTCGGGAACTGCGAGTGATCGTGGCGGCCCGTGAAACGGACGATTCGCAGGCGTCGAAGATTTGCCGAGATATTGCCAAGGCATTTGAGGAACGACTCACTTATCCGGGCGAGATTAAGGTTACCGTGGTACGTGAGTCGCGGTTCACCGAGTTCGCCAAGTAGGCTCTCCAAGACAGGCCGCCGGGCCAATCATGCGGAGCCGCAAGGTACGCGGAAAACTGAAACGCGGACACAAGGCACCTTCAAGTGCGAATTTTGTTCATTGGCGACATTGTTGGAAAACCGGGCCGGCAGATCGTCGCGAAGTGCCTGCCCGGACTGCGCCGGCAACGACACATTGACTTGATCATTGCCAACGCGGAAAACTCCGACGGCGGTTCCGGCCTCACGCCCGCCAGTTATCGGGCCATCGTGCGGAGCGGTGTGGACTGCATTACGCTGGGCGATCATATCTACCGCCGCAAGGATATCTACTCAGCGCTGGAAAAGAACTCCAACATCGTCAAGCCGGCCAACTTCCCCGCCGACGCGCCAGGCAAACCTTGGACGGTCGTGGAGACCGAGGGCGGAATTCAAGTTGCCGTATTCTGCCTGCTGGGCCGAGTATTCATGCGGCCCGTCGACTGTCCGTTTTTGGCGGCCGACCGAGTGCTGTCTGAAATCCCCGCCGAAGTCAAAGTCAGGTTTCTTGACTTTCACGCCGAGGCGACTAGTGACATGCAGGTGATGGGCCGCTACTTGGATGGCCGCGTCAGCGCCGTGCTGGGCACGCACACGCATGTGCCTACGGCGGACGAACAAGTTTTCCCAGGCGGTACGGCCTTTCAATGCGACGTGGGCATGACCGGACCGCACGAGAGTATTTTGGGCCGGCGTATTGATCGGGTGTTGGAAACGACCGTCACGTTTCGGCCAACCAGCTTTGATGTCGCCAGTGGAGATGTGCGCATGTCCGCGACACAGGTGGATTTTGATCCCGAAACAGGCCAGGCAACGGCGATTGAACGCGTTTGCATTGACGACGACGAAGCGAACCAGTTGGCCCAAGATAATCGCGACAAAGTCGTCAGCCCGGCGGACGAAAATCCGTGATGCCCGTGGCCTGTATCATTTCACGTGCTTTTGCCTTCCGCTACGACACTTGAATGGGCAGGACGCGAGCATAGAATGAGATAACCGCTCGTCGACCGGAAATGAAGCCGTATTTTGGTATTGCCGCTTGTCGGGCAAGCCGCTAGTCTCCTAATCCCTATTCAATCATCAAGTGAACGAGCCGACTTTTATCACACCGGTACGCTTCCCTTGGTACTTTCGAAGTATTCTTGTCGTTTTTGGGATCGGTTTGCTGTCACTTCTTGCGACGGCGGCCATGTTAACGCCCAGCCATTCGGGAAAAGGCACGCATCAACAACTGGGGTTGCCACCCTGTTCGTTTGAGATGTGGTTCGATTCCCGCTGTCCCTCTTGTGGGATGACTACGTCGTGGGCGCACATGGTTCGTGGGCAAGTGTTGAGATCATTCCGCGCCAACTCCGGAGGTGCCTTGCTGGCGATCGTTGCGTTCGTGGTCGGACCTTGGTCATTGTTTTCGGGAGTGTTCGGAAAGTGGTTCTGGGCACGGCCTGATGAACGGGTTGCCGTGGTGATTGCCTTGACGATTGTCACCGTGACTCTGGTCGATTGGGGAATACGCTTGTCGTCATAACGTCTATTCAGACTGTTCAAAAAATACAATATCGTGAACGTTCGCTGGCAAGGATTGCCCGCTGGACGCTTCTCATCCGTCCAATACACCGTCATGACAAAGGACTGACATGACGAAATCACAAACGCTCAAAATTGCCGCCGTCTCCGCGTTGATTGTTGTTCTGCTGGTGAACACGGGCTGTGTGGGCTTTACCACCTGGCTGATCTTTGTGTTGAAAGGAGAAAAGCACAAAGCGGAATTCAACGGTTTGAAAGAAAAACGGGTGGCGGTTATCTGCGTTTCCGATTCCTCGGCATATGGCTCGGATGCTGCAACCGAGATGCTTGCACGGTTGGTCACGGTGAAACTTGGCCGCGAAGTGAAAAAGATCGACATCGTTCGGCAGCAAGAGGTTTACAACTGGATCGACAACAACAATTGGGACGAGATCGACTATGTTGAAGTAGGCCGCGGCGTCGATGCCGACATGTTGGTTGTCGTCGAATTGGCCAACTATCGTTTGACGAAAGGACGTACGCTTTATCAGGGGCACGTCGATATGGCGACTTCCGTCTTCGATATGTCCAAGAGCGGCGACCTTGTTTTCTATAGGAAGATTCCTGCCTACGAGTTTCCCAAGAATGGCGGCCGTCCCCAATCAGACCATTCGCGTTCGCAATTTGAACAGCAGTTTCTGGTTCAGTTGAGCCATCAGGTGGCCAACTATTTCTACAACTCGGATGTAATCGATGGCGTCGCGACTGACGCCATCGGTGTCAACCAGTAACCTCCGGCTGTCGCTCACTTTCGCCGAAAGTGACCGCCGTAGTGTTCGCAGCGCCATTCAGTAGCGCCGCCCCCCGCGCCCTAGGGTGACGAATTCCCAATTCTTCCCTGAGACGTGCCGCATTCGCCCCGCGTATCCCAGCGGCAGGCCCATTGACGATGGGCATTCTTTGCGTCACATTGAACTGTGAACCGCCGAATTCATCTCTTTAATTCCCGCTAGGATCGTTTCCTCCCGGCACGAGTTTTGAATTTAAGCAGGTCGCTGGTCGGTGGATTTACCGGAAGGGTGCGTTCGTGACGAATATCTATGTGGGCAATCTTGCCTTTGGTCTGACGGAAGAAGAGCTGCAAGCGGCATTCGAGGAATTCGGGCAAGTCTCCTCGGTGAACATTATCAAAGACCGTGAGACGGGCGAGTCACGCGGATTCGGATTCGTGGAAATGCCACAGGGAAATGAAGCTAAAGAGGCCATCGAAAAATTGAACCTGCAGGAGATTGGCGGTCGCAAGGTGACCGTCAATGAAGCTCGGCCCAAAACGGATCGGCCCCGTGGCGGCGGCGGAGGCGGCCGAGGAAAGCGTTGGTAGTGTCAGCCCTGGCGGCCTGGCCTTTTTTCCCCAATTCATCTCTCCATCCGTGTGAGGAATTCCTTGCTAACCAAATCAGAAGAACGTGTGTTGAGTATCTTCCGCCAATTTCTCGTCGGCCCGGGTGAAATGTTGTGCTTGAACGCACCGCAAGTGAAGACCTATTCGTCGGCAATCAAGCAGTTGATCGAAAAGGGATTTCTGCAGCGAGAGACATTCAAAGGCGGATACTCGTTGACCCGAGAGGGCTTTTCGGCAATGCGAAGTTCTCACTAGCCGCCTCCGGGAAGGACGCGGTGGGTCAAGTGAAAACTGAATTTCTCGCGACGGCTGGTGTAACTGATGCCGATCACTGACACCCTGTTGCCGATCTTCCGCAGCCGGACCCTGGCGAGAGTCGCGTTTTATGCCGTATTGATGGGCGCGTACGGTGCTATTCCAGTTTGGAAAGAGAACTCGCCCCTCGAACTGTACGGCGAGCCCCTCGAGCTGTACGGCGATGTGCCATCGCAAATCCACGTCGCGCTCACTTTAGTCCTAGGTTGGTTGCTGGTATTTCGCACCAATTCGGCCTACGACCGTTGGTGGGAGGCTCGCACGTTATGGGGCGCGCTGGTCAACGCCAGCCGCAATCTGGCGGCCAAAGTGTGTGCGATCCCGGGATTGACGTCACGGGATCGGTCCGCAACCGAGAAAAACGTGATCGCCTTTGCTTACGCTTTGCGAGATCATCTTCGTGACGAGCCGTCGATTCAGTCCTTGCCGGGATTCGAGAACTACGAGTTGTCGACGCAACACGCGCCTAACCACTTGATGCAGCGCGTTTTTTCGGACCTCTGGCGATGGAAATCGGAAGGACGAATCGACGGCGACGAACTGCGCGTACTGGACGCGGAAACGCATCGATTTTTGGATATCTGCGGCGGTTGCGAGCGAATACGAAAGACCCGCATCGCGCGATCTTATCGTGTTTTCGCTCGACAGTGCATCTTCTTTTATCTGGCCACCTTCCCCTGGGGAATCGTCCACGAATTCGGGATTTGGACCATCCCGTTGACCGCGATCACTGCCTACTTCATGCTCGGCCTGGAAACCGTGGCCGAGCACGTGGAGGAGCCGTTCGGAACAGACGAAGATGATTTGAATCTCGACGGACTGTGCGTGACGATCGACGAATCCGTGCGGGAGATCTTTGCGATGCAAGAAGAAATCAAAACGGACCAGTCACAATCGAAGTGACGAGGCAAGGATCGCGGCCCTCGAAATCATCTTCCTGTCACTGTGGCTCGCCGGTCTCGCTCATCGAACGGCATGTGCCAAGTCGTCCCACTTGGCCATGATCTGATCGATTTCCGTGAGTGGTGCTTGGCAAGCAAAGTCTTGGCAAATGAACACCGTGGGCGATTGTTGCTGATTGGCTTGTTTGCCCTCGAACAGCGGATTCAAGTGCGGTGACTGATAAGCGTCGCCGAGGCTGCGACTGGCAATTACGCAGTTGGGATGATATCGGCGGCGGAACTCGGCGAGTACTTGCTTCGTGGCTGGCTCGGATGCGTCGCCGACGACCGCGATTTCGTGGAATGGTCCGATCGACATGTCCATGGCCACCAGCACTTGGCCTGTTGCCGAAGGGGCGCGTTGAACCATGGGCATCGCGGCGGCCATCGCGCTTTGCGCGGCGTCGACCAGATCTTGCCGTCCGCAGAGTTTTCCGAGACGAAACAATGCCGTCGCGGCCATCGAGTTGCCGCTGGGGACGCTGCTATCCTGATAGTCTTTATTGCGAGCGATCAGTGGCTCGTGGTCGTCGGCGGTGAAGAAAAATCCGCCACTGTCGCGGTCGATAAAATGCCTGAGTACGATCTCTGAAAATCCGATCGCTTCGTCAATCCACTTCTCGTCAAAGCTGGCTTCGTAAAGCGACACCAAGGCATTGATCAAGTAGGTGTAATCATCCAGATACGCGTCCAGCTGGGCGTTCCCGCGTCGCCAAGTGTGCAGCAAGCGACCGTCGCCGCGACGCAAGTGGCCTAAAATGAATTCGGTCGCGCGCGTCGCCGCCGCGAGATACCGTGGCTCGTCGAGTACGCCGGCGGCGCGGGCCATCGAGTCGATCATCAGCGCGTTCCAACTGACAAGAATCTTGTCGTCCTTGCCGGGGCGAATTCGCTGATCGCGAGCGGCCAGCAGCGCGGCGCGCGATTCGGCAAGTTCCGTTTCCAATTCCGCCAAATTCCAGTTGTGCAGTGCGGCACACTGCTCGATCGTCTTGGGCAGATTGAGAATATTCTTGCCTTCAAAGTTTCCTTCGTCGCTCACGTCGTAGACGTAACAGAAACGCTCGGCCCGCGCATCGCCGAGCAGTTCCTTAATCTCTTCCGGCGTCCAGACGTAGAACTTGCCTTCCTCGCCTTCACTGTCCGCATCTTCGGTGCTGTGAAAGCCGCCCAGGTCGTCGGTCATATAGTTGAGCGTGTAATCCAGCGTCTCGCGGACCACGCGGGCGTACGCCTCATCTTTGGTGACGACATATCCGTCCAAGTAGACACCCGCCAGCAAGCCGTTGTCGTAAAGCATCTTCTCAAAATGGGGAACCAGCCAGCGGGCATCGACGGAATAGCGGGCGAATCCGCCTGCCAAATGGTCGTAGATTCCGCCTTGCGCCATCTTATCCAGATTCAGCCGCACCATATCCAACACGCCTTCGCGATCGCAACGCTTCCATACGCGCAACAGCAGCAGCAAGTCCATCGAGTGAGGAAATTTCGGCGCTGCACCGAATCCACCATGCTTGAAATCAAAAATCCGTTCCAGTTTGGCGGCCGCGTCGAACAATAGCTGCTGACTTATTTCACCGGTCGAATCGTCGCCCACGACCGACTGTCGCAGAGCCTGTGTCAACTTTTCGGCTTGTTCGATGGCTTGTTCACGACGTTCGACCCAAGCTTCATGAACTCGTTCAATCACATGGTCGAAACCTGGCATGCCGCGATCGGCTTGCGGCGGCCAGTACGTTCCACCAAAGAACGGCTTCACGTCGGGCGTCAGAAACACCGACATCGGCCAACCGCCGTGGCCGGTCATGGCCATAACGGCATTCATGTAAATCTGGTCGAGGTCGGGCCGTTCTTCGCGATCGACTTTGATGCAGACGAACTTTTGGTTGAGTTGAGCGGCAATCTGGTCATTTTCAAAACTCTCATGCTCCATCACATGGCACCAGTGGCACGCCGAGTAACCGATCGAAAGAAAGATGGGCTTGTCTTCTTGTTTGGCAAGTGTCAGCGCTTCCTCGCCCCACGGATACCAATCGACAGGATTATTCTGATGTTGGAGAAGGTACGGGCTAGATTCTTGAGCGAGCCGATTTGCCATGTAGATGTGCTTATCGAAGTGGAGTAGTCGGAAGGAGGGCGGCCCAATCGGTCATCGTGGACCACCGCCTAGCCCGGATTATTCACCACGCGAGTCAATAATGGGACTGGCTCCGAGTTCATTGTGTTTCCGCGGTAGTGTAGGGGACGCGACTCGGTGCCTGTCCCATTATTGACGGCTCACCCAATAGGCCGTTCACAAAATGGGACAGGCACCGAGACATCCACCTCAATCCGCGTCCTAATCCAACTTGGCTCGGAGCCAGTCCCATTTTGTGCGGCCAGCCACGACTCATTGATAGGTCTGTTCATCGCCCGGGAAAACACCCTCGCGTACTTCGTCACGATACTGAGTAACGGCACCGGTGATGATCGTTTGCAAATCGGCGTACTTCTTCACGAATCGAGGAACATAGCCACTGTTCAGTCCCAGCAGGTCGCTGGTGACCAGCACCTGTCCATCACAGTCGCGACCCGCGCCGATGCCGATCGTCGGAATGGCGAGCGTCTCCGAGATCTTGCCCGCGATTTCGGGCGGCAAGCATTCGAGAACGATGGCAAAGGCACCTGCATTCTCGGCCGCCCGCGCATCCTTCAGCAACTGCTGTTCATCGCGCGCCACCTTGTAGGTTCCAATTTGATGAATATTTTGCGGCCGCAGACCCACGTGTGCCATCACTGGAATTCCGGCACCTACCAAAGCGGCGATCACGTCAGCCTGTTCGGCACCTCCCTCCAACTTGACCGCTTGGCAACGCGTCTCTTTCAAGATGCGACCGGCGGCTTCGATCACGGTTGGAATCGCCAAGTGCATGGTGGGGAACGGCAAGTCGACAACCACCAGCGCCCGTTGTACGGCGCGGCCCACCATCTCCGCGTGATAGATCATCTGGTCGAGTGTGACGTGGAGCGTATTTTCGTGCCCTTGGACGACCATCGAGAGGCTATCGCCAACCAGAATTCCCTCCACGCCCGTTTCGTCGAGCATGGCCGCCATGGGGAAATCGTACGCGGTCACCATGGTGATCTTGTGCCCCTTTTCCTTCAACCCGGTGAACTTGGGCACGGTAATTCGCGAGAAGGGAGCAGGCATTGGATGGATGCAAGATCGGCGTGAGGTAACCAGCTATGGCATTGTTACCGGACGCATCCCCGCTGACAACCGGTTGGCGTTGCCTACTCGCGACGCAAAGTGGTTTCCCGTAGAGATATGCGGTTGTATAATCCGAAGGCGACCGACGCTTCCCATTTGCAGGAACGGCTCATGAATTCAGCCCCCCGACGACGCACCATTCTGTCGTCGGTCACCGTTGTCCTGATCACGACATGGTTAGGGTTGGGCATGTTTGCCCTGCGGCAGGTCGCGCGGGTCATGGCGGCGGCCGAACCTGTCACCCGAGTTCACTTTAATCTAGGGCTTTCGGGCGTGGATCCCCGGGCACCCAATGAGTGGACCAACGAGCATTGCGGCAAGTGCCATCAGAGCGAATACCAACAATGGGTCGTTAGCCGTCATGCCAAGGCCGGCACGACTCACAATTACAAGGTGGAGTTCTTGAGAGACGAAGGCGGGCGCGGGCAACACTGCGTCAACTGCCACACGCCGGTCAGCCCCACGCCTCATCTGTTCCCGACCGAGGAGCCGCCAGGAATCGACGAGGCGTATGATTCCAAAGCGGACTGGGTGCAAAACGGCGTGGATTGCTTGACCTGTCACGTCCGCGACGGCAAGGTCTTGGTCACCAAGCACTCTGAAAAATCGGCCGCTGCTCATCCCATACGCGTCGCGCCGGAACTGGGCAGCGTGGAATTCTGTGCCGGTTGTCACCAGTTTAACTTTAAGAGCCACGTTCAGCCCGACGGCTACATAGGACACCTGCAGCAGGCGAGTTTCGATGAGTTTCTGGACGTGCGAGCCCGAGGTGAAGGCGAAGAGAGGTGTCACGACTGTCACATGCCTGGCGGTCACCACGGCATGCCGGGCTCCTACGACGAAGACATGTTGAGCAGCGCCGTTGATTTGAAAGTCGAAGCAACTTGGCAACCGCGGCAGCAAGCCGTGCTGATCGAGGCCCACGCGCTGGGCGGGCACGTTGGCCATCGCATACCGGGCGGCGAAATATTCCGATTTCTCACGCTGCAAACTTCGCTAGTGGATGCGAACGGGCAACAGGTCACGCCAAAGTCGGCGGGCAGCAGGAGGCCCCCAAACGGCACCACCTTGGTGCGTCATTTCCCGCAGGTAGAAGAATTGCGAAGGCAAATGCTGCGGGGACCCAACAGCACGGTGGAAAATGAGCGAACGGACACGCGATTGTGGCCGGGAGAAATTCGCACCTATCGTTATTCAATTCCGCTCGATCCGGAACAAGTTGCCGAACCGCTTACGGCTCGTGTCGAGCTGTGGTACCACCTGATGCCGGAATGGAAAGCGCGGGTGTTGAACCATCCGCTCGACAGCATGAAGTGGATGGTCAAGAGTACCGAAACCAAGCTGCCAGCCATCGACTAATCTCAGCTTCTTGATGGTCACACCTCGAAAACTCCGCTTGTCTTACTGGCTTTGAAACGCATGTCGTCCGCAACAGACACAAGTACCGTCAACGACGCGCAGTCACCACTGCCGCTACCGCGATTCCTGCCATTCGCCCTGCTGGCCCTCGTCGTGACGCTTTGGTTCTGGCCGGTGACGCTCGCGGGCCGCAGGCCTCTTGGCGGCGAGATTAGTTCCGTGTATTTGCCCGAGTTGGCCGTCTACGACCGGGCCTTGAGTGAAGGCCGTCTGCTTGTTTGGAACAGCAACCGCGACTTTGGCGTGCCGGCTCTGGCGGAAGGACAGGTCGGAATCCTGTACCCAGTTCATTTGGTGCTACACGGTTTCCTCGATGCGTGGAACGCGTTGGCCGTCAGCATGGTTTTTCATCACGTGTTGGCGGCCTGGTTTGCATATTGGTGCGCACGCGGATTTGGTCTGAGCCGAACGGGGGCAATGTTGACGGGCTTGGTTTTTGTGGGCCAAGGTTTTTTCGTTGGCCACGCCGACCAACCCTGGTCCGTTGCGACCGGCTGCTGGCTGCCCTTGGCGGTACTGGCCACGTGGCGGTGGGTTAACGACGGCGCTTGGCATTGGCTGTTGAGTTTGGTTTTGGTGCTGGCGATACAACTGCTGGCCGGACACTTTCAAGTCGCCTTCTTTACCATCGTCACCGTGTTGCTGCTCGGTATCGCGGCTGGCTGCATGGCCAGCGGCCGGCGACGGATCGTATTGGCCCGCAGCGCTCTGCTGCCGTTGGGCGTGGTCGCGGCGCTGATGCTGGCCTCGGTTCAACTTCTTCCCACGGCGGAGTTGGTCGCTCAAGCGGATCTTCGAGGACGCGGTGAATCCTATCTGGGCAGCTTTGCCAATCCGCCCTTACATCTGATCAACTACTTTGCGCCGACCTTGTTTCATCAAGATTCGCTATGGGAACCAATCGTCTGGACGCCCTGGAAGTCGGCGGCGAACGAATGTCTCCACTATGTGGGGTTGCTTCCAATGGGCCTGGCCCTTTGGTCGCTGGGCGCTGGGCGTCGCGACGAAAAGGTGCGAGTTTGGTTTGTGCTGTTGCTGTTTGGAATCGCGTTCAGCCTAGGCCCCCATTTACCCGGTTTTCGTTGGTTGATAGCGGCACCCGGCTTTGGCTGGTTCACCGCCGCGGCTAGGTGGAGCATCGTATCCGGATTGTTTTTGGCGCTGTTGGCTGGGTGGGGATTGGACCATATCGACCTGGCTGGTTTCGGCAAATGGTGTTGGCGGTTCGCGCTGGCCGCCACCATCGTCGTCGCCGTCAGCACCGCGGTCATTGTTAGCCATGCTCGCACGACGGCGCGATTCAACGAGTCGCCCAGCCAATACTCCGGGCTGAATCGTACCTTGGGGATTTTGAAATCCAACTATTCATTGGCCGATCTCAGAACCGTTACCCCCGCCAGCCGAATAGGCGGCATGCTGCGCGAGGAACTCGTACTGCCCGGAATCAACTTGGCCCTATTGGCCGCCGCGGCCTGGTTCGCCAAGCCGTTGCTCGTGGATCGGCGGAGGATGATCGGCGTGGTGCTGGTATGGTCGTTGGTCGACCTGAGCGCCATGGCCTATTTGATGCGCCCGGTTAAGTTTGTTGAACGTCGTCCGCTAACTGAAACGAGTCCGGTCTTGCGCTTAATTTCCGAGCAGGATGGTCCGCGTGTGATTGGACTTACCAGCAGGTTGCCGATGGCCGTCAACGCCGCTCCGCTGACCCCCGGCACGCCGGACATGGATCGCTATTGGGATGAACTGACGCGCAGCGAAGCCATGGATGCGTGGCCCGGCTCGCTTTCCACGGTACCGCCGTTGGCCCGCTGGGGCGACTTGGGCACGCGGCTGGGCCGAGTCGTGCCGCAAGGAATCCACCCCGACAACGTCGAGTTTTTTCGCCTGAGCGACATTCGCTTTTTGATTTGCGGATATGGTTCCAATGTACCCACGCCTCAGGACGGACTTCGGCCCGTGGACATTCGGGATGATCCCTGGCTGCTAAAATATGTCTACGGTGATGACGTGCGGAAAATGGTGTTGGATGTACGGCCTGAAGCAACCCATTGGTCGCTGTGGGAGGCGGACGGTGTGACCTCGGCCCGTGCTTGGACGTTTCCCGTGTCCGACCCGCCGCGTCCGGGCACCGACCCTCGCGCTCTGTCTCGCGCACCGCCAGCGCGGCGGGGGATGCTCGACCGGGCCCAGCCGCTGAAACAAGTCAGCGACAACGGCGATGAGGTTACCATCACTGGCAGCGTCGATACTCCGTCAGTTCTTGTGCTGAGCGACTTGGACTATCCGGGCTGGCAAGCGGAACTAAAACGGGGCCCGTCGACCGAGCAGGTCGAGATCGAACCGGCCTTTGGCAAATGGCGTAGCGTCTATCTTGCCGAGCCAGGATCATTCGAATTGACATTCACCTACCGTCCGGAGTCGTTCCGCATGGGCGGGCGCATTTCGATCTGCTCGTTGCTTCTTTGGTCCATTTGCTTCGCAACCGCACTCTGGTGGCGAAGGACGGCCAATCAGTAACTCATGCGGATTCGGGCAGCGGTGAGAAAATTCGACGGATAGAAGCAGCGAGCGCCAGATCCTGGGCACTGCTCTGCTAGAACTCTCGCGACTTCTTCTTTCCTTTTTCCTTTTCGTCCACCGGCGCGGTCTCGGCTGGTTTCTTGGACTTTTTCTTTGATCCGAAGATGTCGAACGACGGTAGGCTGATGGTGGCCTCGGACGGCTTGCGCTGCATATCGAGTTCGGCATGTGTTTGGATTTGATGGTCGAGTTTGGTTAGGTCAACGCTGAGCCCGCGAAACCACTTCAGCAGCGGAGATTGATAATCTTCGGGCAATTGGCGGATTTCTGTTTCGGGCAGTTTCGTGGTTTGCCAAATCCGATGCGTGTCGCTCAGTTCACGCATCGCATACTCGCCACCCAACGAGCAAATCAGTCGCACTCCCAACAATCTTTCCGCCGTTTCTAGCGCCTCTTCACGCGGCACATTGAGCTGTTGCGAGAGGGCATGCAACAGCCGTACATTTCCTTGCGTCGTTTGGGCAGCTCGCTGATAGTTCATCGAGGTAACCCAGCCGTTTAGCTTTGATTGTGAGATATCGCCGATACGCACTCGAATTTGAGCCGCGTTGTCCGTTGGTTCGGGTCGCAAGTGGGGCGACACGTGTTCGAGAATGCCCGGATCAAACGACAACAACGAGAAGCCCGCGAACTGTCGACGCCAAAGTCCGAACAGCAACCGGGAATAACCGGCCGCGTCGGGATGTCCGCCTCCCAGGCCAAAAGGCAACATGTCCAAGAAACCCGGCTTGGGCCAGCCACCCAGATAGCCCGGCGTCGTCTTGAGGATTTGTAGAACTTGAAAGAATCCCGTTGGTTTCAGATTAGTGGGGGGCGGCGCGGTGTCTTGTACACCGACGAACAAATAGTGCGGCGGAACGGACGGCAGCAACAAACCTCCCTTGACGGAAACTTGGGCGGAGACAATGTCGCCGGGGGCGGCGGTAATTCGCTCGCGAGTGGGCGGGCCCAGCAAGGACAACACCCAGCCGTATTTGTGTTCGTCCAGCGGAGAGATGTTGGCGTCGATCACGATGCGCTCCTTGCCTTTCTTATCAAGCGCGTAACGCTTGGCACCGACCATCAATGGGTCCATCTGCCTCCAATGCGACGAGTAATAGGCCGCTCGTGTGGCGTATCGAACCTCCTCGGTGCGCGTGACTGAATGCAAGGTGACGTCCGGAATCGGGGTGAAGGTCCCTCGGCTGCCACGCATGGAATCGATAACGCCCTGATCCGTCATGATCGGGCCGCTGCCGTCGGGCCGCAAGCCAAAGCCGCTGGGCAGCACGCGCGCCGCCACCAAATCGTCAATCGAGGCGTGCGGCTTGCCCTCGGACCGCGCGGCCAAGCGGGCAAGTTCAACCAACTCCATGTCCGTGACCGATCGCATGCGCCGCGCCAGTTCAATTTGATAATGGGGACTGACCAACCCGCGGAAGAAGGCCGAGGACATATAGGCGAAAACCGTGTCCTCGCGGCTGACCGGCATCCGAGTTCTGGCGTGCCGGAATTCGGCGGACGCGCCAAGACTGCCCTTGCCATCGCTGATTTCAAAGAATCGTTCGACGATACGTCTCGAAGTTGTGACGAGATGAAAGTCGCCTTGCTGGGCGTAGAAGGATCTAAGCGTGTTGTCGGGCGTGGACAAAAAGGAAACCTCATGGCCACCGACCTTGACATTCGTCATAGTCGCCCCCGCTTCGGCAAATTCCTTTTCCGCGGCCCGTCGCTGGTTGCGAAAATCGCTGCTCAAGATGCCGTTGTTCTTGGCTTGAAACAAAATCCCGAAGGCCGCCCCGTCGCCCATATAGAAGTCGCGACCGATCATGGCCACGTCGGCGATCACTTGACTGCCAAAAATCTCGCCGACCTTACTCTGCTTGAGGGCAATCTGCCGCTGCAATCGTTGGTTCGCGCCCGAGTCGTGTCCGCGAATGTTAATGACTCGCGAGGCGTCCGCGGCGAACTCTTCCAAAAGATGGCTAAGCCAAATGTAATTGTCGAAGTTGCCGAAACGAACATAGAAGCACTCTTCGGGAACTTGCATTGCGAGCGGTTCGATTTCCACATCGGGCCGCAACTCGAAGGTCTTCGGCGGCGTCCAAACGACATCGGCGGGAACAGGGCGATTGGCTGGCTCGCCGAAACCACCCTGCTTTTGCAAGGTCTCTTTCATGGTCGCGGCATGCAGCTTCTCGACACCGAACAGTAATTCCAGAGTCTGACGCAGTTCGCTCGAATCGCTGCCCGATTTGATTTGGCTGAGCAAAGGCGGCTGCATTCCCAACCTTTGCCCTAGCATCGTGGTCAAGTAAGTCTCCATGAGCGGTGGGTAATCGCCGGCGGCGACTTGTTGGCGAGCGTTCGCGCTATACTCGCGCCACCACGTTCTTAGCAAGCGGGCATGTTGGCGCGGCGGACGTCTTGCCGGAGTGACAACGGCAGAGTAGCCACGCGACGTCGATAGATTCAGTCGCAGCGGTGCTTCGCCCGTAAACAGAAACAGGATCGTGACGCTGGACGGAGCCGACGAATCGATGTTGGAAAGAATCGGCGCTGCCCCTAGCACTTCGCTCAGCAATCGCCTTACCGGACCGCTAGTAAATGCCGGATAGTGTACTCGGCCAGTTTCTTCGGTTAACAGCAGCGCATTGCTGCCGTGCAGCACGGCGTCTTCGGGCGACAGTCGCACGGTAAGGCGGCCCACGCCAAACGGCACACCCGGAATCGCTTCTCCATCGGCCCTTGCCGCGAGTGAAGAGCTAACGAACAGTAGAGCGATGGTCGAGAGCCCAAGGGCGGCACGGCATGGATTCATCCGCCGAGACATATAGGAATCCTAATTGGGGGAGAGATTGCAGGCGATCCGGAGATGTCAGCCTCCAGGGTCGTCGATCACAGGGCGCTAGCACTCCGCTCGCCATGTGGGGAGGCTATTTCCAGACTGTATGATTTGCGGAAGTCGTAGGCAGGTCAAGAGACGCCCGCTGGCCATTCGTGCCGGATACCCAAATGTAGGGATGCGAAACGTGTGGCGGACCAGGCGCGAGGCTCAAGATTTCGAGCGACCCTGAAAGAAGGGGAAGGCACGGGCAAGCGATTGGGCGTTATCGCGCGCCGGCGTTCATTGACAGCAAAAAAGGGCGACAGTGCCGCGAATTCGCCAGCCAGAAGGTTGGAGGCGAATGACCAAAGCGACCTTGGGAAGGAGCCGCGATTCGGCCCGGGGCCTATCGCCGCTGTTGTCCGTTTGCGTCGTTAAACATGGCCTGCCGCACCGCGTGGACATATCGGTCAGGATCTGATGAGAACGTTTGCAAAGTGGCTTCGTCCGCGAATAGGAAGACCTGGCCGTGGAAGGTGAGTCCATGTTCTCGCTTTCCCTCGACCAATTGGTTTCGTTGGGCGAATAAAACGGGATCGTAGCAGGACAAGCCTGGGGCGAAGTGGTCGGGGTTGGCCAGGAACTGTTTTTGCTGTTCTGGACCGGAAAACAAATACGTCCGACCGCGATGATGTGCTCCCCATCGTGCGTCACCTTTGGACCATGCCTTTTTCGGATCCTTGACCGTCACCAAGGTAACGGGGCAATAACCGTCCATGGCGAGCGGATGGGCATTGGCGGCGGGTCGCGGCGGAGCCGGCTGCTGAGCCATTCTTGGGTCGGCACCGACGGGAGGCCGTTGGTTGGATGCGCCCGCATTGGAGGGTGCGTTGAAACCTGGCTGGAAGCCGTTACCCGGTGCTGGCGGCCGGCTAGGGCCGTTTGGATTTCCAGGCCCGGCAGGAGCGTTGCCGACGGGCCGGTTAGCAGCGAATGCTCCGGAGGGTGCCGGGGGCTGGCTCTTGAAGTTCGGTGTTCCATTGGGTGGCTGCCGTGGATCGCGGTTGACCGGCGGAGGATTGCCCTGGCCAAACTGCTGATTGACAATCAATTGGGAGCGGTTCTTCTGCGCATTGGCGGGTGAGAACTCGCCGCCACCTGGCTGCGCATTTGACGGAGTGGCGTTGGCTGGCTGCCCCGCTCCCACGTTGTTGTTTTGTGGGACGAATCCGCCTTGGGGCGGATAGCCAGTTGCTTGGCCCTCGAAGGCTCGTTGACCGCGTGACAGTTGCGCGAGTTGTTGATTCGGATTTCGCGCCGCGATTCCCGCGGTCGAGACGACGCGTTGCACCATTTGAATGTATGCCTGATCGTGTTGCGGGCTAGTTCCCCGCCAAATCTCTTTGCCGTCAGGAGTAATGAACACGTCTTGCGGGACGGTGCGGATCGCGAACTGGGTGGCCAGCGCGGAGTTTTCAAGGGTGTTCACCTTGACGGGAACACAGCCTTCGGCCACCGCGCGACCGACGCTGGGATTGTTAAAGACGTAACGGTCCAGTTTCAAACAGGGACCACAGCTCTTGTTCCAGAAGTGGACCAGGACGATCTTATTCTGGCGTGCCGCCTCGGCCCTGGCTTGATCAAGATTTGCCGCCCAAGGCACCGCTTGTTGCGCAAGGGCAGTGAGGCTGCAAATGTGAACGATGATGACCGCCGAAATATTCCGGAGCGTTCGGGGCATGGTGCCATTTCCCTTAGGCTGTATTCCATCGACTGATGTTGTTTGGACGCTCTTCTGTTATCGGGCTTGGCGGTGGTAGAGATTTGGCAAAAGATTCCAATAATTGCGATGTCGCGGATTTTTCGTAGTTGATCGACCAATCAGGCCCCAAACGCCCTTCGACATTGCCTATTTTCTCAGAATTGTCTGCAGCATGCGCTTGACAGGGACGAATACATTTGTAAGATGCCGAGTAGGAAATAGAAAACTTCTGTCTGGCATGTAGGCGCTGAATCGGTTAGGGTAAGAAAACAACAATCGATGTCCCCGCCATTGAGCAACCTTACGTAAGGTTTCCCCAGGGGATAAAACGGCGCTTCTCGGGCTTCTACCTCACAATTGGTCAGGATCGACAAATAGGCCATGATGAAATTTCTTAGTGGGCTGGCTTAGTTTGCCCACTTCTGCGTTGCGGCGGAATCCGTGGTGCAGCGGAAATCAGAGAAGCAATTCGAGAGAAAGAGCCCAGGTTGCCTGCATCGTCGCAGTTTTAGTTGACGTCTTGCGGCAGAGGTTAATGCTCTAGTTCGGGCCAATACTTTGGGTCGGTTTCCGTACGCCGTGTACGAACAACGAACGTCGTAGATTGAGCTACCCTCGAGCAATTCGTGGGCACTTCCGTTACGCACAAAGGATTTTCCTTTGCAGAACAGTTTTGTATTTGACGCTTCCCATCCGGGAATGGCAGCCCTCCTTGAAGTAACCAGGTGAATCTATGGGCAAGAAGCGATATGGCGGACGTCGTTCGGGTGGCGGACGATCTGGTGGTGGTGGTGGTGCCGGTGCCGGTGGTGGTGCTGGCGGCGGTGGAAGCAGGACTCGCAGAAGGCGACGGCCAGGCGGCCCCAAGCCTCAGCAAGCTGATAACGAGCCTTTGGAAAATGGTGACATTCCCATGGAGGAAGGCTCCGGAATGCTGGAGATGCACCCCAATGGCTACGGATTCTTGCGAAGTCCCGAGAACAACTATTCGCGCGAGCGCAGCGACCCGTTTGTCCCAGGCACGATGATTGAGAAGTACGGCCTGCGGGAAGGCGTCATTATCTCGGGGATGGTTCAGCAAGCGCGACGGCAACAAGGGCCTCGACTGCGTGAGATCAAAGATGTTGACGGCAAGCCACCCGAAGAATATTCGGAGGTTAAACCGTTCGAGTCGCTCACGCCCATCAATCCGGAAAAATGGTTTCGCTTGGAAACGGACCCTCTGCCACTTACAACGCGGGTCATGGACTTATTGACGCCGTTGGGACGGGGACAACGGGCACTGATTGTGGCACCGCCCCGTACGGGCAAGACGATCATGCTGCAGCATATCAGTCATGGCATTTCCACGAATTATCCGGAAGTGAAACTGATTGTCTTGCTGATTGACGAGCGGCCGGAAGAAGTCACCGATATGCGGCGCAACGTCAATGGCGAAGTCGTGGCCAGCAGTTTGGATCAAGACGTCGAGAGCCATGTGCGTTTGTCGCAACTGATCATCGCACGCTGCAGGCGGCTGGCGGAAATGGGACAAGATGTCTTTTTGCTGCTGGATTCGATCACGCGACTGGCCCGCGCGTTCAACAAATGGGTCGGCAACACCGGCCGGACCATGAGCGGCGGTGTCGACATCAAAGCGATGGACATACCCAAGAAGCTGTTTGCCACCGCGCGGGCCTTCGAAGAAGGCGGCTCGCTAACCGTGGTCGGCACGGCGCTGATCGATACCGGAAGCCGCATGGACGACTTGATTTTTCAAGAGTTCAAAGGGACCGGCAACATGGAATTGGTGCTCGACCGCAAGTTGGCCGATCGACGAGTCTGGCCCGCCATCGATATCACTCAGTCAGGGACACGCCGCGAGGAATTGCTGCACGATCCCGAGACACTCCACTCAGTGACGATGCTGCGTCGTACGCTAACAACGATGCATCCGGTCGACGCCATGGAGCAACTCACCAAGCAACTCGGGCGATTCGAGTCGAATGCCGAGTTTCTCAAGCTGATTAGCGGTGCGCAACTCGACTAGCGGGCTCGACGATTAAGACCGAGTCAGTTCGTGGAACCGCTCGGTGATGTCGCGTGTGATGGAGCCGGGCTTGCCGTCGCCAATAGTGCGGCTATCGACCTTGACCACGGGAACGACTTCCGCGGCACTTCCGGTCAGGAAGCACTCGTCCGCGACGTAAACGTCGTGGCGCGTGAGCGCCACTTCGCGACACGGAATGCCGGATGCTTGGGCAATCTCGATTACGGCATCGCGAGTGATGCCTTCCAGAATGCCGGCTTCAATGGGCGGAGTTCGCAACTGGCCGCCGGAAACGACAAAAATATTGTCACCGGTGCATTCAGACACTTCGCCTTTGTGGTTAAGCATCAACGCTTCGACGCAGCCAGCCTGCAGTCCCTCCATCTTGGCCAAAATATTGTTCAGATAGTTCAGCGACTTGATGCGGGGATTCAGCGCCGCCGGATGATTACGAATCGTGCTGACACTGATGATCTCCAGTCCCTTCTCGTAGTATTCATCGGGATACAACGTGATGAGGTCGGAAATGATGATGACTTGCGGATCGCTGCATCGATTGGGATCCAGTCCCAAAGAGCCCGCGCCCCGGGTGACCACCAGCCGGATATAGCCATCGGCGATACCGCTGGCGGACACGGTGTCATTGACCGCCGCGGCCATTTCTTCTTTCGACATTGGGATTTCAAGGCAAATTGCCTGAGCCGAATGCCACAGGCGATCCAAGTGCTGCTCGAGTCGAAAGACCTTGCCACCATAGCCGCGCATGCCCTCGAACACACCGTCGCCGTACAGCAAGCCATGGTCGTAAACACTGATTTTGGCGTCTTCGGGGTCGAAGATCGTGCCGTTGATATAGATTTTAGCAGGCATGGCAGGAACCGCGTCGGAAGTCATCGGATTTTCAGAGGCCGACGAACGACCCCTTACTCAACGCCTTCGACACGGCCTTCAACCAATTCGACAACGTGGTCGGCTTGGGCGGCGATCGACTGGTCGTGAGTCACCATGACTATAGTGAGGTTTTGCTCGCGGTTCAAGGAGCGGAGGATTTCCATGATTTCCTTGCCGGTCTGCCGGTCGAGATTGCCGGTCGGCTCGTCGGCCAACAGCACCCGCGGGTCGGATATCAACGCCCGGGCGATGGCGGTTCGCTGCATCTCGCCGCCCGACATCTCACTGGGCTTATGGCTGGCCCGATGCGCCAGACCGACCGTTTCGAGCAACTGCTTGGCTCGGTCTACATGGCGTCTCCTGTTGAACCAGTATTTCAGCGCGCCTTCGGCAATCATGCGAGGAATCAGCACGTTTTCCACGGCGCTCAATTCCGGCAACAGGTGATAAAACTGAAACACCATGCCGAAGTGATGATTACGCAAGACGTCGCGTGCACGTTGCGGCAGATTGTCGATCCGATTCCCTTCAAAATAGATTTCGCCGGCGTCCGGCGCATCCAGCGTGCCCAGCAGATGCAGCAACGTACTCTTGCCCGATCCGCTCTGCCCTATGATGGCCGTGAACTTATTGGGCTGAATTTCGAAATCCACGCCACGCAGCACCTCGATCACGTGCTTTCCCTTGCGATAGCTTTTCTTCAAGCCTCGCGAAGAGAGCAGCGGCTTCGTTTTCTTGCCGGCGGCGGATTTTCCCGCCCGCTTGGCAAAGTGCGGCCCGCTTGGCTGGTTGGCGGCCGAGGCAGTCTTATGCTCAATCGTACTACTCATAACGCAATGCCTCTACAGGATGTAACCGGGCGGCGCGCACCGCCGGCAGAACGCTCGCCAAGACCGCGATCAATACGGCCCCAATCGCGACCCAGACAATGGTCACCGGGTTCACAATGGTGGGAATTTCCTTGAAGTAATAAATCGTTTCGTCGAAGACCTGCTGTCCAGTTATGACTTCGATGAAGACGCGAATGGTGTTGATGTTTGCCACGAACAGCAATCCCAACACAATGCCGACACCCGACCCCACGGTCCCCAGCGCCAGACCATAGCTCAAGAAGATGCTCATCACTCCGCGGCTCGGCGCGCCCAGTGCTTTTAACACGCCGATGTCCCGAGTCTTCTCGACCACGATCATGAAGAACGTCGCTAGGATTCCGAAACCAGCGACGGCGATGATCAGGAACAACAAGATGTTCAGGATGGTGGTTTCCATTTGAACGGCGGCCAGCAGCGGTCCCTGCATTTCGCGCCAAGTTTGCACGCGGTAGGGATATTCACGGGGCGGAAATCGGTCCTGAAGTTTCCTTTGCACCGCGACCAGATTGGCGTCTTCGGTCAATTTCAATTGAATCGAAGTGACCGATGCCACGCCGGATTGTGGATCGATCATGCCCCGCATATGTTGCACTTTGCTGAGCGGAACGAACGCGAAACTGGCGTCGTATTCGCTCATGTTGCTCTCGTAGAAATCGACGACGGTGAACGTCTCGGCCAGCGGCTGGGGAGGCATCGACGAGGACAACAGGGCGATCTGAATGTCGTCGCCCGGCAGGCGTAGAAAATGTTCTTCGACCTTGTCCGTCTTGGCGTCGCGATACTTTGAACTAACCACGGCAATACCCAGGACGACGCCCGTGTGTTGCTCCTTCAGTGGATCAAAGATGTACTCGGGCGGTCCGCTTTTCTGGGTAAAGGGATCCACCATCGAAAACGAATCCGATGCGGCCGGCGCTTCGTTGTCAGTCGCCACTTCCTCCGAAGTCACCTTGCCCAAGACCGGAGGCGTGTCCGGAAGCTCCGCGAAAAAGACGCCAGGCTCCACCGCCGGGCTGTCATTTTCTGATGGCGTTGCCTCGAGGTTGAGATCCCGTCCAGCCTGTTCGATACGCGCAATCTCTTCGTTGTAGGCCTGCTCATATTCGACCCAGTGGCGACGATATTTCCAGCCGCCATTAGGAATCCGCTCGTCGTAATCACCGTCCCGCAGTTGGAATTCGAGTTTTTCGCGGTTCGTGGCGTGCTGCAAGTAGGGCCGAAAGTCGCTGACTTCCGAGTAGGTTTCGTCGTCGATTCCGATCAGCATCACTTGCTGGGTGATCGTGCGGCCGTGATGTTGGAACACAATCATGGCCGGCACGCGGACAATCGCCGTCACGGCCGCCAGGTCGTCGCCGACGATTTTGCGGATCTCGTTCATATGCCATTCCGCGTCGTAAATGCCGTCCATTCCGACGGTTTCGACCACGATATCGGAAAGGATGCCGTGCAGCCGTTTGTGCATTTCGTCGCTGAAGCCGGCCATCACACTGTTGACGACGATCATCGTCGCCACGCCCAGGGTGACGCTAATAATGGATGCCAGCGCGATGTAGCGAGTTCGCAGATACCGCCAAGAAAGAAGCAGTTTGTACATAGCCAGTCCTTTGGCTGCGAGGCAGAGCGTGGATGGTGATCCGTCAACCCCACGGTCATAAAGAGAAGAACCGCAACATTTTAGTGACGGGCAAAACGGCGTCAATGTCAGTGCTGGCGACTGGCGATCAATTCGACCGTCAACTAGACTCCTGGCCCAACAACTTCGCCCATACTCTCCAGTTGCTTCACTTTCATCTGTGTCAATCGGCGTAATCCGCGGGCAATGTCTCGCCGTCCGCCCATGCTGCCCAATCCAAAGCGGCGCAACCCGCTGGGTGTAACATACAAACGATTGCCAAGCGGATGCGGTTCCGTTCTTCATCGTACTGCCCTAAAAAATGTCTCGCCAAGGAGTTACCTCAACGTCGTATCCATGCCAGCGGTGGCGTTTCAAGACAAAAACGCTTGCAATTCTGAAAGCGTTTCACCCCGAGTAGGCGCATACATTTCGCGCCACCGCGAGCGGCGTTTCACAAAGTGTGCCGCTTGCCGCACTCCATCGGACAAGCAGCGAAACACGAGAGCCCCAGAGGCATGGCCAACAAGTAAGCCGTGCTCGTTCCCAACCTTGTCCTCACCCAAACGGAAAGAGGCCAAGCTGAGGGAATCAAAATGCCCAGTTAATCATGCCCCATCCCAAAAATGGAGATTACCTGCTCCTTCGTTCCATTTTACGAAATCCAATGCAACTGGTACAGCGTTACTTTGATGGACGGTGGATCTTCGCGTCACCGTTGGCTCGCGCGACAGAGTCCACGATTGTTCAGTGAACGACTCCGCCGCGTCCCTCGACGGCGCCCATAGCGCCGCCAGAGGATTTGCCTTCTCACAGCCACCGCACGAAACGAATGATTTCGGATCCGGGTACCCCCGCAAACCGCAACACATCCCCCTCGCTCCAATCAACCTTGAACCTTCGGCCTATGCGGCGAAAGTGAAACCCAGCAAGATTGTCAGTTTCATATAAACTTCCGCGACATCAATTTCGGTTTTAAGCGAATGAGTTAGTTCAAAGCCGCTTCCAGCCAGTTTACGAACTTTCGGAGCAACGAAGGTGTCCATGTCAAGTTGCATGGAAAGCAGAGTTGCCAAATGGCCGTCCACATGCTCGTTCTTTGAAAGATAGCGGACGTGTAACGCGTTTTTGTGTTTTCCAACAAAGAAAACGGCTCCAACTGCATCCTTATCTTGAAACCACGCTGAGTCCGGATCTGGGTTCAACGGCGAACTAAAATCGTTGGCAGCATTTCTTGCATCATAATGACGAATTGCCCAGCAACGTGTATTTGCCTCGAGTTGCTTCCATTCGGGAAGATCTGATGGCAGCGCTCTGGATTCCCCACCACGCGACATTCGAGTTAGGACTTCCGCAAGGAATTCACGATTACTGGCAACCAACAACGTCGTATCTGTGGGCTGGGAAACGAAGATGGGCATTACATCCTGCTCTGACCACCGTTGTTCAAATTGGGCAACTCGGTGACCGGCGATCTGCACGACTTCCGACGCATCTTCGCGGATCACTTCAATGAGCGATTTTCCTTGCTTTTCAAACTTCGAATCGAGAATCAGAATCTCGCATCCTTCATATGGGCAGGATCCAAGACCAGACGGAAACGCAAACTTCCTGCTTCCCGACAAAGCCCAAACAACTTGGCGTCCGAGGAGCAACTCGTAGTACTTTCCGTTCGCGAGTGCTGAGAACATTCTTGTAGGAATTGTTCGCCACATTGCTTCCATGGATCGCCTCGACTCGGCGTCGGGCACCAGTTTGAAAGGACCTTCGGCGACGACTAGCGTCTCCGTTTCGGATGGGAGCCATTTAATCGCCGCGTCAAGCTCCATTGAGATAGCCTTCGTCGCGGGCTTGTCTTCAGCGAGCGTCAGCAAGGGGCAGGCCAAGACGAAGCAACTGCAAATCAGCAGTGAATTGGCGTTGCTAATGAACAACATGTTCCTCCTCCGACATTGAGACTTTAGTAGCAAGTGATTGTTCCACGCGGTTGCAGATATTCACCGCCACGTTGTGGTCTCGATCCATGGCTAAGCCACATTCGCAACGACGCGTCCACTTTGAAAGTTCTTTGCATACATCTGAGATGGTGCCGATATTCCGGATAGTGTTGTAGTTGCTTAGTCCCAGCCGCAAGCATCGGTGCCTCTTCTCTTCTGTTCCTTGTATTGGTCACCAACGATTGATCCAGGGCGTTTCTTTCCCAGTGCGCGGCACATATCGATGGCGGCTTCGTGAGTGGTTTGCTCATTGACTGCTGCCCATAGTTCGAGTTGATTGCCGTGGCTTTTGCACTTGTGGCAACCGTATCTGGCAGCCTTGAGGTTCACGGAAAAGGATCGACTCGTGGAAGATGTTGAGCGATTGATCGGACAAGGTCCGTGTTGCTGGTTACCAGATTGCGTCGAAAAAGGCCACCCATATTTTGATTGCAAAGCTGACCGAGTACTTACGACTGCTCAATTGACGGGCCGGCAAGCTAGGAAAGACAAACGCAGCCGCATGCCTGCGGACTTGGCTCCGATTTTGGAGCGGCTGCACGTGGTGAGCGACCAGCGTCACGACCGGCATTGGCTGCACGGGCTCCAGCCGAGCTGGGTAATCAACAATCTGTTTCCAGTTAGCCAAAAAGCCTACACCGATTACTCCTCGTTTGGGGACTACCGGAGTTCAGGTTCCTCAAACGGTTCAAAAGGATCCTGACGAACGCGAATCAGGCGAATTCCCTTATTCGACTTCACGTCCCATTCACGCCAAGAACGAACGACTGAACTCGCGCCGGAGCCTTTATCTTTCCACTCGGCGACTACTAAGATCGCAACACCAGTATCAGGGTCAAAGCTGTGGATGTCGCCTACCCAGCGGCCATTATCGGATCCTCGCTGGAAATCATCTTTGGTGATTGAAATGTGATCCACCCATTCGTCTCCGTCCTTCTGTTGCCAAACGAGAGAGTCAAAAAAGTGGGATTTCTCGTTCGCTCGTGTGATCACCACGTCTTTGCGAACCAACCGATGCTCCCCGGTTGAATCAGTAACACTCTCCGCAATCTGAACCGTCCGCTGCGAGCCTAGATCGCACCCCGCAGATGCCAATAGAACTAGTAGGGCAAGTTGTCTCATTGCGAATGATTTGTTTGACTGCCGAAAGCTCAGAGGAAGTTGGGTGACGTCACCGCCAACGATGGATTATCAAACATCCACCTCGAGGTCGCAACCAAAAAAACCGCCAAAGAGTCGGCACTTCGGAAACATCCCGCCTGAGATCGTCCCCCGGCAACGGATCCGTCTCCGCCCATTGCCGAGGGGCCAAAAAGGGGCACCCATCGATTGTCTGGCAGGCAAGCTGAGAGCGGCGGGCCCCCTGTGCAATTGTGGCCGGGAATTCTTGCGAAGGTCGCCAAGATGGTTGATACAGCCGCGAAGCGGCGTCATGTGACAGCCTGGGACGCAAGTCGACGCAAGTCCCAGGTCTGCTGGCAACAAGGACCCAAGTCGCGAAGCGACGACATGTGTCGGGTGCGATGACTTACGATGCGACTTCCTCGTCACAACACATCTCGCTCGTCCGATAGGGGGATTGGCTTACGGAGAACGCCGCAAACGCGGGATGGATTCCTACAACAAGGTGGATGTGATCGCACAAGCCGCCGCTTTGCGGCTCTTCGGGCTGTGGCCACCGCCTACTCGCGCAAAATTAGTCGCTCGGCGACCGTCTGATGGGCGGATAGATCCCATCGCCGGCCATTGCACGTTCAACCGTCTCTGGGAACAACAGTCTGGTGTGCGGAGGTGCGGACTGGCGTTTGAAACAGGCACGTCCGACAACGCCATTTCTCATGAAGTCCTCTTTGCGGTCCGATTCCACAAGAACCAGTTCGTCATTGAGCAGCAATGCGTCAAGTTGTAGGAATGGGTCGGTAGAACTCGCTGTCGCCGCAGGATAAATCGACCTGTACCTTTCCGTTGGCTGCGCTTGCCGTAACCAGATCACATTGCCTTGAGCTTCCCAAATCCCCTGGTAACCAGAGTACGAATACATGCACCCAAGCCCGCAGTCTACGTATTCATAGCTTCCAGACGCGTGAAGCGTGAGGCTCTTGAATCCTAAGCCGTCACGGTACGAGCCAATCATGCGTTGGGAATCCATGTTTTGCGGAACAGTTACACCATGAACCTGGTCGTAGCTGACTACACTCGCATACTGAAAGTCCCGACTCGCGTTTGGAGCATAGTCGGTTGGAGGGTCAAACATTGCTGTTCCGGTTGTTGGATAATCCTGGATCGCTATCGAGGAATGAGTTGACGAATCGTCGTGGGGTTGAAAAAACGAAGGAGAAACGCTTGATTGCGTTGGTGCCTTTTCCGGGGAGAGTCTAGTGTCCGCGACGTCCTGCCGATGTTTCATCGAACATCCGAACACGCTCGAAAAAATCAGCAACAACGAATAATGCAAGTAGGTTTGTCGCTTCATCCGACCATCTCCATTTCTGACGAACACGCGACCAGTCAACAACTCTCTCAATCCACTAGTTTGCGTGAAGTGATGAAGTGAATTTGGCGATGGACGCCCTTGAGACCCGCGGTTATGCGATTGTTGCCATGACTAGCCCGTGGAAGAAAATCTGTTCCATAGGTGTTTTCGGCAGAATGCGTGGACATAATTCAGGCGTTTCCATCCATGGTTGCCGTGGATGAAGACAAACGTTTTCTTGCCCAGGTTCGTTCTGGAAGGGAAGGCCAAAAGCCAGTCATGCCGGAGGAACAGAAAACGCGATACGGACGGTAAAAAATGGCGCGGTGGACCGCTAGCGTCGACCTTTGGAATTGAATCCGTGACCGAACGTCCCTTGGTATGCAGTCCCGTGGGAAAGGCCGTGTGCGGTGGGTCCGATCCTGGTAGAGTCCCCAGTCAATCCGATCCGCGCAAAGAACAGGAGACGCCATGCTGGTGGTAACAAGGACGATTCCGATGGTCGCACTTGCCGGATTCCTTGCTTGGTGGGGGACCGCCAAGGCGGGAGATTTCACCGACAAAGGGAAGGTGCCTCACTTCAAGATGCCGGGCAAAAGCCACGTCGGCAACCTTCCGGAACTGACCGCCGAACAGCGGGAACTTGCCAACGAACTTCGCCATGACGTCACGTCGCTCGCCGAGACGATCGGCGAACGGAATGTGCGCAACTACCGGGGCCTGGCCCAAGCGGCTCGATTCGTGGAAGGTTCGCTGCGCGCGGCTGGCTTCACGGTCGAACGACAGACTTACCAAGTTCGTGGACGAGAATGCTCGAACTTAATCGCCGAATTGCGAGGCTCCGATCTGGCTGAGCAGATCCTTGTCATTGGCGGGCATTACGATTCGGCTCAGGGTTCGCCTGGTGCCAACGACAATGCGACCGGAGCCGCCGCGACGTTGGCGCTAGCTCGGCGATTCGCGGACAGCCGCCCTCGCAGAACCATGCGTTTCGTTCTGTTCACCAATGAAGAACCGCCTTGGTTCCAAAGCGAAGCCATGGGTTCCTTGGTTTATGCCCTGCGATGCCAAGAGCGAAAAGAGAACGTTGTGGCGATGTTCAGCTTGGAAACGATGGGGTACTTCAGCGATACAAAAGGTAGCCAAAAGTATCCAGCGTTTTTCAGCCTCTATTATCCCTCGGTCGGCAACTTTATCGGCTTTGTCGGAAACGTCGAATCCGGTCCGCTCGTCTCATGGACCACCAAGTCGTTCCGCGGCCATGCCCAATTTCCATCCGAAGGCGCGGCCGTGCCGGGGCGGCTGACCGGAGTTGGATGGTCGGATCATTGGTCGTTTTGGCAAGCCGGCTATCGAGCGCTGATGGTGACCGACACCGCGCCGTTTCGTTATCCCCACTACCATAGCCCCGAAGACACGCCCGACAAAGTCGACTTCGACAAGATGGCCCGGGTGGTCTCAGGCCTAGAAAAGGTCTTCTCTGAATTAGCCAACCCCAAAGAGGAACCGGCAAAGAAACGTAAAGCGATCTTTAAATTCAAACAGCTGAAGGCTCCCTAACGTCGGGGGATGAGTCCGATAAGTCCAATATTTGTGGCGGGCTATAAGGTGTTGGCTGGCTTTCTTCCGCATCCTCATATCGACATATTGATTGGCCAATATTCCATGGACTGCTTTGATCGAGTCATGACTGCCAAGCTCAGCATTGGAGCTTTTGCGAAACAGTGGCTCTTTTCACCCCTATCTTGGTAGACTTGGGAAAGGATCGAGGAAGGACAGCCGCCAATAATCTGCGCGAGTATTACATTGCCGCTAGGTCTTCTTTATCGCGGGCACGTCTGGACCTGCATCGCCACCGTGGTTTTGGTCGCGGCGCTGGGGTTCATGTGCCTACAGTGGCGGTACCAGCAGTCACGATGGGAGCATCGTGGGCTGTCCTGTCAAAGTCGCCTGCAAACCTTGGCTCTTGCCATGTGGGG
>JAJDEH010000322.1 GCA_029259935.1 Planctomycetota bacterium
CCCCCTCTAACTCCCCCTTGGCAAGGGGGAGAACTAGAGATCGCTGCGCGATCCGCAACTACTGTAGCTCACGGCTTCTGGTTCGCCTTGGGTTTGGCTCGGCCTTCGGCGATTGCCTTTTTCATATCCGGTTGCGGTGTAATGTCGGTACTCACATCGGATTTCCACCGTTCTAGTGCCGCTGACATTGCCTTCACCCGTTCGCCTTGCGAAGCCGACACGTCCTTCGTCTCACCAATATCGTCATCGAGATTGAACAGCAGGTTCTGTTTGCCAGATCGGACCAGTTTCCAAGGCCCGTCGCGCATTGCCTGACCCTTCCAGAAAAGCTGTCGCTGTCCCAGGCTCTTTCCTTCCAAGAGCAGACCCTTCAGGCTGATGCCGTCCAGCTTGTGTCCTTTGGGAACCGATGTGCCTGCTAATTCAAGCATCGTGGGCATCACATCCAGGCTGATCGCTAGTTCGTCGGTTTTCGAACCGGCTTTGATCATTCCCGGCCACCAGAAAATTGCCGGAACGCGATGGCCGCCTTCCCAGACTGTTCCTTTGTGCCCACGCAGCGGGTCGCAGCGCATGTGCTTGGCGCCCCCGTTGTCAGAGAAGAACATCACGAGTGTATTGTCCGCAATGCCGGCTTTGTTCACGGCGTCTAGAATGGCTCCGATGTGGTCGTCTAACGCTTTCATCATCAGCTTGACGGTTTCAGCCTGTGGGCGCGTTGGTTTGCCTTGCTTGGTTTTATCCGGACCACGGCCGGCCGGCGAATCGGCGGCTTGTATTGGCGAGTGCACCGCGCCGTGCGGCACATACAGGCAAAACGGCGCGTCCTTGTGTTCTTCGATGAAGCGGACGGCGTGCTGGGTCAACAGATCGGTTAGATAACCCGGTTCTTGTACATGTTCGATCCCCTCCCACCAGTCGTAGGTCTCCATACGGTCGTAGTGCGAGATGTAATCGATGTTGCCGCTGACGAATCCGCGAAAGCGATCGAAGCCGTGATGGATCGGGTTGTACTTCTTGGCGTAGCCGAGATGCCACTTGCCAAAGATCGCCGTGTCATAACCGGCCGCCTTGAGCAATTCGGCAAAGGTGACTTCGCTGGTCTGCAATCCGCGATGATAGTCGGCGATCTTGGGGTCGGCGTTGACCACGCCTGGGATTCCAGCCCGCTGTTGATAGCGGCCCGTCATCAACCCCGCGCGGGTCGGCGAACAGACCGTGCCGCTTGAATGAAAGTCACTGAACGTAAGGCCCTCACGGGCCATGCGTTCCATTTGCGGTGTTTCAATCCACCCGTTGTAAACGCTCGAATCCCCATACCCCATATCGTCGGCCATGATCAAAACGATGTTGGGACGATCGTTTGGTTGGGCATTAACTTGTTGCGCGAACACTTGCCCAACAATTACCGCAAAGGTCGAAAGGGCCAGCGTCGTTGTTCTGTGTGGCAAATGACGCGGGAACGACCGGCGGCAACCGGTTGTCGTCCTGGCAACAAATTGAAACATGATGCATCCTCTCATTCAATCACGAGTGTGCCGCGCTCGATTCTCTCTCGCTCAGCGTCGCGCCACTAGTGCGAAACAAAGACCCAGCGCCCGCGGCAACCCGTTTGGGGGCGACGGAAAGGAACCGAAACCAGTTCCGTGTCCATTGTCTTCCCCGCGCATTCCATAGTCAAACCCTGGCGGCGACCGTTGGGGGACTCGCCATGGGTTACAGCACGTTAATGAAGAAATTTCGCACTTGTTGCTGCATTCCAGAATCGATGGGTCCTTTGAAATTCAGTCGCAATCGACCGTTTGGCTGACGGTCCGCGTAGATGGTAAGTTTTCCGTCTGGTGACACATGATCTTCGAGGAACTGTATGACTCGTTTTGCCTGCCCTCGCGGAAGACCCTTGTGATTTTGAATTCCGTTCTTATCCATCACGATCACAACTGAGTGTTGCGGCCGCATCATGCGCCATACGACATAGCCAATCAAGGCAACGACGGCGATTTTGATGAGAGAATCCAGCATCGCGGGCACGCCCAACGGAAGGTCTTTTCCACCGCAACTTTCGCGGAGCGAAAGGCGACTTTAGGTCAGTTTTAACAACTTTCGGGCGTTGCCGCGAAAGATTTTTTCCGCCACTTCCGCTGGCAGTTCTAGTTGCTGTTCGAATAGATCGAATTGCGGGACTCCTTGTCCGGGCGCGAGGAAGTCGGTGCCGAACATGATGCGGTCTTGCCGGCGGACGAGGAACTCGCGGCCGAATTCCAAATCGCGGCCGATTGAATTCGCACCGCTGCCGGCCGACAGTTCGCCGTAAATGTTGGGGTAGTTTTCCATCAGGCGGTCGATGGCTCCGCCGGGAGCGGTTTTGCCCTTGGGATAGCCGCCCAGTTCGGCTTGCGTCGCGTCGCCCGAAATCGACGCCCACCAGCCGGGTCCGTGGCCGACAAAGTTCGTCTTTGGATTCTGCTTCAAAACTTTTTCCAAATTGGGAAGGCCCGGCTTGTCGGTGTTGCGTTGATTGTCCAGGTGGAACAAGACCGGCAGGCCTGCTTCGCCGCAGGCGGCAAACAACGCCATATTACGAGGATCATTAAAAGGGATGCCGGGCTTGCTTTCGCCAAAGCCTTTGACCCCTAGATCGATGTACTTTTGCAGCATGCTGACCAGGCCTTTGTGGCCGCCGCGATAGGAAGTCCGCGGATCGATCGAACAAAACGGGATCAGGCGATCGCGATACGGTTTGGTCTCACGTAAAACGAAGTCGGTCGTCAGAGGATAGCTGGATGCCTCGGGGTTGATCAGTGGTAACACGACCGCTTGGGAAATATCATGCGCGTCCATCCACCGTAACAGCACTTCGGCCGTTAGTATCTCCGTGCTGTTCCAAGTCTGTCCCAAATGCGTGTGCATGTCGAAATAGCGGCCGGCGGGAAACTTGGAGTCCTTGGCGAAAGCGAACGTCGACGTCGCGGCGGAAGCGGTGATTCCAGCTATGAAAGTTCGGCGATTGAGCATGATGTTTCTCCAAGGGTGGACGGAATTCAAAAACCGGCGCATCGTCTGTTACTGGCTCCGCGCGATTTCGTTTTTGTCATGGCAGTTTGGGGGGCGTGATTTCCGGCACTTTGCCGGACAGCGATTTGAGAAATTCGACGATCAGCGGAATCTCGGAAAAGCTCTGGCCCCGCAGCGCTTCCGCATCGAGCGGCAAGCCACCGGGTCCGGAGTCGGGAATGCCGCGATAATAAAACATGACGACATCATCCAGTGTCTTTTGAGAACCGTCATGCATATAAGGACCGGTCTGAGCGACGTTGCGCAGCGAGGGCGTACGGAAACGATAGCGGTCATCCTTGTTGCCCGAGATTTTGGCTCGGCCTTCGTCGAGAAAGGAAACTCCCAAGCGATAGAATTTGCCGTCGCTCAGCAACGGGCCGTTGTGGCACTCGACACAACCGACGTCGCCGAGAAACAGCTCCAGCCCCTGCCGGGCATCGGCGGAAAGCGCATCCTCGTCCCCCATCAAATAGCGATCAAAGGGCGAAGGCTGAGTTACAAGCGTTCTCTGGAAGGCGGCGAGCGCCTTGGCGATGCCGTCGCGATTGGGCTTCGTCACGAACACTCTCTTGAATTCGTCGACGTAACCTGGAATGGCTCGCAGTTCTCGTTCTAGTTCAACAAGATCTTGATTCATTTCGACCGCGGATTGAATGGGCCCCAGCGACTGTTCTTCCAAGCTTTTCGCTCGTCCGTCCCAAAAGAAAGACTTGAAGAATCCGACGTTGAGGCATGTTTGGGTATTCCGCTCCAGCCGCTTGCCACCCGCCCCGGGTGAAAGAGCGAGGCCATCGCCATACGCCTTCTCCGGGACATGGCAGGTGGCACAACTCATTTGGTTGTCGCCAGAAAGTCTGGGGTCGAAGAAGAGCATCTTCCCTAGTTCGACTTTGGCCGGTGTTGTCGGATTGTCGCCGGGAGCGGCGACCGTGCTGGGAAGCGGCACGAGATCGTCGCCGCTGGAATCGACGTCCTTGGTTTGCGCGGAAACCGCGCTGGCCGCGATCAGCACGGCGCACAGGGATAGTCTGTTCATGGCAATTCCTCGCGATCTTTCCTGCCCGTCATGTTCGCCGAAATGCGCCGTAGGTGTTGTCATTCTTGGTTGTCATTGGAATCGCTTTTGTACTTGCAAGCTTCCGCCATTGTCACTCGAAAAATCAGCACGAACAAGGCATCCCAGCAATGGCGTCAATTGGGACTCCAATTCTTGATCCTGTCAGCACCCTCGTCCGCAACGAGAGCATCAATCGTTGCGACCGGCAGAATCGACCCGCTCCGCAAGCAAAGGTGACGGGATAGCCGATGATTAGAACGGAACCGTGCCATCTAATTATCTCTGAGCGACTTGCTCGTGGTCACCTCATCGTGGCGACGCGTACTCTCCAATCAATAGTTGTGGACTCGATAACGGCACGGATGTTTCCCATGAGCGAAATGGCTCTCTCGACAATTCTTGGTGGGCGTGGTAGCCGAAGCACGCCATGGCTCCGATCCTTGCAGGCGATTCTGCTGGTCTGTTTGGCCATCCCCGTCGGCTGCGCGGGCCCTCGACCGTCGCGGCATGCGTTCCACTCCCCGGGTCCCGTCGCGGCAACACGAATCGAGCCGGAATCTCGTTCGCCGGTCGCGTTGGCGGGCCATTTTGGTGATCTTGACCAAGCCGACGACCAGCCCTCAATGCCGGGCCGGCGGACCGAATCGAATATCGAGTATCTGCCAGAACCCGATTCGCCGCATGCCGCAACCTCGTTGTTTCAACTCGAGCGACTCGCCCGTTCGTTTAATCCGTCGCTCCGCGGCTTGCAACGCGAAGTCGCCGCCGCTCAAGCAAGGGCTCGCTATGCGGACAAGCTGCCCGATCCGGTGATTGGGGCGAACGTGTTTACCAATCCCATCGAAACGGCCGCCGGATCGCAGCGGGCCAACTTGTCGGTAAAGCAAATGTTTCCTTGGCTCAAGCGCCTCAATGCACAGGCCCAGCAGGCCTACTTCGAAGCGTTGGCCGCGCGCGAAGCCTACCGGGCCGAAGAACTAAAGATCGTCGCCGATATCCGATCCGCCTGGTACCGCCTGTATGTGATTCACAAACAGATTCAAATTCAAGAAGCCAATCAAGAGCTGCTCGAACCACTCATCGAAGTTGCCAACGCGCGCGTCGCCGCCGGCACGGCCTCGCAAGGCGACGTGCTGCTGGGAACGACGGAACTGAGTAGGTTGGAAGAACGGCTGCTGGCTCTGCGGCAGCAAAGCGTTTCGACCAAGGCCGAACTGAACCGATTGGCCGGGCGCCCCGCAAATGAACCTCTGAACGAACCGACTCGGTTGACGGCCGATTTTCCGGCGTGGTCTCACGACATTCTCCGAGACCTGGCTTGGCAGCAACAACCGGCGATCGCCGCGGCGCATCTTCGCGTCCAGGCGACTCGTTGGGGCTTGGAAGTGGCGAAGCTAAAACGACGTCCGGATGTCGCGGTGAGTGCCAATTGGTTTGCCATGGACGACAACCGGCCCGCCACGACCGTGGTCAACGTGGGCGAGGATGCACTTTCCATCGGGGCTCAGGTTTCCATTCCGTTGTGGCATCACAAGTACGATGCGATTCGGCAGGAAGCAGCTTGGCGGCACATGGCGTCCCACGCCTCCGCCGAAGAAGTGATGCAGCGTTATGATGCGCTGCTTCTCGATCTGTGGGAACGAGCGAAAGCCGCGCGGGATACCGTCCAGTTGTATCGCGAGACCATTCTTCCTCAGGCCCGCCAGACGCTGGAATCGGATCAGCAATCCTACGCCAACGGGTCCGTCGAGTTCGACCGGGTAATGCGAAACTTCACCGCGGTCTTGACGCTGGAGTTGGCATATCACCGTGCTTTGGGAGAACTTGCCATGACACTGGCACGCATTCGCCAAGCAGTTGGCGTTGACCTCGATTTCGCCGACGGGCTTATCCGCGCGCCCGCTACCTCAGGGAAGTAGGTGTGCCAGCTCACCGGTGCGTGAGCTGCCCGGCTGCCTTTCCAGCGAGTGTTCTGACATTCATCGCGCATCTTGCGAGAATATGGCTAGACCAAACGAGAAAAGGCACGGATAATCAAAAGTGTGGAGTTTCCCACTTTAAAGAAGTGTTCGTAAGATGTTCAGTCGACGCGCGATGAGAACGCTAACAATTTTAGCCACGACACTGGCGTTGCTTTGCCAGAGTGTCGTGGCCGGTTCTCTCACGTCTGGATCGTGCTCGAATGCGGCCCAGGCGTGCTGCCAAATCGAGCAGCCGAAATCCTGTTGCTTACAACAGGTTTCAATCCCCGAGTCAGTCGACCGTGATTGTTGTTGCAAGAACAAGATCCAAAGGCGAGAGTCTTGCATTTGCGGGTGTCTGGCTCAGAACCCCAAGCCATTTGCACCGACGGATCGTTCACAATCGAATTCGACAAGTGAAAGGTCCACCCATCTCGCTGTCGCCGCGGTGGTATGCCGGCCATCGTGCCCGATCAACCGGCGAGTCTCTGGCCAACAGGCGTGGTCCACCTCTCTAGCAACCTCTGCACAAGTTCTGTTGTGCGTCTGGCGAATTTAGACCGCTACCGGTCTATCTATATCGCTCGTGGCGGGATTTGCCGCCAGCGGGGCGATTCAATTGCTCGAGACTCCGTTGCGGATTCTTGAACCGAGCAACTTCCACGATTGATGACATGAGTGGCTGGCCGGAATGGTCGTGTTTGGCACGGTTCCACGTCCACGCGATCAGGCCTCAGCCAGCCGCTCGCCTTTTCAAAACCATCCTGACCACGGTGAAGATGATGTCAACGCAACAGCAACCCGATCCTCGGTCCGAATCCGTGCCGCCGCATCCCGCTCGCCAGCGGCTACTCTGGTGGGTACAACGGGCGACGGCACCGTTGCTCTTTCTTGTCGTGGGACTCGTGCTGATCGCGGCGCTCGGTTTGGCTCAGCGGATCGGCTGGATATCCACTGGCGGCGGTGAAGCTTCCGACACGTCCAGCGCGGGCGGCCAAGTCTACACCTGTCCGATGCATCCGCAGATTCGTCAGCCGAATCCGGGCCGTTGCCCAATCTGTGGCATGGCACTGGTCGAAGCCACCACCGGCGCGGCCGACCTAGAGGCCATGTCGGTGAAGATCGAGCCGGCCCAGCGGCGCCTATCCAACATTCAAACGGCGGGAGTGAAACGTGGGCCGCTGTCGGACTCGATTCAGACCGTTGGCTCGCTGGCGATCGATGAAAGCCGAATGGCGACGATCGCTTCTTACATCGACGGCCGCTTGGAACGGCTGTTTGCCGACTATACCGGCGTGGATGTGGCGAAGGGCGACCATCTGGCCGTCGTATTTAGTCCGGAACTCTATTCCGCGCAGGTCGAATACATACAAACTCGTCGCTCGCTGACGCGGATGAGCGAGAAGACCCTGGCCGCCGTTCGCGAGGCGCAAACCAAGCTGGCCGCCAGTTCACGCCAACGGTTGGTGGAACTCGGCATGACCGAAAAACAGCTTGGCGAGTTGGAGCAAAGCGGCGAAGCTCAGTCGCGCCTGACGATCTACTCACCCATCGGCGGAACGGTCATCGAAAAGTTGGCACAAGAAGGAAAATACGTAAAACCGGGCCAGCCTATTTACCGGATCGCCGACTTGTCCACGGTGTGGCTCATGCTGGAACTGTTCCCGGAAGATGCCGCCCGGATTCGTTTTGGACAACGCGTGGATGCCGAAATGCAGTCGCTCCCCGGCGAGCGGCTCGAAGGCCGGGTCGCGTTTGTCGATCGCACCGTTGATGTGAACAAACGCACGGTTGGCGTGCGCGTCGAGTTCCTCAACGAGGATCGTCGTCTGCGGCCGGGCGACTATGCCAATGCCACTATTCATTTGCCGATTGGCCAAGAGGGAGAAGTTTACGACGCGGATCTGGCGGGACGCTGGATTAGCCCCATGCATCCACAAATCATTCGCGACAAGGCTGGCTCATGTCCGATTTGTGGAATGGATCTCGTGCCCACCTCGCGCTATGGATATTCCGACCAACCCGTGAAGCAACCCGTGTCGCAATTCGTTACGAGATCGGCGTTGTTGATGGCGGGCAATAACAGTGTGGTCTATGTCGAGACGGAACCGGGCCGCTTCGAGATTCGCCCGGTGACCATCGGGCCCATTTTGCGCGATAAGGTCATTATTCTCGACGGTCTGGAAGACGGCGAACAGGTGGCCACCGCCGGCAACTTTTTGATCGACTCGCAAATGCAACTCGCCGGACATCCCAGCCTGATCGACCCGTCTCGCGCGATCGCGGCTCGACGGGAAAGGAAAACGCCGCTGCGGTTCGACGAAGTGCACGTGGCCGTGATCGCCAAAGAGGCTGGCAGCCGGATCGAAGAACTCTACCAAGCTTACTTTGCCATTCAAAAAGCACTGGCAGCCGATAAGAAGCCGCCGCCAAACGCCGCGAAGACATTGAACCGGTTGAGTCAACAACTTGCCGACGACGAGTCGCTGTCCGATGCTTCCCGGAGCCAATTGGCTGACATCGCCAAAGCTGGCGAGCATTTGCATCATATGGAGCTCGAGAAGGCCCGCCAAACCTTCAAACCCATCAGTCACGCCGTCGTGACTCTGGCAACGCAGGTTCGTGGTCAGCAAGGTGAAACGAATTTTTTCCACTTCTTTTGTCCCATGGTGAAAGGGGGCGGTGGCGATTGGTTGCAGGCGGACCGGCAGTTGGTCAATCCCTATTGGGGCAGTGAAATGCTGCACTGCGGCGAGCAGGTTCACGAGTTTCCCGCGAAAGGGCATGCCGAAAAGGATTCCCCAAAACACCGTCATCATTCGCAGTCGGTCGAGCCCGCGAAGCAACCGAAGACCGAGGGTGAAGGATCATGATTCGAGCCATCATCAATTTTTGCGTCCGAGAACCGATCATCGTGTTGCTGGCCACGGTGTTTGTTGTTGCTTTCGGCTGGTACTGCACCAAGGAGGTGCCGATCGACGCGATTCCCAACATCGGGGAAAATCAAGTTATCGTCTTCACGGCTTGGCCGGGACGGTCGCCCAAGGACGTTGAAGATCAGGTGACCTATCCGTTGTCCGGCGCGTTGCTGGCGGTGCCGGGAGCGGAGAGCGTACGCGGCAAGAGTCTGTTTGGCTACAGCTTCGTGCAGGTGACGTTTTCGGACAGCACCGACTTCTATTGGGCCCGTTCGCGAGTGTCGGAACAACTTGGCACGGCGGCCGCTTCCCTTCCCGCTGGAGTTGTGCCGACACTGGGCCCCGACGCCACCGGCCTGGGGCAGATTTACTACTACGTTCTCAAGCCGCCGCCTGGAATGAATCTCGCCGAGCTGCGCAGCCTGCAAGACTTCGTGGTGAAATACGAGCTGCAGTCGGTGCGCGGCGTTAGTGAAGTTGCCAGTGTGGGCGGATATGTGAGGCAGTATCAGATCGAAGTCGACCCCGACAAGCTCCGCTTTCACGATATTCCCTTGGACCAGCTCATCAAGGCGGTGAAGGATTCGAACATCGACGTCGGCGCGAAGACGGTCGAGTCGACGGGAATGGAGTTTATCGTCCGTGGCCGGGGGTTCATCGGCGCCGATAAAGACGTTGAGCAGGCGGTCGACGACATCGAGAAGACGGTTGTGCTTTCTCGCGATGGGATTCCCGTTCGAATTCGAGACTTGGGCCACGTTCAACTGGGGCCCGACTTTCGTCGGGGAGCAATCGACCTGAACGGATCGGAAGCGGTGGGCGGGGTCGTCGTCATGCGGTTTGGTGAGAATCCGCGGCAGGTCATTGAGCGGCTGGAAGAAAAGATCAAGAAGATACAGCCCAGCTTGAAGGGAGTTGAAATTCAAGCCATCTACGATCGCACCGGGTTGATCGAGGAAACGGTGGGCACTCTGACCACCGCGCTCACGGAAGAAGTGCTGATTACGGCCATTGTCATTCTGTTGTTCTTGCTGCACGTTCGCTCAAGTCTCGTGGTTGCCGTCACTCTGCCGATCGCGGTGTTGATGGCCTTTATCGCCATGAAGCTGTTCGGCGTCGACGCCAACATCATGTCGCTGGCCGGGATCGCGATTGCCGTCGGAACCATGGTCGATATGGGCATCATCGTCTCGGAGAACATTTACGATCATCTGGCCGAGTGGGAACAGCAAGGATCGCCTGGCGGAAAAGAGCAACGCATCCAAGTCATCAATCAGGCGACCGGCGAAGTCGCGCCCGCCGTGGTGACCGCGGTGACCACGACGGTGATCAGCTTTCTGCCCGTCTTCCTGCTTACCGGACGAGACTACAAGCTGTTCGCGCCGCTGGCCTGGACCAAGACATTCGCGCTGGTCGCGGCGTTGATCGTCGCGGTGACGATCGTTCCGTTCTTAAGCCGTCTTCTGCTGTCGTCGGCGCGATGGCAGTGGCCTGTTCGAATCGTCGGGGCCAGTGTGCTGAGCCTCTTGCTGGCGGCGACGTGCCTGTTTGTGTGGGGCGACACCGCCGCTGCTCATTTGCCCGTGGGCAAGGTAGTGTTGGTGTTGGCCTGCGCGGTGTTTGGTTGGGGAATTGGGTATTGGATGTTCAGCGAACGTCTGCGGCCCGTCGACGAGAATCCCGTCGCCCGCTTGATCCGCTGGGTTTATGAACCAACTCTGCGTCTGTTTCTGCAACACAAGTTCATCTTCTTGAGCTTGCCGGCCGCCGTCATCCTTGTGGGGTTAGCAGCATGGAAGGGACTACCTTTTGTCTTATACCCGGTCGAACGAACCGCCAATGTGGTTGGCGCGGATCTTAACGACGTACCGGGATATGTCTCTTTGAAACACCGAGTGGAAGGTCTAAAGACGACCGATTGGATCGCTTTGGACGAAGGAGACTGGTTCTACATGCCGACGCTCTACCCTGCAGCCAGTTTTTCGCAAGCGATGGAAGTTCTACAAACGCAAGACGCCTTGATCAAGGAGATTCCCGAGGTCGAAAACGTTTTGGGCAAAATTGGCCGAATAGAGTCCGCGCTCGATCCCGCGCCGACCGCGATGGTGGAAACCTATGTGATGCTAAAACCGCGAGACCAATGGCGGGAAGGGGTCACTATGGACGCCATTTGGCGGCAAATCAACGCCGTGGCCACGCTGCCGGGTGTCACGCAGGCCTCGCCCCTGCAGCCGATCGAAGGCCGCGT
>JAJDEH010000323.1 GCA_029259935.1 Planctomycetota bacterium
ACTCCTATCGGGGATTTAGCTCAGCGGCTGGCGCGAGCCTGTGAGGGGCTCGCTGGCCGCTCACCCGCGTGAAGAAAAGTTACACCTTATACAAGCCTCTGCGTGGTACAGCGCATGGGGTCCACTTCACTGTGTCGCGCCCTTTGTAGTTCATCGATCCTGAAAAATCGCACTCCCGCGGCGAACCATTTGAACAATGCGCGGCGGCCGCCCCTTCACGGGTGTCAATTGTTGTGATTCAGACGAACTTCTTTTAGCATGGGTTCAATCTTTCGCGGACCGCTCTACCTTGTCCAGGAGACACATCTTGATGATTCGCGCGCTGATCGCCTGCTGGGCCATGACAACTTGCACCGCCGTAGCCGGGGCCGACGAGGTGCGCGGTTATCACCGTGACGTACAAGTCACCGCGGCGACACGGCTCGATTGGGTGTATGCCGTGGCCAACCAGAGCCCTGCGTCGATTCCCGATGGCTGGCTGGCCAATTACGAGTCCACTGAACAGAATTTCGAGTTGTATGTTCCTAGAACGTACAACAAGCGACGTGCCTGGCCGGTCGTGATCTTCGTTTCACCCAGTGACAAGGCGATGGGCTTTCGGCATTGGCGCAAGGCGTGCGAAGAACTGGGGATCATCTTTGCCGGTCCGCACGGCGCGGGAAACAACTGCGATACGCGAGAGCGAATCCGCATTGTGCTGGACGTTTTAGACGAAGTACGTCGCAACTATCACACCGATGTCGACCGCACCTACATCTCCGGGTTTTCCGGTGGCGGCCGCATCGCCTGCGCGATTGGCTTCTCACTGCCTGCCCACTTTGGCGGCGTCGTCCCCGTTTGCGCGGCGGGCGACCTGCGTCAAGAATCGTGGCTGCGGCATCGAGTCATCGACCGGCTGAGCGTCGCCCACGTCACGGGCGAGACCGATTTCAATCGGGCTGAGGTCGAGCGTTTTCGCGGCCCGATCCTCGCGGATGTCGGAGTGCGGACGCGAACCTGGGTCGTTTCCAAGTTGGGCCACGCCATGCCCGCTGGCGATCAACTTTTGGAAGTCGCTCGTTATTTGGACTCGGCCGTCAGAGAAAGAAAAACTCTGGCGCGGAAGTACGCCGCGACGAGCATCCCCGGCGACCAAGCACCCAGCCGGCAACAGCGTGCCAAGCAGCTTTTCGCGGAAGCAAAACTGCGGTTGGAAAAGAAGGAAACGGTTTATTCGGGCTTAATGTTGGCCAAGGGTGTGATGGTGCGTTGGCCAGATTTGCCCGAAGCCGCCGAAGCCAAGGCGATACTGTTGAAGCACGACGGCGACGCCGATGCCCAGTGGCAAAATCAGGATGTCGCCGAGCAACGCAAGTTCTTGATTGCTCGGGCGCGGGGGCTGACGGGCTACGCGAGCGGACCGCTTCCCAGGAACTACGCCGCGCAGCGAGGCAACATGGCACAGGCGGCCCTCGGTCTATGGCAACAAGTTATCGCCGACGGGCAAGACGAGGCAGCAGTCGCCGAAGGTCGACGGCAAATCCCCGAACTAAGGCAGATCCTGAAAGATGCCGAAAAGTAAACCTGACCTCAGCGTTTTTTTTCTCGGCAACCCACCAGAATCTCGGCGAGCCTCCAGCGCCTCGGCGAGCCTCCAGCGTTAGCTGGGGGGTAATTCGGACCAGCACGGCACTTGCGCATTCAATCAATCAGCAGCCAGCAGCAGAGCAAAAACACGCACAGAAGTACATTAAAGTATAGGAGAAAACGCATGGCGAACTTGAAAGGCTCAAGATGACCGAAGACCAGGTGCGCAAAATTGCGGAGAACTTGGCGGTTGAGCAATCACTCGATGCGTGCAAGATTGTCGCGGTGCGACATTGCAAACGATCGGAAATCTCTGAACCGAAGACGGTTGGCGACGAGTGGGTCGTACAGTTTCAGTTTGAATGCGACGAAGATGTGTCGTCTAACTATGCGTTAGCAATCGTTGACGACGCGAATGAAGAAGCTCATTTCTTCGACAGTTTGTAGAAGAGAGTCGCAGCGCGCTGCTGAAAGAGTGTGTGGCATCGGCGTGTTTTTTTAGAGCCCGAAGATGTCCGGATTGTCTACAGCATCGCGGATGCCGAGCTGGATTCCCGCCTGCGCGGGAATGACGGCCAAGCTGTTTGGCGTACGGCCCGCCGCGCGGCGGAACCAGCGGCCGAAAATACAGACAGCTCTCAAAGACAGCCGCCGGAAACCTGGAACTTGAGCAAATCGTTCATAACCACCTCCGTAGCACTCACTCGAAGTCGCTGACAGCAGCAGAGCATAAGCACGCACAGAAGAGCTATTGCTCGTCAAATCGCGCTGTTATCTCAAGTCGATCCAACGCCAAATTATCGGCGTACTCAACATACTGTTTAGCATCAATGAGTCCCGAGATTTGAGCCATTCGAAGCACGCCCGCATAGAAATCCCGGTTTTGCCAAATGTGAAGTTGCCCCTCGTACGGAAAAAAGAAGATCCCATCATCAGTCAGTTTAGTGGGCAAGCGAACATGAAATCTTGGAAATAGTTGTCCAGTATGTGGGCGGGTGTAGACGAGCGTGAATAACGTTCGTTGCGTCGACCAACTATCTTGATCGACGGAATTGCCCTCTTTCCATGACCTTCGGTGGACCTGAGGTCGTGAAAGTTCTTCAGGGTTGAACCCCCACGTGACCCATCGCGTTTTCGTTTCGATAGAAAACCAATTCAAACCCTCTACTCCGCCGGGAATTTCTGCATTTGAATCAACACCCCACACAGTTAGTTCCGGCGCCGCCGTTTGAGTGGGAGCGATGAGATGCAACAACGTGAAATGCTGGATCAGTTGTTGTGGTTCCTCCGATGATCGCAACAGCCGGTCAATCCAGGCGGATTTCCGGTTCTTGTCGCGTCGAATTTTGTGGGCGTTAATGTAGAGGTACGTCCACAAGAGATCTCTTGCGGAGCTGAGAACGGGGTTTTCGTCCCCACGGGTATAGCGGGTCTTACCGGGGCGCTCGTTTTCAAAAGACTGAAACGCGGTCCAAACTGCGTCATCGAGTCGAGGGTCTTCGAGAGATTTCGGAAATTGTGTCACACGATCTAGAAGTCTCTCAAATTGATAGTTGTAGTCCCTGAGATTCGTTGGTTCACCGAATTTGGCCAAATATCGTTCGACGAATGCGGAAGAATCTATGACGGGGTCTTCAGAGTCGCAAACCATCGATGCACCCAATCCATGGTATCCGAATTTCATGTCGTCTTGTACAAGCGATATTCGGAGGTGCGTAGCCGCATCAACCCCGATCCGAAACTCGTTTGCCGACTCTGTATGCGATGCCATGATTCCGCTTATGTAATCGTCGCTGTAACGTTGCTCGGCATCCCGCCATGGCAGCAGATAGCCAGCACATTCAATATCGGGCCGATCCGAGACGCGATACTTAATAACAACCATTTTGTTATCGAAAAACGCTATTTTCTTGAAGCTGATTTTGCCTGGCTCAGCATGACCACGGTCAACGAGTATCGGAATGAATGACTCACTGTACCAGTACAAGAAACCCGTGCCTGATGAGATTAGGCACAACGACCCAACGAAGATCCACACGGCGGCGCGCTCCACTCGACGGATTGGTTCGACAATTAGAACCGCCACCAGCAGCACGGCGAGTGCGAACAGAAACACTTTCGGGTATCCGACCACGTCGCCGTGACCTCCAGCGAGCGAACCCCGGAAGCACATCAGCGCCGCACTACAAACTCCAATCCAGGCAAGCATGCTCGAAAGTTTGAACCGCCACGTGTTCGTCTTCATTGATGACACTGCCTCGATCAAAGTAGGGTGAAAGGTGCCGCCCCTATGTTAGGCGACAGGGCTGTATTTTTGAAAGAGAGCCTCCGAAAGATCTACTCGGCAAGCAATGAGCGGATGTGGTGTGCGGGCGCTGATGGAACCGCAGCGCTTCCGCGAAGGAACTGGCCTATCCACTTGATCCGGAAGATAGAAAATTCATTCTGCCAAGCTGTTCATCTAGGCGAAGGCCTTGCGGCTTGGATTGAGCCCGTGCAGCCAATGCCGGTCGTGACGCTCGGCTTCTTCAGCAATCTGACGAGCCCGGCTCATTAGTGTTCTTCCCGCGCAGGCGGGAACCCAGGGGTGGCAGGAAGGACGGCGGTGATCCAATACGAAAGCCGCTGCTGCGAAGACCGCGTTGGATTCTCGCCTGCGCGGGAATGACGGCCAAACTGTTTGGTGTACGCTGGATTCCTGTCTGCGTGGGAATAACTTGCGTCGTTCCACTTCCTTCTTCAGTAGCTTCGGATCATCTGAGCATGCCGTGTCGCTGCATTTGTCGTTCGACATTTTTCAGAATCACGCAGTGCTTTTTCATCTGGGCAGCGAGTTCAGCCGCACGGGGCGATCCTGGGGGCTGAGCCGCCAACTGCATCCCGATGCCGCAGAGCTTTTGGGCAATTCCCACATGCTGCAGCAGTAGCAACCGCTGCCGGCGGTCGTTAGCCGGGCTTCGTTCGTCCGCAACCGAGAACTCTTCTTCTTTCGCAACCGAGACTTCTTCAAATTCATTGTCAGCTTCGATGTCCAGCGAGCCGAAGGAACCCGGGGCCTGTGATCCCTGGACCCGCACTCCTCGCGAAAACTGTAACTGTCTTTGCCCTCGACTTATTGGTCTGTGCTCTCGATTTATAGGTCTTTGCTCTCGATTAATAGTGACGGGCGGTCGTGGTTGCGTGCGATGAACCGTCCCGTGTCCTTGACGATGCAGAGTATGCGACGGGACCGGATGCTTGCGTTGTTGAGCGAACCCGACTTGGGCTGTGAGGACGATAATGAGAATGATGGGCCATCGCATGGTATTGCTCCTGTGGGAAATGCAGCCAGAATCCACCGTCAAACTTGTGATTGGCGGCAGGCTCAGGTGCTGGACAATGCAATTTGTGTTTTCGTGTGGGCGACGTGTGGCCGACCGAAGCTGAGGCATGATGCCACTCGTAATGCGCTTCGTTGCTCGCCAACATTCATCGAATTGGACCATAGCAACAAGTGCGCCGCATTTCGTAGAAACGACCGTACCTGAGCTTTGGGGCGGGAATTCGCGGGAATCGCCGAATCATGCAAATCAGGCTGACGACACGGTGTCATCCAATTGACGACTTGGCTGGCCAGCACAGACGGAACACATCCACGAAGAGACCATCGATCTTTCGAAATTGCGGAAAACGGAGTTGGTTGGCTGGGGTTAAGCAAATCGAACCGCCAGAACGCGAATTACTGGGGGTTCGCTTCGCCGCGCCACCAGCAAGCGACCTCGACCTGCTTGAAACGTCGAAATGCTAAGCGAGGAGGCGCTTCTGATTCCAAATGGGGGCCGTGTCACGATACCGTGACGGTTCGAGGTTTGGTGATTTGGTATCCTGACGCTTGAGCGAGGGAAGAAAGAGCGGCCTCGCTAAAACGCCTGGAAGTTGGAACGGTTCAATTCTTTTCGGGATCGATTACGTCCTCGTCGGGGTTGCTGACATCGACGTCGACGCTCGTGTCCACGCCACGTCGGCCCGCTCCGGAAATGTCGTCGAGATTCTCGATGCCCTCCATGGGATCCTGGATCGTGGCGAAATCCTGACCTGGATCCGGGTTCACTTCACTACCCTGCTTGGCGGCGAGGTGGATTGCCATCATCTGATCCGCGAAATCTTTCCAAAGCGTGGGCACTTCGCCTGAGTTGACCTGTTCCGGGTCGACGTCTCCTGTTGCGTCTGATTCCTTCTCGGTCTCTGGCGGCGCTTCAACGACCACTTGAATTTCTTGCGGATTGCCTTCCGAGTCATAAATGGTCACGGGAACTTTATCACCCGGTTGTGACCCGGCCGTGTTTGCTGGGTTTTTTGCATCCGCGATCTTATCGGCATTGTAGTCAACGATTTCGTCCGGCGTCATTCCTTCGGTTGGATTCGTCGCCGAGTTGGGGGAGGTTTCGCTCTCCGCGGGCCCTGCGTCGGCACCCGAGTCTGCGTCATTGGACCCACTGCTCCCGGTCACTTCCGCGATGACGTCACCTAGGTGTTGCTCATTACTGTCGGCATTGTCAAACGAGCCACCTTCGTTATCGACGACTTGATCCATCGCCGCCTTTCCCTGTCCAATTTTTCCGCTGTCTGCATTGCCAATGGTCCCAGGGTCACCCAAAAACTTTCCATCTTCCCAGGTGTACCCGAAAAGGCTATTGGTTCCGCCGTCACTAATAGTCGACTTCGGGTCCACACTGCCTGGCCCGGAGTTATCTGCCTGTTCCGCCGCTTCGAAAACGTCCATGTAGACCGACCCTATGCCTTGGGAATCATACTCGGCCAAGACGTCTTCCATGAACTGCAGATGAACGTCCATCGACAACCCCGAGCCTTGGTCATAGTTGGCCGGGTCAAAATCATCGGGGGACAGAGTATCCACGCCTTCTTGCTGCGAATCGACGAGTGGCAGCGAATCGTCGGTGAATGGATTTGCGGTGCCGTCAAGACCGGCACCAGGCGACGTGTCACCTTGAAACCCGGGAGAGGGAGACGCGTCCGTGGGATCCAATTTACCCGTTTGGACCGTGTCGATCGCGGCCCCATCGTCAACCACCATGTCGTTTCCCGCAACGTCTACGACGGGGCTGGCAAAGTCGAAATCCATGTCGCCGGCCAGCATGTCGCGGCGTTCCAACTGTTCGATGCGTAAGCGGAGTTTACGTCGTGAAATTGGGTGGTTTTGGCGGTTGATAGCTTTCATGGCTGTCCTCGTCGCATTCTTGCGTGATCGTTGGAAGAAACCAGTCTGTGGTTGCATTCCAGAGCGAAATTGAAGACGAGATGTGACAGAACCAGGAAAAAGGGCACGCGGCGTGCTTAGCTCGTCGCGCTGTGTTGCCCCGCAAGGCTTTCTACACATTCCTTCGTTCTGGGCGTTGCCTGCCTGCTGCACACTCGGTTCGCCCAGCAGTGCGAACGGGAAGGGGGCCCTCTCAAATCAGAGCGTCGACACGGCACAAGGCGGTGTCGCAATCGGACCGCCGCGGCTATGCTACCAAGAGTGTTCAAAACGGATCGGTGGTGTCGTTCAGCTCGCCCTTCTTTCTCTCCAAAGCCCGGAATCGCGGCCAGAATTCATGCGAATTGTTCTCTGCTATCCCGTTCAACCAAACCACATTGAGCAAATTCAGTCGGTCGTTCCCTCGGCCGAGGTCGTGAATGCGAGCCAACAGGCGATTGACCGAGAAATCCTCGACGCCGACATTTTCTGCGGCCACGCCAAGGAGAAGCCGCTACCGTGGGAGGCGGTCGTTCGGCAAGGACGATTGAAGTGGGTTCAGTCCTCGGCGGCTGGAATGGACCATTGCCTGGCTCCGTCGGTGGTGGAATCGGAAATCGTCGTGACCAGTGCTTCGGGCCTGTTCGCCGACCAAGTTGCCGAGCAGACATTGGCCCTGCTGTTTGGACTGCTACGAAGTCTGCCAGTCTTTTTTCGCGCGGCCGAGGCCCGCGAGTTCATCCGCCGCCCAACCGACGATTTGCACGGAAAGACCGTAGGGATCATCGGCTTCGGCGGAAACGGGCGACGACTAGCCCAATTGCTGGCCCCTTTTCGAACTCGGATTCTCGCCACCGATGTCTTTCCCATCGACAAACCGGATCACGTCGAGTCGTTGCTCCCGCCCGAACAACTGGACGAGGTCTTGTCGCAGTCAGACATCGTGATTCTGTGCGTCCCGCTGAACGGCCAAACAAGAGGCATGATTGACGCCGGTCGACTAAAAGCAATGAAAGCCGGTTCCTATTTGATTAACGTCGCTCGAGGGCCCGTGGTGGTCGAAGCGGACCTAGTCGAGGCACTGGATGCGGGGCATCTAAAAGGGGCGGGCTTGGATGTCACCGAAGTCGAGCCGCTACCCGAGTTGAGCCGTCTGTGGGAACTCCCGAATGTGTTGATCACCCCGCACGTCGGCGCCCAATCGTCCCGCCGAGTCGACGACACGACTAACTTGTTCGTGAAGAACTTGCAGCGATTTTTTTCCGAACAGCCACTTCTGAACCTTGTGAATAAGGAACTCGGATTCCCGCGGCCCGAGAACAGAATGTCGATTTGAGTTGCGTGACGGCGGCCCCTCTCGACCAAGTGTCGCCCACGACCAAACAATAGTTCCACGGTAATTTTGGCAGTCGTACACCCTGCATCGCGTTCGCCCGGCGACCGCTTCAAACTGCCGAGCGCGTCAACATGGTGGACCGTTCCCCTTTTTAGGGGATGGAATCATACGACGTTCCCAGCGATCCCGCATGCGGACACGTGCCGAGACGACTGGGCTACCATTGGGAAAAACCCTCATTACGCGTCCTTGATGCAGTGATTGGGCTCTGGCTTTTTCACAAAGGCGTTGCACCCTGGCCTTCGCTTGACGTTTCAATCTGTTCAATACAATTTTCTCGTCTTTCATCCTTGAACGGCCTAACAGGTTGCGGGGCCGCGGTTTTGCTCTGGACGCCGGCATATTTCACTGCCTACCATGATGAAGAGAACCTACCTGCCACGACCCACCGACACCTCTCTCTCCAGAAGCAACTCATGCTGACCACCACGCGACACGATTATACTCCCACAGTTACTCACGGCGGTGAACAGGCTCCTCATGAGCCGAACGAATTGCTCGATCGTTATCAACATCTCGTCGACCACCGGCGATTGAGTTGGACCTCGCATCACGGACTGCAACGCCTGTTGGGATCGGGCGGGCAAGGCGTGGTCTATCTTACCGAGCGCCGCGGCGCGGACGATTTCACTTTGCCCGTCGCGCTGAAGATATTTTCGCCCGAGCGGTATGAAAGCGCGCGAGAATATGACGAGGCGATGAGCCGGATTGCTCGAGTGTCCTCGAAGGTCGCTCAGATTCAACAAGACAACTTGCTCGACGTGCACAACTTTGTCGATCGCCATCGAATTCGTTTGATGGTCATGGAGTGGGTTGATGGTTACGACCTGCGGCGTCTGCTCGTGCCGCGCATGCTGCAAAAGGTTCGAGATCGAGTCAGCCAGCGACGTTGGGATTACATCAATCGCGTGATCGTGACCGCCGGGCCGGTTCAGCCACGAATCAAAGCCGGCGTGGCAATGGCGGTCGTGCGCGATTGCTTGGCGGCCCTGGCGGCACTGCACCGCGAAGATGTGATTCATGGCGACATCAAGCCATCGAACATTATGCTCAAGCGGACCGGCAACGCGAAGATTGTCGACATCGGGTCGGCCTTTCAACTTGAAGATCCGCCCCGGCAACGAACTTGCACGCCGACGTACGCCGCCCCCGAGGTATTGGAGGGTGGCGAAAGCACGCCTCGTAGCGATCTGGCGAGCCTAGGTTATGTGCTGATTGAATTGCTGTCGGGCTTGCCGATTTTCGCCGGGCTGAACGACTACGCCGATCTGCTGGAAGCCAAGCGCGCCGTGCCTCATCGGTTGACTTCCGTCCTGCCGGCGGAGGTTACTTGCAACGATTTGTTGATGAACTTTATTCGCGGACTGGTCGCACCGGATCCGATGTTGCGGTTTCCCACGGCGGAGGACGCCGATCTTCGCAAAGGCGGCGCGGCGGCCTTTCACCGTCAACTTGTCATCAGCGATCTGGCGTCCGAATACGAAAATGAAATTCGGCTGTGGCTTGAAGAATTAAAAGAGCTGGACCAAGGGCAGGATGACGCGAGCACGAACGTGCGGGAGTAGATCGTCGTTGTTCGCTCCGCGAACATTACGAAGGCGAACGACGGCACGTAGGAAGAGCTAATAAGGCGAAGATAAAAAGACGCCATGATCGCGGAGCGATCAGC
>JAJDEH010000324.1 GCA_029259935.1 Planctomycetota bacterium
GGTCGTGGTGGTGGTGGCGGACTCGGCGGCGGCGGCGGTCGTGGTGGCGGATTCGGCGGTGGCGGTGGTGGTATCTTGGCCGTCGGCGACTTAAAGCTGGGCGGCAAGAAAAAGAAGGTGGAAAAAAAAACGACTGATTCAGCCGTAAGGCGAGGCACTTCGCCAAAGCGGTCGGTTGAACGAATCCAACCAGTCGTTAAGTCGGGAATGACGGTCCAGCAAGTCTGGAATCATCATTTCGCCATCCACGAAAAGGTTGATCCGGCTACTATCCGCGAAACCATTCGCTCGTTAATGGTCGAAGGTAAACGCCTGTATCATCGGCAAATTAACGAAGCGGCCGACAACGATATTCCAGCGGCGACCAAGACCCGCCAACAGGCGATGGAAAAATGTGCCGAAGCGGCGGCCGTCCTCCAGGCGGCCTTGAGCCACAGCCAACCACAACCGTGGATGTACGAGGCCTTGGGGCTGGCGTTGGAGGCGAGCGGTGCTCCTGATGCGGAAATCGAACGCGCGCTCATGTCGGCGGTCGACTTTAGCAAGACCGTCGAAGACATGATGATTGTCGCCTTGTACATGTCGCGGATTGGACTGGACGAACGCGCTCTCTCCTTGTTTCGCGAAATCTCGGACTCGCATCCATCTCGTCCCGAGCCCTATGTGGAAGGATTGCGAGTTGCCAAGCGGCTAGAAAATATCGAAGGCGTTAAGTGGGCCTGCGTCGGCATTCTCAGCAAAGGCTGGCCCGAAGGTCACCAATCGATTTATGTCGAAGCCGATAAGACGGCTCGCGGGATGATCCTGGACCTCAAGCGAGACAAGCACGTCGCGGAAGCCGAGGAACTACAAAAAGCCTATGACCTGGCGGTCGCAAGAGATTGCAAAGTTCAGATTTTCTGGACCGGCGACGCTGACATCGACATGATGGTCGAAGAGCCCGCCGGTACGGTTTGTTCGTTCCGCAATCCGCGTACGACGGCGGGCGGCGTGATGTTGGGGGATGCATTTTCAAAACCCGAGGGAGCCGGCATCAACGGCTACAGCGAAGAGTATCAGTGTGCCCAAGGTTTCCCCGGCAAGTATCGAATTCTCTTGCGGAAGGTGTACGGAAACGTTACCACGGGCAAGGTCACGGTCATCTTGACGCGAAACGAAGGGACCGACAAAGAGACCGTCAAGAAAAAGCAAGTTCCGCTGAATGCCGACAACCGCGACGTGTTGGTTGTCTTCGATTTAGAAGAAGGCCGCCGGACGGAAGCCCTTAGTGACCAGCAAATCGCGACCGCGGTCCAACAGCAAGCGTCGATTGGCCGGGCAGCTTTATTGCAACAACTTAGTTACGCCGAAAATTCGCGGGCTTCGAAGAAACACATGGTTGCCACGAAGCGGGCGTTCGAGGAAGAACGTCTGGGTCCGAAGTCACGACGTGGCGTGGGTTATCGGCCGGTGATCACCATTCTGCCGGAAGGTGCTTTCATGTTTGCCACCGCGGTGGTGTCGGCGGATCGCCGATATGTACGCGTGAGCCCGTTGCCGTTTTTCTCGTCCATAGGCCAGGTCGACACGTTCACTTTCACTGGCGGGGCCAATTAGAAGAGCCTTACAGAATATCCGCAATTCTTAAAGCGGGCCTCGGTGAATTTCGAGGCTCGCTATTTTTTCGCCGCCGCTGTAACACTTCAGTGATTTTCTATCGGTAGTCCGCCCCAGTTACGCTGTCGAGTACCGATTGTTGCCATTCTCGAAGTTGCTGTTGGAGGTCCGCGGCGACTTGCGGCCTGGACTTGACGACATTGGTCTTCTCAGCCAAGTCGTCGCGCAAGTCGAACAGTTCAATGGCCGATTCGTTGCCTGGTTGGCCGTTCACGACCAGCTTGTACCGGTTGCCAAGAATAGCTCGGGCACCCGAGAAATCCTGCTCGGTGATATTCCGATGGTGGAAGTTCTTGAAGTTGCGAGTTAGACGACCGCCCAAATACTTGACCAGCGGAGTGGTGCCTTCTTGAAGCTTGGGATCGATGTAAGGCTTCCCTTTCTTCGACTCACCACCTGCGTTGTACATCCAAAAGCAAATCGGGCTCGATCTCTCGGTCATCTTACCGTCGATTAGCGGTTTTAGACTGATACCGTCCAAAGGCCGATTGGGCACGGCTTGGCCCACAAGATCGAGGATGGTGGGAAGCATGTCGCTGGTCACCGTGTTGACATCGGACGCGCGCGGCTTCGCGATTCGACGCGGCCATTCAATAACACACGGGACTCTCACGCCGCCGTCATACACCAGGCCCTTTTGGCCGCGAAAGGGAGTAGCCAGACGGCCACTGGATGGAACTCCGTTATCCCCGCAATACCACAGAATCGTGTTCTGCCGCAGCCCAGTTTCCTCAAGATGGTCTCGCAACTTTCCCAGGGCACGGTCCATGGCGGTGATTTCGGCATAGCGCTCTCGCAGCACATCCCCGAAGGGCCGCTGCGTGGGACGCCCCGTCTCCATCGACGTTAGCCTGACCTGGCGCGCGTTGTATTGCTTGCGCAGGTCGTCGTACAGTGCCAAGTCTTGCTCCAATCCGCTATAAGGCTCGTGCGGCGAACCGAACCAGACAACCGCGCAGAAGGGCTTTCCATTCCGCCGCGACTTGTCAATGAAACGCATCGTTTCGTCGATAATGACTTCCGATCCCTCACCTTCAAATCGTTTTGGATCGCCGCCGTCGCGCGACAGGACGGGATTCATTTCAAAAAAGTTATCGTGCGAAAGCCATGTGTCAAAACCCATGGCTCCCGGGTTCGTTGGCGAGTCGGCCCTTACCGGGCCCACGTGCCACTTGCCGAAATGCCCGCACGCGTAACCCGCCTTGTGAAGAATGTGTGCGATCGTAACTTCCTCGGGCCGAATGGACCAACCGGGGGCAAAGGTTCCGTAGCGGTTGGGATGGCGCCCCGTCAGCACGCTGCCACGGGTGGGCGAGCATGAAGGATGCGCCGAGTAAAAGTTATCAAGCCGCAGCCCGGCGGCTGCCATTTCATCCAGAACGGGAGTCTTCAAATGAGGATGGTCGTAATACCCAACTTCGTCCCAACCATGATCGTCACCCATGCAAAGAATGATATTCGGCAATGCTTCATCAGCCAGCACCGGGATCCGCGCGGAAGCCAACGCCCCGGCCACCGCGACAAGGCAACACGCGAGAACCCGCCAACGCTTGACAAAACACGTGGCATGCAAGCTGCTTCGTACCAGAGAGTCAATTGCTTCGTGGATCATATTTTTGGTTCCCTTGTTGGCAGTATCACGGCGAGATGTCGGCTGAGTCGATCGATACGGGGCACTTGCAATTTTGTAACAGACTTTTGGCCAAGCAATCAAACAATCGTACTAAATTCATTCACGACTGAAGATTGCCAAAATGTGGAGAGGTACATTGTATTGCCCCAACGCCGCGGCTGATCGGTCACGTCGCGGTGAATTTTTCGGCCCGCGACATCCTCCTGTTTCTGAGCCGCAAGCTGCACGGCAACTTCCAAGGCGTCGTGAATCTGCCCAGCTACGAACGTCATGCGCGAGCGGCCAACGACGGTTACCTGAACCCCTTGAGCGTGGTCGACGATCCGTCGGCGTCGTTCCAACGCGTGAACCATCTGGCCGAGTCGAAGATCCCCTTGGGCCGGAAACGGCTTAACCAGCCTCTTGCTTTTCCGACCATGCCTTCCACTTCGCCAACGCGGTTTGGCGGTCTTCATCTTTAGGGAAGGCGCAGGTGTAGATGTGAAACAAGGTCCTCTCGTATTCCCTCAGCAACTCGAAGCCGTAGTCCTTATGGTCTTGTTCGGTCAAATGGACCAGTACGGCAAGCACGACATCCCGCACTTGAATCTTGATTACTTCTTTAAACTTGCCGTTGTGCCACGAGTGACAAACGGTTTTGTTTTCAAGTAGCGGCTCCAGCAGTGCCACATCACTGGCGTCGCCGAATTTGCCAAGCGTCAAAGCCGCGTACGGCAGCGTCGAGGAAGGAACGGTCTTGTTGCGGGACAACTTTCGCGCGATTTCCAGTCCGACATCTTTCATGTCGTATTGCAGCGTCAACATCAGACCGTTGCGGGCCAAATAGCTGTTGGAGGAATGATGCTTCAGCCAAGAGGCCAGCAACTTTCGCAGCATTTCAGACTGCTGCCCCTTCGTGAGTGCGTTCATGTTCTGAGTTCGGCTAAGCAGAGAGTACATCTGGTAGCCGGTCGAGCTGTCCATGTTAATGCCGGGATTGGTGCCGGTGAACAACAGCGAGGCCAGCGTCGGCGCGGCGACCGCTTCAAGGCGAGCGCCGGTATTGAACGATGTTCCCAGCGACTGCACACGTTGGGCATATCGATCGCGGGAGGCCTTGGCATCGGATTCGATGGAACTTAGAAACGAACCTTCACGGCGAACCATTTCCACGAACAGCTCGCGCACCGGCCGCGCATCGCCGACGATCTGTCGAAAGCGATGCCAACCTGGCAGCTTATGGTCCTCGTCCGGATCGTTGCTCTCCAGAAAGGCGGTCAGGCGACGTCCCAGTTCCGACTTCCCGATGGCCGCCAACAATTGCCGAGCCCGCAGACGAATCTCAAGATCCTCATGCTCCAAAGCACCAAGCAAGACCGGCTTGGCCGCGTTCTCGAACTTCATCAATCGCTTTGCCGCCGATTCACGAACCGCAAATGAACCGTCGCCTAGTTGTTTGACCAAACTAGTTAGCTCATCGACCTCCGGTGACACGGTTTCATTGGACGCCGGTTCCTTGGACGCCGGTTCTTCCGCGATCAACTGAATCGGAACGGAAATCAAGATCGCGGCGATGAGTAAATGGCGGATCATGGATCGCTTCCTTCCGAAATCAGCATTAGTTTGGCCCGGCCCAATAGAACGTTAGTGTACTCGTTTTTAATTGTAGGTAAAACTACTCAGTTTGGCGCGAAATTCGAGGAAAACTTCCCAAGCCGACAATTCCCGGCTCGTCAACCTGCCGCGGTAGTTGCGCGGCGTGTCCCGGAGGATTCAAGGGATTTGGCGATGTTTGGGAAATGTTACTCAAATAACCACCCCACTCTCTCATGTCAATTGACCACATTTCGAATCGGTTCACCCAACAAGGCACGGCGGCAAGCCTGTGAACCCTTGGTCCTCATGTCGAGCAACCCTTGTTCGGAATAGAAAGCTGCGTGGGGATTGACGATCACTCGATCAAAGGCCGGATGGTCGGGATCTCGCCAGGCGCGAATCAGTGGATCGTCATCCGCGGGCGGCTCGTCGGCCAACACGTCGATTCCCGCTCCGGCCAATTGTCCGCTGAGGATCGCGGCCGGGATCGCCGACGTATCGGTCACCGCGCCGCGGGCCGTGTTAATCAGAAACGAACCGCTCGGCATTTGGGCGATCGTCTCGGCATTCATTAAATGGTGTGTTTCGTCGGTCCGCGGACAGTGCAGGCTGACAACATAGGATTGTTCGAGCAACGCCTTCAACGACTCGGCGCGGCGCACGCCAACGGCTTTGTCGTTTCCGTCGTCTTTGTAAGGGTCGTAAAACACAACGTCCATTCCGATCGCTTTAGCCCGCAAGGCGGTCGCCGTGCCAATGCGGCCCAAGCCGACAATGCCAAACACCTGGCCTCGCAGACGGGTCAACGGGGCGACCAACTGAGGTTCCCACGGCAGACGTTCCTTGCCTCGCCGCAGCATCGAATTAAGCGGCGCGATACCGCGCGTCAGCGCCAACATCAACCCGATGGCCGAATCGGCCACTTCCTCGGTTCCATAGTCTGGCACGTTGGCGACGGGAATTCCTCGAGCCCGCGCGGCGGCGAGTTCAATATTGTCAACGCCCACTCCGGGACGAACGATAATTTTGCATTGACGCAGCCGATCGATGGACGCCTTCGTAAACGCCAAATTGTGGTAGACCATGACCGCATCCGCCGTCTCGATCTGACCCGCGAGTTCTTGTTCGGAAAACGCATTCAATGCTTCAACGATCGCTATGTCGCTCAAGATCTCGCGCTCGGGCGCGAGTGAGTCGGCCAGGAAATCGGTTATGACTACGCGGTATTTCTCGGTCACGGTTTTTCAGTCACGGTTTATTCGCCACGGTTTATTCGCCACGGTTTCTTCGCCACGGTTTCTTCGTCACGGTTTCTTCGTCACGGCGACCAGGTGAAAAAATGAGGAAGGGTAAAGTAAGGATGGAGGTGGCACTCTACGACCAAACATCGGGCCACGCAAGTGCCGCCCGTGGTGCCCCCACCAACTGCCCATAGCCTCATTATATCGCTTAAGAGGCCAACAGGTCTAGCGCGTCGCAGGCCAAGCGTTCAGCCTGCCTTCGCAGCCACATGGCTGTAGTCCAAAGTCACTTTCTCCAAAGCGGCGCAACTCAACGACTGTAACATACGCCCAACCGTGAAACAGCTCTGATTTTCTTTCCATGTTTTCGCCCTAACAGAAGATTCGCGAACAAGTTATCGCACCGCCACGCTCGCCGATCCGTCGCAACCATGTTTGCCGTTTTGCAAGCGTTTCACATTGGGTAAGCGTGTGCGAACATGTCTCGCGCTACCCATCAGCCCAAGCGGCGCAACACGCCTGTGCAATCCAAAGTTGCGAACAGACACTCCATATCCATTCATCTTACAATATTCAGGAAAACTCGGCTGCCTGCACCTCGGTCCGACTCGCGCTCCTTGCCGCGTTGCCGCTGATGAAGGCGGAAGGAGGAACAGGAAGTGACGGCGAGCCCTTGACGTTAGTCGAGGGGTAGCGATGCGGCGAGTGGCGGCCGCCTATTGGAATAGGGCAAGTGACATGTTGGTCAGCATTACCCCCCAGCGAACGCTGGGGGCTCGCCCGCTTTGCAAAGGAGAGAAATACTGTTCTCACGCGTCGCGACCACGACAAGAAATGAAAGACCCCCGACCGGAATTTCGGTCGAGGGTAAATCAAAGGAAGCGAGTTTTTCGGCGTTGGCCCCCGAGCGATCGCTCATTTGGGTCCGACTCACCGCATTAGGGTTGGGCACCGAAGCGGCGCGGGGCACTTTTGCTGGCTTGGCTGACGCCGAAGCGACGCGGTGCCGTGCTGCTGGCCAGAGGACGCGGTGCAGCCGAGCAGCTTGCCGAGGTCAGACTGCTGCCGAAGCGGCGAGGTTGGCTGGCGGACGAGTAAGCCGATCGGCGGCGGGACGGCGTTCCGGTGCTGACGACCGATCCGCCAACCACGGTGCCGCGCGACCGGCCGAGCGTGGAGTGAAGGTTGAACAGCAGGGTGATGTCCGGCGTCTTGGTCCAAGGGTTGGGGTCGAAGATGGTCAGTTCGACGTCGCCGCCGTGGTATAGGTCGACGTCTCGCAACAGCCGCTGGTAGTGAGCGTGCGAGCGAACTTGAGTCGAACCGATGTGGGTAATAATGTCGCCCTGTTGCAGGCCAATGTGAGCGGCCAGACTGCGTGGCATGACCGAATCGATTTCCAATCCGTGGCCCGGCACCATGCGGCCCAGAAAGCCGAGCGTCGGTTGGCCCGCGGCCGGCGGATTGAAGTTGTAAACGACTTGGGCTTGAGCGACGTTGGCGGCGGCCAGCAGAGCGACGACGGCGAGCGAGTTGAAGAGAGTTTTCATGGCTGTTTCCTTCGATTTGGACGATTACCAGGCTGGTCTTGCGTTGCTCGATTGCCGAGCAACCTGTTCAACAACCTCATTGCAATCGCCACCGCCAGCGGACAGAAATCCAGAAAATAGTTTCCTGCCGCCCGCGGCAGCGGTTCGAGGCGTGCGAACCGTCGAGTTTCGCCATGGCCGATGGAGCAGAATGATGGTGGGCAGAATGATTTTTCGATCTGCCACCTTGGCTGACTAGGCCATTTCATCCGCGGCAGTGCTGCCGTTCCATCAGCCCCCGCACGTCACATCGGCTCATTGCTTGCCGAGCAGATCTCTTGGAGACTCTCTTTTGAAAGTGCAGTCCGGTCGCCTAAACTATGGGTGGCCCTTTTCGCTTTTCTTTATCGCGACGCTTACGGTGGACCTTTTCACTCATCTTCCGAAAAGTGGATGATTCTGCAATGCGGCAAGCCATAACGTAAATGCTCCAGAATCGTTGAGTCTAAACGACCATACACTGCCAGGATTTTGAGGGAACGACACTGCACAATGAACTCAGCAGAGCCTACGCTGAGCATGTAGTCTGAAATCCCTAAATACTCCAGTTCGTGAAGCGATGGAAGTTCTGCAAGCGTGGAATCCCCGACTCTCGTTCCCGATAGATCTACAAAATTCAGATACTTTAGTTGCCCAATTCCTTTCACATCGGCATCGTCGACGATCGCATCACCAGCAAATAACATTTCAACGTAGGCGAACTCCGACAACCCGGTGAAATAGCAAATGATGCGACCAATTGCACTCCTATGTCCGTCCATATTTTCCAAGCTCTGTCCGCGATAGCCAACACTGCCTCCGTTTTGTTTGAAGGGTGCCACAACAGATTGTTCGCGGCGCATTGTGTGTACATGTGACACCAGATACCCAAAGCAAACCGAAAGACCAAGCAGTCCCGCAAGCAGAAGTCGGAGAGAGAAGCGAGGAGTCCAAAAACGCATGCCACACCACCTGAACGGATTCTCAATTAGGATTTCTATAACTTCGCTACGTTTTTTGACATTTCCACAAATCTCCCTCACGCACAGCGCCTGGGCCGCGGGGTTCACGGAGTCAGGGCAATGCTGGCAGAAGTCAAGGCATAAATCATAGGCTTCATCCAAGTTGACGTTTACGACGCCCAACCCGCTTAGCCAAGTGTACATGGCTTCCTCGCATCGTTTGTTACCGAATGGCTGTACACACGCACCAATCCGATGATCTTCGAGTATAAAGCTATAAGAGCAACCTAGCCTCCACATTGCAAACGGCTGAGTAGCTTTACAGCATGCGTTCCATCCTCCCTCGCGTGTTCTCTCCGCTCTTTGGTGTCCGAACAGACCTCTGTTGGAGAGTGCGGTTACTTGTTCGACCGGCGCTCGAATGGGACCAGCGAGTGAATCGTTGCTTCCGCCGGGACGAGCCCGGCGGAGAGCCGGAGTTGCCTCCTTGTAGGCGAGTAGCTGCTCAGTTGCCGCTCGCGCCGGGACGAGCCCGACGTAAGCGATGGGCGAGTGTTTTCGCCCGAACGTCCCGAAGGGTAGCCAAGTTCGCGTGAGTTTCCGTCGGGCTTGTCCCGGCGCGAACACAACTGCCCGGCTACCAATAATCGCAAAAAAACGTAAACGCTCTCCGTCGGGCCCGCCCCGGCGGAAGCAACGATTCAACCGTCGGGCCCTGAAACCAATTTAAATCATCGAGAATACAACTCCCGCGCCGCGTCGCTTTGCCGTACGAAAAGCGCGATCGCGATGAAACCGAACCTGCCGTAGGAGATTTAGAAATGCAATGCGACGGGGTCCGGAAGGAAGAATTTGAATGCCGCAAGATGAAATGAAAAGTGAAGCCACCCTCCCCGGCTGCGCCGACCCTCCCGGAGAGCCCGGAGAGCCCGGAGGGCGGGTGAAATACGTCTTCAAACTAACGGTGTACCGATTGCCTTGGAGTTCGTAAAATAGAGGGAAGGAGCATGTGATCTCCATCCCTGGGATGGTTCAAGAATTATCGGGCAGATCTACTTCTCTGAGCTTGAACTCTTTCCTCGCGGGTGAGGACAGGGATGATTGCGGGCGCGGCTTACTTGTTGGCCATGCCTCCGGGGCTCTCGTGTTTTACTGTTCGTGCGATGGCGTGCATGCATTGTGTACGCCGCTGACGGTGGCGCGAAATGTATGCGCTTACCCGGGTCGAAACGCCTGGGAAATTGCAAACGTTTTTGTTATCAATCGCCACTGTTAGTATCGATGCGGCGTTGAGTTAACTCCTTATGAGTCTAATTTTTAGGGCAGTACCATGAAGAACCCAACGGCATCAGGTTGGCAATCGCTTGTATGTTACACTCGGCGCGTTGCCCCGCTTTGGATTGGGGCAGAGCGGAACGCGGCCGCGTGTCAATCTTGCGGCACCGGCGATGAACGGCGCGGGCGCGGAGGACCCCCTCTAACTCCCCCTTGGAAAAGGGGGAGGACTGGATCTGGACGGCTTCGACGATCGATGCGAGATTGCTCCAATGCGTCGCGAGCTTCGTCCACGTGGTTTTCATCACGAATCCAGATTGCCCACCCTTCGGGGTCTAGCTGGGCGCTGGCGGCGATTTCCGCCGCTGGCTCAGCGAGCAGACCATCTAGTTTCGTCGCCCATGGGAACTAATTCCGCGGCGGGCCGTCCAACGCTTCGTCCAGCAAATTGCTATTCAAATCTGCAAGGAGATCCGGTCATGTTACGCGGTCGCTTGGTGCTGATGCTCGGTTTGGCTTTGACTGTGGTGGCAAGTGGCGGAGTTTGGTGGCGTCTGACGGCTGCCGACCAAGCTGCTCAAAAGAACAAGGAAGGCAAGCTCGCCGAGTCAGCGACTCTGGGGGGCAAAGACCGATTTCTCACCCATGTCAGTACCGACAAGCCGATCTATCGCACTGGCGAGAAGCTGTATATGCGAGCGGTCACGCTGCACCACTCGTCCCACAAACCAATTCCCACCGACCAGCAAGGCATGCCGGTGGTCGAGATTCTTGGTCCCAAGGGCGACACGGTTGCCTCGGGTTTTGTGCAAATGGAAAACGCGGTCTCCGGATTTGTTTGGGAGATTCCGGCAGCACAGCCAGGGGGCGAATACACGATCAACGTGAGCCATCCTCATACGGGACACGCCCCGGCCGAGCGTAAGTTCGAGATTCGCGCCTATCGTGCGCCGCGTATCAAAACACAAATCAAATTTCTGCGTGACGGTTATGGTCCGGGCGACGAAGCGGTCGCCACGTTGCACGCCGAGCGGTCCGAAGGTGGCATTCCAGCGGGAGCACGCGTCCAAGTCATTGCTCGCGTGGATGGCCAGCAAGTTCACGAGGGCGAAACGACGATCGATGCCGAGGGGAATTGTGTCGGCCGCTTCCAATTGCCGCTAGACATTCGCCGCGGTGAGGGAACGTTGGCCATGGTGATCGAAGATGGCGGCATCGTCGAAACGGCCAGCAAGACGATTCCCATTCTGTTGCAGACCGTGGATCTCACGATGTACCCCGAAGGGGGCCAATTGGTGGCCGGCTTGAAGAACCGCGTCTACTTCGAAGCGTTCACTCCGGCGAAGAAACCGGCGGATCTGGCGGGCGTGATTCAAGACGCCGACGGGAATGAAGTCGCCCAGTTTCGTAGCGAACATGAAGGGCGTGGCCGGTTTTCGTTCAGCCCGCGAGTGGATCGAAAATATCTGTTGAAGATCACCGAGCCAAGCGGAATCAAGACTCTGTTTCCGCTGCCGGAAGTGAAGAGCGAAGGTGTCGTGCTTTCCAGCAAGACGGATGTGTTTGGTGCCGACGAGAAGATCCGTCTGCTGGTAGGCAGTGCCCGGGCGAAGAATGAGTTGAGGGTGACGTTGTCCAAGCGAGAACAGGTTCTTGGCGCGGTCAATCTGACCGGCAACACGAAACAAAAAACAGTTGCCTTCGCGCTCAAGCCCTCCGACCCTGATGGCGTGCTCATCGCCACCGTGTGGAATAAATCGGGACGGCCCGTGGCGGAACGTTTGATTTATCGCCAGCCGTCCAGCCAATTGAAAATCGAGATTTCGGCCGACAGCAAACAGTACACGCCAGGCGGCAAGGCGGTCATCTCGGTGAAGACCACCGATGGCGCGGGCCGGCCCGTGAGCGGCGTCGTGGGATTGACGGTCACCGACGATTCGGTGCTGGAGATGATCGAAAAGCGCGAACAAGCGCCGTCCTTGCCGGTGATGGTGCTGCTGGAAAACGATGTCCGCGAGTTGGCGGACGCCCATGTCTATCTCGATCCGGACAACAAGCAAGCGCCGCTAGCGACCGATTTGCTGTTGGGCACTCAAGGCTGGCGGCGCTTTGCGTTTGTGCGCGTTGCCGATCTTGTCGGCAAGCATGACGACGACGCCCGCCGTGTCCTGGCCTTGCGAATGGCCTCGCTTCGGGAGCTTGAGAAATTCGAGGCCGAAGGTGCCTTTTTGGGCGACCGTCGAAGATTCGCCATCAGGCTAGGTGCGGCTATTCAAGATGAGGCTGTCAGAGAAGAGCCAGGCGCGCCAATCAACGGAGTCGCGCGCGCGGATGATCAGGCAAAGGGTGATCCAGTCGACGTTAAACCAGCGGACGGAGATCAGCCGGCGGGACCAGGAGCGAACGAACTGGGGGCACGCGACCAGGCTGCGAAGAACGCCGGTGCCCCGGCAGGCCGGGAAGCGTTGGAGGCGAATAAAGAACTTGGAAATCTGCAAAAGAAACTCGATCTCGCTGCTCGACTCAAGTCAAGAAAACGAAAGGTGTTTGCGGACGAAGAAGATTCCATCCCCGTGCGGGACGATTTCGTTGCCGTGCGCGTCTACGCCCACCCACTACGCGCGAACCGAACGCCGGGAGAGCGAGTCGACTTTACGGAGACTCTGTTCTGGCACGCCGGGATCAAGACCAACGAGAAGGGTCTGGCGACGGTTGAATTTCACCTGAACGATTCGATTACCAGTTTTCGCGTCCAGGCCGACGCCTTCACCGACAGCGGCGTACTCGGAACGGGCACGATGCAAATCGAATCCGTGGAACCGTTTTATCTGGAGCCCAAGTTTCCATTGGAGGTGACGGCGGGCGACGCGATTCAACTTCCGATCGGTCTGGTAAACGCGACGGGCATCCCGCTGGAGGATACGAAGGTCACGGCAAAGACGCATGATTCGTTAATGATCTCCTCGCAGCCGGCACCCCTAACGCTGGCGGCTGGCCAGCGAATCCGGCAATTGCTGGCGATTCAAGTCGGAGCTCACAACGGTGACGCGGAACTGACATTGAAAGCCGCGGCCGGCCTGTATGCCGACCAGGTCACGCGAGTGATTCGCGTTAAGCCTCAAGGCTTTCCCATTAAGTATGGTCGCGGTGGCCTCGTGGGTCCCGGCGATACGTTGTCTCACGAAGTTTCTATTCCAAAGGATCTTGTCCCGCACAGCCTCAGTGGCCGTGTGGTCGTGTATCCCACGCCGCTGGCGAGCCTCACCGAAGCACTTGAGGGACTGATTCGCCAGCCGGGCGGCTGCTTCGAACAAACCAGTTCGACGGTCTATCCGTTGGTGATGGCGCAGCAGTATTTTATGTCGCATCAAGGCGTCGACCCGTCGCTTGTGGAACGCAGCAGTCAGATCTTGACGACCGGTTACGAACGGTTGCTCGGTTTTGAATGCAAGAGCGGCGGTTTCGAGTGGTTTGGCAAAGATCCCGGCCACGATGCGCTCACGGCTTACGGCCTGATGGAGTTCACCGACATGTCGCAAGTGCGGCACGTCGACCCGGCCATGTTGGAGCGGACCAGCAAATGGTTGCTCAGCCAACGCGACGGCAAGGGCGGGTATCCTCGCAAAACGCACACCTATCACACTTGGCTGCCCGATCCGGAAATCGCCAGCTCCTACAATACGTGGGCTCTGCTGGAAGCGGGAGTCGACGCGGATCTGTCCGTCGAGGCCGCTTGGATTCGCACGGCCGCTGAAAAGACGGAAAACACCTATGTGTTGGCGCTGGCGGCCAATGTGATGGCCTTGGCCGGTGACAAGGAAGCGGAAAATCATTTTCTCGATAAGCTGGCCGGCAAGCAAACCGAGGACGGCTCGCTCGTTGGCGCGACTCGCAGCGTCGTGGGCAGTGGCGGTGACGCACTGCGGATTGAAACGACATCACTGGCCGTGACGGCTTGGCTGAAGAATCCGCACTATGCCGAGAACGTCGAAAAGTCGATCAAGTTTCTGGCTGAATCGTGCAAGGCGGGCCGCTTTGGCTCGACGCAGTCGACCGTGTTGGCATTGCGAGCGATCGTGGCCTACGACAAATCGCGAGCCAAGCCCAAGGCGGACGGCAGCGTGCAACTGGTCGTCGACGGCAAGCCCGTCGGCAAACGCGTAGCCTTCGACAAAGACACGCAAGGCGCGATCGAGTTGCCGGACTTTGCCGCACTGTTGGCTCCTGGTAAACACCAGATTCAATTGACGATGAGCGACGGTTCCCAAATGCCGTATTCGTTGGCCCTCGAATACAACAGCCTGAAACCGGCGTCGTCGGAAGATTGCAAGCTACATCTCGAAGTTGGACTGCGCGACGACAAGCTTGACGAAGGCGGCACCACGGAAGCCGAAGTGGTGGTGGTGAATCGATCCAACGAAGATGTCCCCAACCCGCTGGTCATCGTCGGCATCCCGGGCGGTCTGGAAGTGCGCCACGACCAACTGAAGGAACTGGTCAAGGAAGAGCAGATCGCCGCTTATGAAGTGATCGGCCGCGAAGTCATTCTCTACTGGCGAGTAATGAAGGCCGAAGAGCGAGTGGAACTGCCGCTGAGCTTGATCGCCGCCATTCCCGGAACCTACACGGGTCCCGCCAGCCGCGCGTATTTGTACTACACCGACGAACACAAAATGTGGGAGAACCCGCTTCGGGTTATCATCGCGGCTAAAGAGTAGTTCGTCGCTTCTTGGCTCACGGCGAGGCTATTTGGCAACCGGCGCGATAATTCGCGAGGCGTGCTGGCGGCCGTGATGGATTGTGTTGACGGCTTTCATTGCATCCTTGGGGAACTCGATCGTCAGCGGTTTGCCGGTTTGCGGGTTGGGCTCGTACAGCGGCGCGCCGGTGCTGGCGATCGTGACTCGGATGCGGTGACCCTTGTTGAAGATCTGGCTCATCCAGCCCACGGGGAAGGCGACTTTGTGGACCTGGCCCGGTTTCATCAGCACTTCGCGGTCGAAGCCTTCGCGGTAACGGGCTCGCAAGGGATAGTCGACGATCAGGATCGAGCGGCCGTCGGGATAGACGTCGCTGACTCGAACGATGAAGTCGGTGTCGCGAGCCGTTGACGATACATACAGTTCGGCATGCACGCGGCCCGTCCATTCGACGGGTGACGCCAGCGGTTCAGTGGTGAAAGTGCGAACTTCGTCCTGTCGTTCAAATGGGCGGGCGTCCCGCGCGCCGGGAAACCCGCGGCCGGGAATCGACATCGGGTGCAGCGGATCGCTGACGTAGCTTGTTGAACTGTCCTTGGCGGTCGGCGTCGACTCAGACAGAACGCCGCCGGCTTGCAGGAACATTGCGGTGGATTCAGCCGCTGGTGGAAAGTCCTTGGCCGCGCGCCAGATGTTCCCCGGTGCATCCGGCTCATCGACCGCGCCCATCACGTAATAACGCACCGTCGATTCCCGTTCGACACCATTTTCTTCGCCCTTTAGAAAGTGATTGAACCAGCGGACCATGTGATCGTCGACCGGCCAACTTGCGTTCTCGGGATAAACGAGTTCCCCAATTCGGTTTCCCTTGTTCCGCCGTCCGTGTAGCCAGGGACCGATGATCAGTTGTTGCCGGCCCCGTGACTTGGTTCCGCCCCGGTGCTGACGTCCTTGAAAGCTGGCGATGGAACCTTGATTCATGAAGTCGTACCAACTTCCAATCGTAAAGCACGGCACGTTCATCTTGTCGAAGTGCAGCGTGCAGTCCTCGGCTTGCCAATACTCGTCGTAATGCGGGTGTGCGAACCACTGGGCCAATAGGCGGCGGTTGTCTTGAGGGTCGCGGCAAATGGCGTCCATTCCCTTGAATCGTTCGGGCCGCGTCGTGCCGCCAACGCGATAGCCTTCCTGAAACAAACTCAATCCCGTATCGGTCATGTACTGGCAGACCAGATGTGGAGGGCGCGTGACGGCGAGATAGTTTTGAGCGTACCCGCCTTGAGAACTGCCGAAGGTTCCGACCTTGCCGGTCGACCACTTCTGCTTGGCCAGCCACTCGCACGTGTCATAGCCGTCTTGTAGTTCGCCCCATTGAAGGGCCCGATAGCCAACCCAGTTTCCTTCGGAAAGATGCGTGCCACGAAAATTGACCAAAGCCACGACAAAGCCCGCTTCCGCCAATTTGGCCGCCGCTTGGCGAGTGGTCTTGCCACGCAGGCTGGCATAACGCTGTTCGAATACCGCGGGCCACGGGCCTTTGCCTTGCGGGAAGTAGAGATAGGCCGACAGTCGCTTGCCGTCGCGCATGGGGAGCAAGGTGTGCTGTTCGCGGGCCGTACCCAGGTCGATGTCGTCCCAGGCCCAACTGGGGCCAGCAAGAATCAGCAGCAGAAACGCCGAAAAGAATGAGTGTAATTTCATCGGTTGCGCCTGAGTTGGTGAAATGGAATCCGCGCCGCGAGAAGCAAACGCGGATCACATTTTCGCTGCCCGGTGTGGGCGTGTCAAAAGTGGCGGGCTCGGGATCGCCAAAATTTGACTAGGATGCGCAACGATTCAAGACTTGAGTCACCTGCTTTGGAACTTCTTCCGACCGCTGTTTTTAGTGCGCGAGTACCGAAGTGTGGATTCGGCTGGAGGGGGCCGCGTCACTGGGGTTGGCCACACTGGCCGAGATCGTGACGAATTCGTCCGTGTTGCGGTTGGTGATCGCGATTCCTTTGTCGACGGTCGATTCTTCCTCGGGTGCCGTCAAAGCATTGGTCATGAACTTGCAGGCGTCGTTGCGCGAACAAACTTGTTTCGCATTTTCTTCTTCCGCGACGTTCGCGGCGTCCAGGGCATAGCTCTTGAGCAACTTTGGCCACAACTTCTTGAACAGCGGTGTCGACTCGAAGACATCGATCATTTCGACCTTACCATTGGTGGCCACGATAACGCCGACAATGTTTTCGGTTTTCGCGATTGGCGTTTCTAAATTCTCAATGTAAGGCTCCAATCGTTTAACCGCCTCTTCGGTCACATAGTTGCCGGAAAATGTTCCCGAATCCGATTGCACGCCGGCCTTGCCGTTGGCGACCGCGACGTTTTCCCACACCTTGCTTTGATCCTTCGAGACCTTCGCGGCATACAAAACGGACTTGGGCGCTTGGCCAATGCTGGCGACGAATTTGCCTTTGTTCGCTTCCGCGGCCGCAGCGTCCACATCGACTCCGTCAGTCGACATGGCGACGGAAATCGAGCCGGCATTCGCCGTGCTGGCCAGCGCCTCTTGCAGCGCGCCGGCGGTTTGCGATTCCTGTCGCAGGCCCCAACGGCCATGCTCGACACAAAACACGTCGACCGGAACAGGCTTTCCGTCGGGTTGGATGACCAATTCCTGTCCGATGGTGCGATCCTGGCTGCCGCCGACAATGATTTCTCCAGGCATCAGATAGAGTGGTTTCTCCGATCGATTGACGACCATCAACGTATTCACGCTGTTTCCCCCGCCCTGCTGTGGAAAGGGCAGATCCAGATCGCCGGTCGGCCAACCTTGTTGGCCGGCATTGTCCACCTGCAAGGTTTGATTGGCTGGAACTTGGGATGCGTCTTCCTGTTGTCCGTTCGGATTGGGTGCCGCATTGGTGATGGGCGACTGTTGCTCGTCGGATGCTGTTGGCGCGTCTGGCTCTTCCTCCGCATCGCCTGATGCCGCTGGCTGGTCCTCATCAGAATCGACGTCGTTCTGGTCCTGAGTCGGATCGACTGGCTGGGCGTCATTCCGGGCTGCTTCACCATTGGGATTCAATTCATCATCGGAAACCGTTTGGACGTTGAGGTCCGTCGCGTCGTTCGGACCTTCACCGGAACCTGTCTCCAGAATCTCGACGGTTCCATTCTTCAGCCCTTCATCCAACGTGATGTAATGATCATCCAGCTTGGGAGTCTTCGACGAAACGGGGAAGATCGTCAGATTGCCGTGCTGTACGGGCTGTCCGATCAAGAAGTCGTCGAGAACCGCGACGGAATTGCCCGCCGGCTTGCCTTCCCTAGAGGAACTGGCGCGGTCGGCCCGGTTGCAGCCCGAAACCAGCAGGCAAGAAAAAATCGCCAGACAACTAATGGGCCGCACGATCAAAGAATTACACATCGCCAATCTCCTCTTCAGTTCGGGCAACAGTTTCGACACGCGAACAGAGTTAATAACGAGTTCTCCGTCTCTCTGGCTTCATTAAATCGCATTTCGGTGGAATTGCCGATGCAATTTTCGGGGGCCGTTACATTTTCGTTACTGGCGATTTCGAAGTGGACCTTCTAATCCCTTCTGATGGGGATTCTGTACCTTGGAAAGGGTCGCTGATATACTGGTATTCGAGCCAGATTTGACGCCTACCCTCCTTTTTTCGCGGCTCTCGACCCTCTTTCCTGCCAACATGCTGGGAGTTTCTCGTGCGGTCTATCGTTTCTGCAAAGATGGTTTTCTCTTGGATGCTGGCGTTTGCCTTTTTCTCGGCCATGTTAAAAGCCGATGACCCGCAACCGGCAAGCCGCAACGATGATCCCGAGCACGCCGCGAAGATGGCGGCGGGATTGAAAATATTCAAGAGCGACGTGCGCACCGTGCTGGCCGGACGCTGCTTGAAGTGCCATGGCGGAGAAGAGTCCGAAGGTGAGTTCGATCTGAGTACCCGCGCGGGATTGCTCAAGGGGGGAGCCGAAGGCAAGGCCGTGGTACTTGGCAATTCCAAGGCTAGCCTGCTGTACAAATTGATCGCCCACACCGAAGAGCCGGCGATGCCCGAGGATGGGGCCAAGCTAGATGATCGATTGATCAAAGCGATCGCCAAGTGGATCGACCTTGGAGCTCCCTACGACAAATCGCTCATCTCGGAAAACGTGGACCCATTGGCTTGGACCCAGCGAAAGGTCGATGACGCCTCGCGTGAATTTTGGTCGTTCCAGCCGTTGCGTCATGCAAAAATTCCGCAGCTTGAAAACGATACATGGAGCAAAACCGATATTGACCGCTTCGTGTTGGCCAAGCTTCGTGAACACCGACTTTCGCCCGGCGGACCCATTGGGCGGCGTAAGTTGATTCGGCGCGCCTATTTCGATTTGATTGGCCTGCCGCCGACGGGCAAACAAGTCGACGCTTTTGTCAACGACAACGACCCGCGCGCCTTCGAAAAAGTAATCGATCAGCTTTTGGAGAGTCCGCACTATGGCGAACGCTGGGGGCGGCATTGGCTTGATATCGCCCGTTTCGCTGAAAGCCATGGGTTCGAGCAAGACTACGATCGACCGCATGCTTTCCACTATCGCGATTTTGTGATCAAGGCGTTCAATCAAGACATGCCCTACGACCAATTCGTGCGGTGGCAATTGGCGGGCGACGAATTTGCGCCGAAGGATCCGCTGGCGATGATGGCCACCGGTTTTCTAGGCGCCGGTGTCTTTCCCACTCAGTTGACCGAAAAGGAATTCGAACCGGCCCGGTACGACGAGTTGGACGACATGGTCGCCACCATGGGAACCGCCATGTTGGGAATGACAATTGGTTGTGCCCGCTGTCACGACCACAAATTCGATCCCATTCCGCAAGCCGATTACTACCGCTTGATTTCCACTTTTGCCACGACGATCCGCAGCAACATCGATCTCGATTTGGACCCGGCCCGTTATCAAGCGGAGAAAGCAGCCTTTGATCGTCAGCACGGTCCGTTGATCGTGTCGCAAAAGAAGTATGAAGAGGGCGAGTTTCAGAAGAAGTATACGGCTTGGCTGTCCGAACCCGCCAACCTGAACGCACCGCCCGCGAAATGGCAAACGCTGGACTTCACGCAATTCAAGTCAACGCAAGGCGCGACCATGGCCAAGCTGGACGATGGTTCGATCTTGTTGTCGGGGAAAAAGCCGAGTCACGACGTGTACGTGTTTCAAGCCGATACGCACCTGCGCGTGGTCACGGCGGTCCGCATCGATGCACTGACTCACAAGTCGATGGTCAAGAACGGTCCCGGCCGCGCGTCCAACGGCAATTTTTCCTTGACGAACCTCAAAGTCACGGCCCAACCGCTGGCCGATTTGAAACAGCCGCCGGTCGAGGTGAAATTTGGGGCCGTCCGGGCCACGCACGAACAAAACAAGAGCAGCTTGTCGGTTAAGTCGTCCATCGATGACAACAACGCAACCGGCTGGGCGGTCGACGCGGGCGGTATTGGCAAGGATCAGTCGGCCGTGTTCGATTTTGCAACGCCGGTCGAAACGAAAGGCGGGGTCCGGCTTACATTTGAGTTGAAGTTCAACAACAACACGCAGCACAGCCTGGGAAGGCCACGTTTTTCCATCACTGGACAGCCCGCGCCGGTCTCACTTGAAGGTACGCAGGCCAATCAACACCTTGTCGACGCTCTACAGAAGTTGCAGTTGGGTGAGAAAGTCGAACAACTCAGCGCCGAACAAGCGACGGCCGTTCGTAACCGATTCGCCCATCAAGATGCTCGGTGGCGGGAATTGCGGAAAGCGATTGACGATCACGCCAAACTCGAGCCCAAGCCCAACATGGCCAAGGTGATGGTCAGCAGCGAAGGGTTCAAACCGATTCCGCATCACGGCGACGGCCGCGGCTTTCCACACTTTTACAAAGACACCTACTTCCTCAAGCGCGGGGATGCTCTACAAAAACTGGGCGTGGCTTCGCAAGGCTTTCTGCAGGTGTTGATGCGAACGCCCGAGCAGGAAGGCCATTGGCAAGTCGCGCCTCCGGAGAATTGGCGGACTTCCTACAGGCGACGCGCGCTGGCCAATTGGATGACCGATACGGAGTATGGCGCGGGGCAACTGTTAGCGCGGGTGATCGTGAATCGACTGTGGCACAATCACTTCGGTCGAGGCATCGTGTCGACACCCAACGATTTCGGTTTCCAAGGCGAACGGCCGACCCATCCCGAGTTGCTCGACTGGCTCGCGGCGCGCTTGATCAAAGACCAGTGGCGGCTGAAAGCGTTACAAAAGCTGATCACGACCAGTGCCGTGTATCAGCAGTCGAGCGAATTTGACGAGCAGGGCGCGAAAATCGATCCGGACAACCGGTGGTGTTGGCGATATGCTCCCAGACGCCTCGAGGCGGAGGTCATTCGAGATTCGATGCTGGCGATCAGTGGCCAACTGGATCGCAAGATGTTTGGTGCCGGCACGCTGAGCGAAGGCATGAAACGGCGCAGTATTTACTTCATGGTGAAGCGCAGCAAATTGATTCCCATGATGCAGGTGTTTGATTCGCCGGAACCGCTGGTCAGCGTCGGGTCGCGTCCCAGCACGACGATCGCTCCGCAGGCGCTCATGTTCATGAACAGCCCACATGTGCGCGGATACGCACTGAGCCTGGCGGATCAAATAGCGGCCGGCGCGAAGTCATCTCATGCGGAAGCCGTGCGCCAAGGATATCTGATCGCATTGGGGCGAGCGCCCGCGGAGAATGAACTCAACGACAATGTCAAGTTTGTCGAGCAACAAATGGCGTCCTACCAACTGGATAAGCACGCCAACGCCCGCCAGTTGGCATTGGCCGATTTTTGTCAGATTCTGATGTGCCTCAATGAATTCGTGTACGTGGAATGACCAGTGAAGGCGAACCAATGACCAAAAAGACAAGTCAAAACCAACCGGCCGCCATTCTTAATCGCCGGCAACTGTTGAGCCGAGCCGGAAGCGGTGCCGGCTTGCTGGGGTTGGCGACGCTCATGAACGACAATGGCCTGCTGTCGGCCGCGACCAGTTCACCCGAGGACCCGTTGGCACCCAAGCCGTCTCATTTTCCGGGCAAGGCAAAGAGCGTGATCTGGCTGTTCATTAACGGCGGGCCAAGCCATGTCGATACATGGGACTACAAGCCCGAACTTGAAAAACGCGACGGCAAGGAATTGGAAGGCTTCGACAAGTTCACCGGTTTTTTCTCCAATCAAGTTGGCGGCTTGATGAAGTCGCCCTTCAAGTTCAGGCAGCACGGCGAGTCGGGCAAGTGGGTCTCGGAGATCTTTCCGGAACTGTCAAAACACGTCGACAAGATGGCATTCGTTCACTCCGGATTCACGAAATCGAATAATCACAGTCCGGCCTTGTTCAAGATGAACACGGGCTTCACCCAAATGGGATATCCCAGTGTCGGTGCTTGGACGACGTACGGACTAGGCAGCGAGAGCCGCGATCTGCCCGCGTTCGTGGTGATGTCCGATCCGAAGGGACGGGGTCTGCCCAAGGGCTATTCGCAAAACTGGAGTGCCGGTTTTCTGCCTAGCGTTTATCAAGGGAGTTGGCTGAAGCCGCAGGGCGAACCGATTGACAATCTAAAGCCGCCCAAGGAGTTGAATGACACGCGCCAGCGCGCTCAACTCGATTTGCTGCGTCGCTTGAATGAGCAGCACTACCAGCAGCACAAAGCCGAACTGGAACTGGCGGCCAGAATTGAGAGTTTCGAATTGGCTTACCGGATGCAATCCTCCGCACCGGAAGCGCTCAACGTGAAGAGCGAACCGGAACACATTCGTAAGCTGTACGGGCTGGACGACGATCGCTGCAGCCATTTTTCGAACCAGTGTTTGATCGCCCGGCGGATGGTGGAACGCGGTGTCCGCTTCGTGCAGATCTACTCCGGCGGCATGGAAAACCAACGCAGTTGGGACGGCCACAACGACATCAACGGCAACCACCGTCAGTTTGCCGGTGAAACCGACAAGCCGATCGCCGCATTATTGGGAGACCTGCACCAACGCGGGCTGCTCGATTCGACGCTCGTCGTGTGGGGCGGCGAATTCGGCCGCTTGCCGCTTGCCCAGAAATCGGCCAAGCCGGGGCGCGATCACAATCCGCATGCGTTTACGTTTTGGTTCGCCGGCGGCGGAGTGAAGGCTGGCACCAGTTACGGTGAGACGGACGAAGTGGGCCACAAGGCGGCAGTCAACCGGGTCGACGTTCACGACCTGCACGCCACCATCTTGCACATGCTGGGTATGAACCACAAACGGCTCACCTTCCGACACAACGGCCGCGACTTTCGGCTGACGGACGTGGAAGGCCGAGTGATTCACGACATCATCGCGTGAGGGCATCCTTGCGTGACGACATCATCGCCTGAGGACGACGGCCTGGCAGCGAAACCGCCTATGCGTTGGCGTGGGCTTGATCGATCAATTGCTTCAGACTTGCCCGGAACTCCTTGAATCGGAGCGGCATGGAAGCAAGGACGCGGCAGTCGGAAAGTTTGGCTTGTTTCAAAACTTGGTTTCGCTGACGCTTATCGACTAGCAGCACGGCGGGAATTTCGCTTGTCATGTCGGACGTGGCAAAATGATTGAACGCATTCAAGGCTTTGACTCCCAACTCGCCGGTTCCAAAAATGACGCAATCGGCCGCCGGCTCGAAATCAAAACGAGCCAATGCGCGTTGTGGGTCGCTAATCACGAGAACCTTGTATCCTAGGTCCTTTAGGCGCTTGCGCATGACATCTTGGAGAGCGGCGGCCGACTCGACCAACATGATCGTCCGCGAGTCGCCTTCCAAACGGACGGGCGGTTCAACTTTTTCCGTTGCCGATGTGTTTGCTTTCGACCTAGCGTTGGCCACCTGTTGGTTGCTGTTCAATAGTCCCTTGATCTCGCCCAATTCAGCCAGCAGTTCGCTGGGAGTTTGAAAACGATCATTGGCTTTTACATCCAAGGATTTATTGACGCACATGACGAGTCGCGCCGGCAAGGTTGGCTCGACCTCGGCAATCGGCTTGATCTGGCTGTAGCGAGCCGGATTGAGCCGGCTGATGCGGTCCTTGGTTTCGTACAACGCCGGATTCCCGCACAGCAGGTGATACAACATCGCACCAACGAAAAACAAGTCGCTTCGTTTGTCTTCCTTTCCACCGCCCGATGCGCGCTCCAATCCGGCATAGTCGATACTGCGGGGGTTCACGATGTCGCCGACGTTTTCTTCCGTGACCCGTTGTTCGGTTGCCGCCAGTCCGAAGTCAACGATACTGGCCCGGCCGCGACTTGATACCAAAACATTCGACAACTTCATATCGCGGTGATATACGCCCTTCTTGGCGGCGAAGTCCAATCCTCCTACCACGTCGGAAATAACACTCAGGGCGTCCTTGGGCAGCAGCTTGACGCACCGCCGCACCCAATCCCGAAGATTCTGGCCCTCGATAAAATCCATCACCATGTAATGCCGGCCGCGTTCCGACCGCACGTCATGAATGGCCACGATATTGGGATGCCGCAACTCCATCACCGTCTTGGCTTCCATCAAGAACTGATCCGTACGGCTCATGTCGTCGCTGTACCGTTGACGCAGCACCTTCAGCGCGACGACCTTATCAGAATCCAGCTTGACGGCCCGATAGACGCGGGCGAAGGTGCCGGAACCGACGAGATACAGGATCTTGTATTTCCCGTAGATATAACCGTCCCGCTTGCCCTCCATAATCCGTTCGATCTGCCAGTTCGTCATCAACTCCTTGCGGAGAACCAAACTGATGATTTCCTTAGTGGGCACTTCACGACTGCCAAGTTCGCTCCAGATCGATTCGATCTGGCGAGCATCGATCAGACCTAGGTCGAATGACCTTTGCACGAACTCTTCGGCGGTGAAATCAGGCATGGATATCGGGACGTTGGCTGCCGGACCGTTTGATGGGAGTACATCGTAACGGAAGAAAGAACTCCTCCAATTCTTAACATTACATCCTATTCAAGTTTGCCACGTGCAGCAACGTCCTTCGGACGGTTCCGTGGCCGGCACGAACACCCCAAAAAGCAGGGCATTCGGCGTCGTTTTGCCGTTATTCGTTATCCCGCGACTCGCGATACTCGTCTCGTTCGCGGCGGGTCGCTTCCAAATCGAAAACTAGGTATTTCATGTCCAATCGCAACTGGCTCAAGGCGTCCTGGACAAGTGACAAGATTCGGCGGCGTCTTTTGGTGCTGGCGACAACTTGTTGCAATAAGGGCTCGATTTGCTCACGATGCTGGGCGGGAAGATGACTAACCGCGTCCGTCAGTTGCACCAATTCGCGGGGCAGTTCTTCGTTCTTCGAGGATTCAAGTCGTGGTGTGGGATTCATTGGGTTCACTCTCTTGAGGTGGTTGGCGACAACCTTGGAAAATGCACCCGCCGTGCCGGACTTTTCACCAGCGGCAGGCAATCGTCCCTAAGTCACGTACGTGCAATGACTTACGCCAAGACAGTCAGCGATGCGAAATCGACCCGTGTTGAGTTCTCGCCTCACGAATGACCTGGCCGCTGGACGTAAACCCTGCTACAAGGCGAGTTTAGATGCACGTCCATTCTTCGCGAAGGACGTGGCCTTTGGGAAACGTCGGCATTCGCTCGAGTTTCCCATGGTGGCGGAGGCCCGATTCGGCCCGTCCGCCTACTTCCTCCACCCGACGATGAAGTCCAGTCATGGATTTGGTTAGAACAATTTTTTGCTCTGATTTCCGCAAGCGGTGTTGCTTGGGTGTTGCGTTTGCCGTCATTTTTCTGGTGGCGTCGGGAACATCTTCCCCGTGCTGGGCCGCGGCGCGCGATTCATTCGAAAGTCCCGAACCGACTTGGCAATTGCATGAGCGTGACTGCGAAGTCACGGTTCTCCAACACCACAGGACCACCGCCGAGGCGCGCAGCGGACAATCGAGTGAACATCTGCGGCTAGTTTGTGGTCGCGGCACCAAGCTGTACACCGTCCTTCCGATGCAGCCGACGCTGGTCATTAAGGAGTTGAAGCCAACCCTGTGGATCAAGTCAACTCGGCCGGGAATTCGTCTGATGGTTCGCGTCGTATTTCCTCGCACACCCGATCCGCGCGGCGAAGGCCGACTGACCGCGCTGGTTGAAGGGACCGTCTACCAAAACGTTGGGCGATGGCAACAACTCGAAGTAGCTGACATCTTGGCGCAGCTCAAGCGGAAAAAGGGTTGGGAGTTGTACAATCGATTCGGAAGCGGCGTGGACTTTCGTGAATCCTATGTCGATATGTTGGTGCTGAATGTCTATGGTGGCAAAGGCGCGACGGATGTGTGGATCGACGACTTAGCCATCAACCAACAGGTTACGGTCGAAAACATCGGCTGGCAGTCCGAGGTCCCGGTTCACGACAGCCGGCCCTCTTCGGTGGCTCGCACGTCGGATCCGCATCGGCTGCAAAGTCCGGTCGAAGTACGCGCGGATCGTTCACTGTTGCAAGTTGACCAGCAGCGAGTTTTCGTGACCGCGATACAGCACCACGGAGAACCACTGGCTTGGCTGCGCGGGCTGGGTGTGAATACCGTGCTGCTCAATTCGCCGCCTTCGGACGAACTACTTGCCGAGGCGCAAGAGCAACAGCTTTGGCTCATCGCGCCTCCGCCGCACGATTGGGAGCATCTTCACGGATCGTCCCGCTATCGGCAAGTGATTGCTTGGAACCTTGGCGAGCGATTGTCGCTTGCCGAGATCAACGCGGCGCGTGAGCTGGCCCAGTCGCTACGACAGGTGGGCGGTGCCGGCCAGTTACCGCTGATCTGCAGTGCCCGCGAGCCCGAGGAAGGTTCGACGGCGTTTGCGAACATATCCGTTTTAGATCTCCCGTCAACGATGTCGGGACGACAAGACATGAAGCGCGATTCCGTGGGGTTAGGACGGCGACGCGGCGCTAACAGGCCCTCCGTTCTGTTGGCTAGTGTCTCGGTCGAATCGAGCCGACCCGAGTACGAAGAAGAGTGGACGTACGAGGGTCGCCTTCGTCTTCGTGCCTACCAGGCGCTCGCCTCGGGTGCTCGCGGCATTCTCTTTCGCTCCGATTCACGGCTCGACGCGGAAGGGCCGCGGGCCGAGCAATCAAAAGTGTTGCAGCGAGTTCTCGCGGATATCAAAGCCTTCGAGCCCTGGGGGGCGGGCGGCACGCTGGTCGATGTGCTGGAAACTTCCGATCCGCAAGTCAAAATCGCCGTGTTGCAGACGGATAGATCACGACTGCTGGTGGCGCTGCGCAGCGGTCGTAGTTCACGGCACACGAACGCGGACCGACTTGTTCGCGGGGTTTCCTTTGAAGACCTTGGTGCCACGAACACGATGATGGCCTATCGATTCTCGCGCACGGGATTACGGCATCTGGAGCACCAGCGGAAAGGCGGATCGATGCGCGTCTCGCTGGGCCACGTGGAGCCGATCGCGATATGCGTGATGACACAAGACCCGCTGGTCATTCGGCATTTCAATCAGCATCGTCTTGCACGGCTGCGCCCGGCATCCACGGGTCGCTAGCGACAGCAGCCGACCCGCTTGGGCGCATCTGGCCTGCGAAATCCTTGATCAATCCCGGTTTTCCAGACACCCGACCACAATGCGAATTTCTTCGTAGCTCACGGCTCCGCCAAAGCTTTCGAAGATCGGCTTGAGACGTTCGGTGCCGAATTCCTCGACGGCTTGCTCGATTTTTGACGTGACGTCGCGCTCGACCCACGGCGACGGGTCGATGATCTTCTCGTGCTGGATGAACTCCGTCAGATAGCCGTGCACGGTGGACAGGGCCCGATTCATATTTGCCGCCACGGCTTCGACGCTCGCGCCTTGTTGAAAGTAAGGAAAAGCCTTCGTGGCACTCGCGGTGGGCCCGTCTTGCGGCGTTGATTTCGCTGCCGGGCGCGTGGCTTTCGTCGAAGACGGAGCGACGTCCGTCGCCACGCCATGTTGCGAACAGTAGTCGCCAATGGCCACCATAAATTGTTCTCCGTAGTCGTTCAGCTTTTTTTCTCCGATACCGCGAACATGGCCCATGCCCGTCAACGTCGTGGGTCGTCCGCGGGCCATGTCGCGCAGCGTCGCGTCGCCGAACACGATGTACGCGGGCACTCCTTTTGCTTCGGCCAATTCGCGACGCAGTCCGCGCAACTGCTCGAACAAACCTCGATCCACCCCTTCCCAAGAATCGGCCGCGACGCCACGTCCCGCTTTTTTGGCTTCCTTGGCTTTCGCCTTCAGCAAGCGCGGTGCCGCGTCGCCCTTGAGCAACCGGCGGCCGCCGGCGGTCACTTGCAGCACGCCGTACTCGCCCGCTTTCTCTAGGAATTGCTGGTCGACCAACTGCTCGATCCAGTCACGAATCGAGCGTTTGTTTTCGTCGCGCAGGATGCCCCAAGTGCTCAGCGTGTTGTGTTCTCGCTGCAGGATTCGCTCGTTTTCAGATCCGACCAGTACGTCGGCGGTGTAGCTCGCGCCGAAATTCTGTCCCAGCCGCACGACGCAGGAAAGAATTTTTTGTCCGATGACCAGCGGGTTTTCCGCCAAATCCAATTCGCCCAAACAGACATCGCACGCGCCGCAATTCTCGCGGTCGAACGACTGTCCGAAATGCTCGACGAGCGCCCGATGCCGGCAAATCACTCCGCCGCAAAAGTTGGAAATGGCTTGCAGCGCGCCGAGCATTCCGTCACGGGCCGTGTGTGGCGTTTCGTCGTTCTCGACCAAATTCCGCCACTGGATGAAGTCCTGGCCGGAGTGGATTAAACAGCACTCGGCATCCAAGCCATCGCGGCCGGCGCGGCCGCTCTCTTGTTGATAGTGTTCCAGCGACTTGGGCATGCCGGCATGCACCACGTACCGCACGTTCGATTTGTCGATGCCCATGCCAAAGGCCACCGTGGCCACGATCGTGTCGACCTTCTCTTGGATGAAAGCATCTTGGTTTTTCTGGCGGTGGGCATTCTCCATGCCGGCGTGGTAGGGCAGCGCCTTGTAACCCAGTTGACACAACGCGGCGCTGGTTTCATCCACATCCTTGCGCGTAATGCAATAAATGACGCCCGATTCGCCGGGATGCCGATCCAGCACTTCGCGAATCTGTGTTAACCGCTTATCGCGCCGCAAGATCTTGTAGATCAGATTGGGCCGATCAAACGAACCCACCAACAGTTGCGGATTGTCCAGGCCAAGCTGTTGGGCAATGTCGCTCCGCACTTGCGGCGTGGCGGTTGCCGTATAGGCGTGAACGCCGACACCCGGAAACGCCTCTTTCAAGATTCGCAGTTGGCGATACTCTGGTCGAAAGTCGTGTCCCCAGGCGCTAATGCAATGCGCTTCGTCAATGGCGACCAGGGAAACTTTCTGGTCCTTGAGGAAGTCAATCGTCTTTGGTTGCACGAGCCGCTCGGGCGAGACATACAACAACTTCATGGCTCCCGCGCGGATGTCGTCGGCAATCTGCCGCCGCTCAGCGGAGGAAACCATGCTGTGGGTGCAGGCGGCCGATACGCCATTACCGCGCAAGGCATCGACTTGATCCTTCATCAAGGAAATCAACGGCGAAACGACCACCGCGATTCCGTCCATGACGATCGCCGGCGCTTGAAAGCACAACGACTTTCCCCCGCCGGTCGGCAACACCACGACCGAATCGCGATGCTCGAGCGCGGAGTGCATCGCGGGCTCTTGCAACGGCAAGAAACTGTCGTAGCCCCAGTACTTTTGCAGCACGCCGCGAAGTTGCTCTCGCTTTATCTCCGGCTGAGCACTCGCCATCACCGTTTTCTCGTTGTGAAGGTTGCCCATGCGCGATGGCCCCGGTCGTGGCACGCTAATTAACTAAATGGGGTCTTACCGCCGTGTGAATCTGGATACTAGCGATCCGCGCGAATCATGGATATGATAATACGATAGTTTTCACCCGCTCAATACCCACCCTTCACTGCCCTGAAGGAGTCACGCCATGTCCAAACGTACTCGCCGTCAATTCCTCGAAGACTCGATGTTCGCCACCGCCGCCGCTGTTGCCGCGGCGGGGCCTTCGCAACTGCTGGCGGCCGACGAGCCGCAGAGCAGCAGCCCCAACGAACGGCTTTCCGTGGCCGTCGTCGGAGTGCGCGGACGGGGCGGCAGCCATTTGGGCGCGTTTGCCGGCCGCAAGGATACCTTGGTCACGCACATTTGTGACGCGGACAAGGATGTGGGCCAGCGACGGGCTACCGAGATGGGCAAACGCCAAGGCGGTCGGAAGCCGAAGTATCTGACTGATATCCGCGAAGTGCTGGATGACCCCAGCGTCGATATCGTCACCATCGCGACTCCGAACCACTGGCACGCACTGGGCGCGATTTGGGCGATCCAAGCGGGCAAGGACGTCTATGTGGAAAAACCGGTCAGCCACAATGTGAGCGAAGGGCGGCGGATTGTCGAAGCGGCGCGCAAGTACGAGAAGATTTGCCAAACGGGAACCCAGTCGCGATCCAACCCGGGCATGATCGAAGCCATGGAGTTCGTGCAAAGCGGCAAGATCGGCAACGTCGCTTTGGCCCGCGGGCTGTGTTATAAGCGGCGGGGCTCGATCGGCGAGCGCGGCAGTTATGCTCCTCCGTCGACAGTTGATTACAACCTGTGGCTCGGTCCCGCGCCGCTGGCTTCCGTCACGCGTCCTCAGTTCCACTACGATTGGCATTGGCAATGGCCATATGGCAACGGCGACTTGGGCAATCAAGGCATTCATCAAATGGACCTTGCTCGGTGGGGACTGGGCGAGACAACGCTGCCTTCGGGCGTAACCAGCTACGGCGGCCGCTTCGGTTACGAAGATGCCGGCGATTCCGCCAACACGCAGGTCGTGATCCACGACTACGAGACCAAGTCGTTGGTGTTCGAAGTGCGTGGCCTGGAAGAAAAGAAAGGCTACAAGAATGCCAAGATCGGCGTGATCTTTGAAGGCACCGACGGCTACGTCGTAATGACCAGCTACTTCAGCGGTGCCGCCTTCGATCTGGACGGAAACAAGATTCACCAGTTTAACGCCAAGGGCGATCACTACGGCAACTTCTTGAAGGCCGTTCGCAGCCGTAAGATCGGTGACCTGAACGCCGACATCGAGGAAGGGCATCTGTCCAGTGCGCTGTGCCACTTAGGCAACATTTCGTATCGGCTGGGCAAGGAGATGTCGGTGGCCGAGGCCGAGAAGCGAATTGCGATGACTCCGACCAAGGATAACGCGGCGGCCACCTTCGATCGCACCCTGGAGCACTTGAAGGTCAACAAGGTGGATCTCGCCGCGACGAAGATCGGAATCGGCCCGTACCTCAAATTGAACCCCGCCTTGGAAGAGTTCGTCGACAACGCGGACGCCAACAAGATGTTGACGCGCGACTATCGCAAGGGCTTCGAGGTTCCGGCCAAGGGCAAAGTGTAACACGCGTCGGCTCGGCAACCTCGATTCGATCAAGTAACGTGACGGTCGCTAGTGATCCCGCCGCCAGGATTTGACATTCTCCATGAAGATGGGCCGCTGTTGATCGTGGCCAAGCCGGGAGGTGTGCTGACCCAGGCACCGCCCGGCATCGACAGCATGGAAGTGCGCATCAAGCGGTTTCTCAAAACGCGGGACGAGAAGCCTCACAAGGTCTACTTGGGAACGCCTCATCGGCTGGACCGTCCGGTTTCCGGCGCGATGGTCTTCGCCAAAAATGTGCGCGCGGCCCGGCGAATCGCCGAGCAGTTCGAGGGCCGCTTGGTCGACAAAAAATACTGGTGCCTAGTGGAGGGAAGCGTCGAGGCGGACGAAGGAACTTGGACCGACTATGTGCGGAAGATCCCCGGTCAGGCCAAGGCGGAGGTCGTCGACCGAAGCGAAGCCGATGCCAAGGTCGCCATTCTTCATTATCGCGTGCTACGACGTTTCGACGAGGGGATCAATTGGCTGGAGATCGAACTCGAGACTGGCCGCACGCATCAGATACGCTTGCAAGCGTCCGCGCGTGGGCTGTCGATCTTGGGCGACGCCATGTATGGCTCGACGTCTGAGTTTGGCCCCCGGATCCATGACGTTCGCTTGCGTTGGATCGCGCTGCACGCCCGCAGCCTCGCGCTCAGCCACCCCAAGACTCGCGAGCCGGTCGGGGTCATCGCGCCGTTGCCCGCCGTCTGGATCGATTCCCGGCCGCACTTGGATTTTGATCTGCCCAAATCCTGACGGGCGAAGCTCGAAATTCTCCCGGCGTGGCTCCGGCGCAACCTGGGGATTACAAGCAGGTTAGCGCGTCGCGGAGATCCAATACGTGCGTTCTCTCGTATTGGTCAGAGGTCACGTATGGTGTAGCATTCGGCAATCGAATTGATTGCGCCGCTTCATCCATTATCCTTTTTTGTTTTTGCGACTGGGGACCATCAAGATGAACTACAAATTTTGGCCACCAGGCATTTCTTATTCGCTGTTGTTGTTGAGCGTCGTTTTCTTGGCTGGCTGCGAGGCGGACGTATCGTCTCTACCACACCAGTCAGCGGCCCAAGTGAAACGCCAGGATCCGGTGGCCGTCCATGTCAGCGAGGCGAATTTCAATAAAGTCGTGTTGCAGGCAAAACATCCCGTGCTGGTGGATTTCACCGCCACTTGGTGCGGACCTTGCCAGCAGCTCGCCCCCACGATCGAAGAGTTGGCACAGGACTATGAAGGCCGCGCGACCGTCGCCAAACTTGACGTGGACGAGTCAAGCCCGATCGCTCAACTGTATGAGGTTAACGCCATGCCAACTTTGATGCTGTTCATGGATGGTAAACCGGTGTGGCGTAGGGAGGGGGGACTTTCCAAAGCGGGCCTAGCCAGCGTGATCGACCGTTCGCTCGCTCTGACGCGGGGTGCTGAAAAGAAAGACGCGGAAGACGCCAATCCGGAAGGTTCGTCAACCGACTCGGACGATGCCGGCGAGAGTTGAGCGTTTTCTAGTCAACTTGCGTTGCCTGCCTGCCAAGGCAAACGGTCGCACCACTTTAACTTTCGCCTCTCTTGTGAGAAGCTGGCGGATCATCTTGCGCGGGGTTCTCTCCGCTCGTCGCGCCACTACACCCGAAGAGAGTCGTCGAAATGGCCGAACGTCCCAACATCTTGTGGTACTGCACTGATCAGCAACGCTTCGATACGATCGGTGCGTTGGGCAATCCCCACGTGAAGACGCCGACCATTGATCGGCTGGTCGAAGATGGTGTGGCCTTGACGCATGCGTATTGCCAGAGTCCCATTTGTACGCCCAGCCGATCGAGCTTCATGACCGGCATGTACCCCAGTCGCGTTCACAACACGCGCAATGGCAACGAGACGTTTCCCGATTTCCCTCCTGTCATCACCAAGCTGATCGCGGATGCCGGTTACGAGTGCGGATTGGTGGGCAAGTTTCATTTGCAAAGCTCGGGACATCGAACGGAACCGCGTGTCGATGATGGTTATTCGTATTGGAAATTCAGCCACGCTCCGCGCGATGACTGGCAATCAGGACACGACTATGCGGATTGGGTCCGCGAGCGGGGCGGCGATTTGGATTCCCTGCGCAACAGCGAAGACCGCGTGCCCGCGGAACTGCACCAGACGACCTGGGGCTCCGAGATGTCGATCGACTTTATTCGCAAGCAGCGCGAATGCCCGTGGCTGCTGTCGGTCAACATCTACGATCCGCATCCGCCCTTCATTCCACCCCGCGCGTACTTGGAAAAATTCAACGCCGCCGATTTACCTGGGCCCTACTTTCAGCAAAGCGACTTGAGTCAGCAAGCCAAGCTGGCCGCGATCGATTTTCAGGGCGAGGTGCAAACGCCGGCGGAGTGCAACGGCCAACAGGTCCAGGCGGCCTACTATGCCATGATCGCGTTGATCGACGACCAGTTTGCGCGGATCTTGGACGTGCTGGAAGAGACCGGCCAGCGCGAGAACACGGTGATCATCTTTACTAGCGATCATGGCGAGTCGCTGGGCGATCACGGACTGTTGCAAAAGGGCTGCCGCTTTTACGAGGGCCTGGTCCGTGTGCCGCTGATTTTCTCTTGGCCCGGCCGATTCCAACAAGATGTGCGGGGCGATGCGCTCGTCGAGTTACTCGACAAAACTGCGACCATTGTCGATCTGGCGGGACTGCCTCAGCCGGAATACATGCAGGGCAAATCGCTGGTGCCGATCCTGCAAGGCGAGGCCTCGCCCAACGAGCATCGCGAGTTTGTTCGCTGCGAGTATTTCGACGCCCTCGATCCTCACTTCACCGGCGGCACGGGCACCTATGCCACGATGCACCGCACTCGTCAACATAAGTTGAGTGTCTATCATGGTCATGGATTGGGCGAGCTTTACGATCTGGAGAACGATCCGTGGGAATTCAACAACCTGTGGGACGATCCGAACTCGCAAATGCTGAAACGCGAACTGCTGCATGCAAGTTTCGACGCCCATGTGTTGCTGACGACTGACGTCGGCTCGAAGAGAATCGCGCCGATGTAGATAGATTCGAAATACGAATGTCGAAATCCGAAACAAAACGCAATTTAATTGCCCGAATGACAAAACGATTGTGTGCGGCCAGATTGTGGTGCGGCCGTCTCGGCTGCGGCAGGCGAGACGCCTGCACCACAAGTCTTGCAGCTTTCGCCGTTTTGCGGCTGCTTCCTAGCATCGCTGCAAGAACGAGCGATCAAGTCATCGAGAAGGAATGACCCCAATGTCTGATCAATTTCGCGACGCGCTGGAAACCTTTGAAAATCAGTTCCCCGGTCGCGACTATAGCATCGAAATCGTGTGTCCGGAGTTTACGTCGGTCTGTCCCAAAACGGGCCAACCCGACTTTGGCAAATTGACGTTCACCTACACACCGGAAGCGCGATGCGTCGAACTGAAGAGCTTAAAGCTCTATCTGCAGCACTTCCGCAACGAGGGGATCTTTTACGAAAACGTCACCAATCGCATTCTGGACGATTTGGTCGGCGTGCTTCAGCCACGACGCCTCAAGATCTTGGCTGAATTCAGTGCGCGAGGGGGCATCACGACCAACGTGACCGTGGTTCACGAAGCCAAGAACTGAGAGTCTTCCGGCTTCTCAAAACGCTCGATTAATGTGCCCAATTTGGCTTTGCCGCAACTGGGCTACTCCACTACAATCCCCGCCATTCGGGGGTTGCAGCGGGCCTATGCGCTGCCTTCAGTTGGGGTCGGTCCGTTCATTTGTGAATCAAGGAGTACACAAAATGAAAAACTGCGTGCTACACCGTCTTCCCGTTATGTTGCTGGCGTTAACCTGGATCGCTGCTGCCAGCGGCGAAGAACCGACGAAACCGCATAAACACCAGGATCAAGCTGACGACAAAAAGTCGATGCTCACGGTTCTCCTTGATGTCGAAGAAGTTCTCAGCAGTAGCATACCGTTGAACCGTCAACTGGCCGACCTGCTGGAGGAGGCCGAGCAATTCGCCGCGAAAGTTGCGGAAGAAAGGAAAGCTCTTGGGCCCAAGCGAAACGATCTCAAGAGATACAAGATTGGCGCACCGGAATATCTAGAACGTGCCAGGGAAATTGCCAGAGAAGAAGGAGCGATTAAGGGCGAAGTCGAGTTTCAGCAGAGTGAATTTCGGCGAAGAGAGGCGGGCCTTTATTCTCGCGCGTATGCTGCGATCCAAAAAGAAGTGGAACTGTTCGCCGTCGAACATGATATCACGTTGGTCGAGAACTTCTCTCGAAAGCCGGTCGATGAGGTCGACATGATGGATGTCGAGCTTGCGGTAAAGAACTCCGTGGTCTTCTACAAGAATCTCGACATCACAAGTGCCATCATTGATGCAGTCAATCAGAAAGCCGAAAAGACCGCGGACGCGAATTCGGTTGACTACCGACGCCCAATTGAAGAACTGCGGGCAACAGGGTTGCGCTTTCCGTTCTACCGACGCCCCGAAAAAAATTTAGACATTAGCTGGGAAGCAGTGCCTGGGAGTGGAGGAACTATCATTCGGATTCGTTAGCGTAGAGACATGCGAGCACGAGTTTCCCGCTCGCGACTATAGCATCCAAATCGTGTGCCCGGAGTTTACGCTTTAGTCTCGACGTCTCAAGATCTTGGCTGAATCCAGTACTCAAGGGAGCATCGCGACTACGGTGACCGTGGTTCATCAAGCTGGCCGGCAAGAGTGATCCACCTTCAAAAGACGGCTCGCTTGAAGTGGCAAGTTGGGCTTTTTGCAGCGGCCCATGCTGGATTACAATACCGCCCCAAATTGTGAATGCGGGCGACCACTTGCGCCGCTTTCTATCTAGGTCTGTCGGTCACTTTGCAGGTAAGGGATTGAGCAAAATGAAAAATGTCATGCCAGCTTTTTTGATTGGAATGTTTTTGTTTGGGACCACTGCCTCGGCCAGCGGTGAAGAAACGGTCAAGCCAAAACTGACCGTGGTGCTGGACGTGGAAAAAGTCTTCAGCAATTACAAACAGCTAGATAACCGACTGGCGGAGTTGCTGGATGAGGCCGAGCAATATGCCGCGAGTGTTGCCAAGAAGAGGAAATGCCTCGCCGCCAAGCGTAACGAACTCAAGACCTATAAAGTTGGAACAGCCGAATATATGGAGCTCGGTAGAAAACTTGCGAGGGACAAAGGAGCACTTAACGGGGAAGCCAAGTTTCAACGTGGCGTATTTCGCCAAAGAGAGGCACAACTGTATCTTCGTGCGTATTCCGAAATCCAAAAAGAAGTAGAATCGTTTGCCGCTGACTATGACATCACGCTCGTCGAGAACTTCTCTACCAGGTCGATTGAAGAGGACGATGTGGAAGATTTTGAATTGGCAATCAAGAATCCCGTGGTCTTCCACAAGAATCTCGACATTACCAGCGCCATCATTGAGGCGGTTAACAAGAAAGAAGGCCTCCCTACCGAAAAGTCAATCAATTACAATCGGCCCATTGAAGAACTGCGGGCAACAGGATTGCGTTTCCCATTCTATCCGCGCCAAGAAATCTGGGACTCAAATCTGAATGAATTGCCCGGGTATGGATCCGGCATCCTATGGAACCGTTAAGTGTACTCCTTCGCTCCACGGCTCCGTGTTGACCCGCCTTGCGCCTCTACCATTCGGTCGGCCAAACCTTGGGGACGCGGTTGTCGTACACCAGTGGCAGGCCGCAGAATTCGGCGGTTTCCTCGCCGGATTTTTGCGCCCCTTTGAACGTGTAGTAGACGGCCAAGTCGATGTTGCCGTTTCTGCCGGCCAGCAACGTCTTGATGCGCATACGGCCCTTCAGATTCAGCCAGTGGCGAACCGTGACGTTTTGAAAATCGGCAAGCGGAATTTTCCTGATCCAGCCGTGGCCGAAGAAAGCTAACTCGTCGATCACCATGTTGGCTTCGCGGTCGATTACGGTGCGTCGTGTCAGGCCGGCAAAGGCGAGCCCAAAGCCGACACTCAGCAGAGTCATGATCCACGCGCCGATCAGTGGATGTTTCGTCGTGCCTTCAATCACGCCGCTCATCAGCATTAACAGAATCGTCACCGGAAAGGCGATGAAAGCGACCAGCGCGAACTTCCCGAAACAACCCGCTTCGAACGCGTAAATCAATCGGTGGCCATCGATTTTTCCGGACATGGAATTCCCCGCGCACAATGAGTTCCTCAATGGAAGATTAACTCGTGGATGGCTCGGTGATTTCGATTGGCCGACGGCGGAGCCATATCCGCGAATCGATTCGCCGTTGACAGCCGGTAGAATCGAGATTAGCGGCGCAACCTGTACAGGCTTGAGGTGCGGGCGTCCCGCCTGCCGCAGCCGAGACGGCCGCACCACAAGTTGGCCGTGCCACAAATTAGCCACCATGCCAGAGGGATACTTGGCGAAACCGCGCAATTGTCGGACACTGATGGAGAACCCGTCGCCGTCTTTGACACCGCTTGCCCAGTGAACGCCGGCATCTGCTAATGAACCTCTCCACACTTCCGCGGTATTTGCTTGGTCAGCGAAATGCCATCTTGGCGGTCGCGGCGCATCCCCGCGCCTTCTGGATCGGCGTTGTCTTCGTGCTTTCCGCCGGACTGGCCCGCGAATACGACCAAGAGGACTTGCTACACGAACCGTGGTATCTGCTGATCCCGCTGGTCGCTTCCGTAGCCTCGTCGTTGATCTTGTATCTGTTGCTGCGGCTGATGGCTCGAATTCGAGGTGACGAGCGGCAACCATTCGTGGCCAGCTTCCGCAGCTTTTTGAGCCTGTTTTGGATGACCGCGCCGCTGGCTTGGCTGTATGCTATTCCGACCGAGCGATTGTTTTCACCAAACCAAGCCGTGGTTGCCAACCTGATGCTTTTGGGCGTCGTGTCACTGTGGCGCGTGGTGCTGATGACGCGCATTGTTTCGGTACTGTATCAGTGCAGTTTTTGGGCGGCGCTGTCCGTGGTGATGCTGTTCGCCGACGGCGTGGCGATGGTGGTGCTGTATTTAACACCGCTGCCGGTGTTCAATTTCATGGGCGGAATTCCGCTGACTTATGGAGAAGAAGTCATCCAAAGCACGTCGTTCCTGGTCGGCTTTTTCGGAATGATCACGCTGCCGATTTGGCTGGCCGGGTCGCTGGGCGTCGGACTGTTGCGATTCTCGCGAACATTGCCGCCTTGGCGTTTGCAAAGGGAAGACGTCGAGCCACGGGCTGTCACCGTGAGCTTGATCATGTTGGTGGCAGGCAGCCTGCTGGTGTGGCCGGCGATTCTGCCTTGGACTCAACCCCCACAACAGCGCCGGCGGCATGTCGAACAAATGCTGCACGCTGAAAGAACCGCCGACGCGCTGGCGTTCATGTCGACCGTGCAAAGAGAGAGCTTTCCTCCCAACTGGGACCCGCCGCCCAGAATCGGGTATGGGCAAAGGAAGCCGTCGCTGCTGTCGATTTTGGCGGATGGGATTACCGGCGACACCGCGCCCTGGGTCGTCGACCTGTATTTGGAGAAGGCGATCTTTTATATGGACCAGAACGCGCCATGGATCGAGCTTCCGTTAAGCCTGGACAAGATGACGGATGGAGAACTGGACGCGATCGTCACCTTGCTTGAATCGCGACCGAAACACGGACCGCCCTTGGCCGCTACTTTTCGCCCCCAGATCGACGACATTTGCAGGAAAGTGAAGAGCGAGTATACGCAACTTGAATTAGACGCCCGCCGTCGCGTAC